>JANXVI010000375.1 GCA_025351745.1 Rhodoferax sp.
ACTTAAAAAAACCTGGCCGGTCAAATCCTTGCCCAGCAGCCGGCTGACTTTGAGCCGGTCCATGACCGGCCCTTTGACTTCGCACAGGTGCAGGCGGCGTTTCTGCGGCCCCATATTTTTATTCAGTTCGTTCAGCGCCAGCAGCGCCGTCGTGTCCACCATGTTGACAGCAGATAGCACCAGCACCAGATCGCGTACGTCTGGCCGGGCCAGCAGCTCCCGCTCGATGCGGTCCACCACACCATCGGTGTTGTTGAACACCAGATCCGAGTCGATGCGCAGCATCAGCACGTGGGGCAGTGTCTCTACCGTGTAGCGCGCCTCATTGCGAAAATGCTCGGTGCCGGGCAGCCTGCCGACGATGGCGATGTGCGGGTTGCTGCTGCGCCAGATCAAGGACGCGAAGGACAGCACAACACCAATCAGCACCCCCTCCTCCACCCCCAGCACCAGCACACCCACCGTGGTGGCGACGAGCGTGGCGGCGTCACTGCGGTCATGGCGCCACGCCTCGCCCAGGGTAGACAAGTCAATCATGCCGACAACCGCCACGATGATGGTGGCGGCCATGGCGGGTTGAGGGATCAGCGATAGCCACCCATTGGGCACGCACAGCGCAACGGCGATCAAGCCGGCCGAGAACAGAGATGCCAGCGGCGTATTGGCACCCGCTGCGTAGTTGACCGCCGAGCGCGAAATGCTGCCCGTCACCACAAAGCCGCCACTGACCGCACTGGCCAGGTTGGCCGCGCCCAGGCCTAGCAATTCGCGGTTGGTGTCAATGCGTTCATTGCGCTTTTGGGCTAAGGACTGTGCGGCCGAATGGCTGGCCAGAAACACCATAAAACCAATCACCAAAGAAGGCAGCAACAGGCTACGCCAGTGCTCAGACGATATCGCCAAACCCAGGCTTGGTAGGCCCACAGGAATCTTCCCAACCGTCTGCATGCCCCTTGCATCAAGCCCCAGCGCAGCCACCGCAACGGTGGCCCCCACAATTACCACAATAGGTGCCAGCTTGGGCAGTATGTCGGCCACCCAGCCGCCGCGTGCCTTCAACACTGGTGGCAATGCGTAACGTGCCATCACCAGCAGTATCAACGACAACACACCGACGACGACACTGGGGATGTAGATGGCTGCGACGCTCCAGTCGTGTGCAAGCCCCAGCAAGGGTTTGAGCTGGCCCACAGCGATAATTACCGCAGCACCACTGGTAAAGCCGCTCATGACCGGGCGGCTGAAAAAATTGGACAAAAAGCCCAGCCGCAAAACACCGCAGAGAGACAGCACCAGGCCCGCCAGCAAGGCTAGTTGCTGTGACAGCACCGTGTAGAGCGCGCTGCCCGAGGGCGCCAGTGCCCCAACGGCCGTGCCCACCATCAACGAGGTAATAGCCATGGGCCCCACTGATTGCACCATGCTGCTGCCAAATACCGCGTATGCCACGGCGGGCAGCAGGCTGGCATAGAGCCCCGTCACGGGCGGCAAGCCGGCCACCAGCGCATAGGCCATGCCCTGGGGAATGAGCATCAACGCGACAATAATGCCGGCGCCAATGTCGCCCGCCAGAAGTTCTTTGCGGTACTGTTTGAGCCAGAGCATGAATAAATGCCTGGAACTATAGCCGCCGCACGGCCAGCGACCTCACGGCTTCTGGTCGGCGGATACCAACCACTTAACCAACACGGACCGCAACACTCCTATGGCGATGGGTTTGGAGAGAAAGTCGTCCATGCCGGCGGCCATACAGCGATGGCGGTCTTCTTCAAAGGCATCGGCGGTCAACGCGATGATGGGTATACGGGCCTGCATGTGCGTTGCTTCCCATTGGCGAATGCGTTCCGTCGCGGTGTAGCCATCCATCACCGGCATGTGCACATCCATTAACACCAGATCAGGCTTCTGCACACCGGCTGCCCCTGCGATGATGCAATCAAGCGCCTTTTCCCCATCGCCTGCCAGCGTCATCGTCAAACCCAGGCGCGCCGCAAACGACTGCATCACCATGGCGTTGATCGGGTTGTCCTCTGCCACCAAAATGTGGCCTCGCAGGGCGCCGCCCGAACGCCAGGGATCGGACGTGGGCGGCAGGGCATCGCGCGATGCCGCGCTGCGCTGCGGCATGCCCATAACCAGTTCTGCAGGTACCTTGAACCAAAACCGTGTGCCGCGGCCAGGCTCACTGGTCACACCCACTTCACCGCCCATGGCCTGCGCCAGTGTGCGCACCAGTGACAGCCCCAAACCGGTTCCACCGAACTCACGAGTGATCGAGCTGTCAGTCTGTGAGAAGGGCTTGAATAGCAGGCCAATGTCTTCCTGCGCAATACCAATACCGGAGTCAACGACCGAAAACTCCAGCAAAGCGCGGCCGTTGTCGCGGCTGAGCTCTGTACAGTCCATGCGCACACGGCCTTTGGCGGTGAACTTGATGGCATTGCCCACCAGGTTAGACAGCATCTGCGCCAGGCGGTGCACGTCGCCCTGGTAGTGCTGGTCCGCAGGCCCCTGCCACTGGCATTCCAGTTGCAAGCCCTTGGCCTGCGCAGCACCCGAGAAGAGGTTGCGGGTATTACTCAGCAGGCCCGCCACCTCAAAAGCCTTGGCTTCCAACTGCAGTTTTCCTGCTTCAATCTTGGACAGATCCAGAATGTCGTTCAACAACTCCAGTAACGTGTGCCCGCTGGTCAGAATGGTTTGCGCGAATTGGATGCGCTCCGTCTCGGACAAACCAGGCGCCAACATGAGCTGGGCCATGCCCAACACGCCGTTCATGGGCGTGCGAATTTCATGGCTCATGGTGGCCAGAAAGCGGCTCTTTGCAACATTGGCGGCCTGGGCACTGTCGCGCGCCTCTTTGAGGCTGCGTTCGCTGGCAGCCAGTTCAGCCGCATTCCTTTGCGCAGCCCGGATGGCGCGGCGGCCTTCGAGGGCATGGGCCGCGGCCATGGCCAGATTGCTGACGATCTCGCGCTGCGTGGCGGTCAGTTGGCGGGGCTGGCGATCGATGACACACAGCGTGCCGATGCGACTGCCATCACCCAACACAATGGGTGCACCCGCGTAGAAGCGGATATCGGGCGCATCGGTCACCAAGGGGTTGTCGGCAAAGCGCACGTCGCGTGTCGCATCGGGCACTTCAAACAGGTCATCGTCCAAAATGGCATGCGCGCAGAACGCGATGTCACGCGGTGTCTCCGATACACCCGGCAACCCCAGATTGGCCTTGAACCATTGGCGTTCGGTGTCTACAAGGCTAATCAGCGAAATAGGAACCCCGCACACCAGCGACGCGACCTTGATCAGCGCGTCAAATTCCTCTTCTGGCCCGGAGTCCAGCACGTCCAGCGCCTGCAGCGCCGCCAATCTTGCGAGCTCAGTTGCCGGTAGTTCCGCGATTTGCATAGGCAGACCATTTCATTGGGGTTTACAGGACGCAAAAAATTCTAAGCCCTTTACCGCGCAAAGCACTCGAGGCAGGGCTGGTATCTACTGTACGCCTTCAAAGTGGTGCGCCGCCAACGCTTCTTGAAGCAACACCAGCGCCCGCTCACTGTCAAATGCATTCACTGCGGCCTGCAGGGCCACAAAGTGGGATGCAAACGCCGCACGCAACAGCGGGGCATGCTCTTTGAGCAGACGCTCGGAATTGCCATCGTCATTCCTCAGCAAGGTTTCCAATTCGTTGCAGATCTGCACCAGCCGTTGCAAGTCCACCGCCACCGCCTGACCGCCAGCGGCAGGGCCGCTATCGGGCGGCAATGCTTTGTGGATGGCCGCAATCTGCGCGCCCAGAGTCGCCGCCAAAGAATCTAGCGCAGCTGATTGCACGTCCGCCCCGGTATCGCTGCGCAGGGTCTCCTCCATCGCTCCCGCCAGCCGCGCAACTTCAGACGCCGCAATATTGCCGGCAAGGCTCTTCAGCGTGTGCGCCAGGCGCGTTGCCGTTGTCAAATCGTTGGCGTGCAAGGCCTGGGCAATGGCCTGCGGCAAATCGGCCTGCGCGTCGGCAAATGCCCTTAGCATGGACAGGTAGCGGTGCTGCTTGCCCATGACCCGGCGCATGCCCGCTGCCTGGTCCAGACCTTCTATGAAGGCAGGCATGGCTTCTAGGGGCTCGTTGGGTTTGACCGGAACAAATGGCACCGCGTTGGACGGCGCCACATCGGCCCCACTGCGCGGTGCAATCCAGTACACCAAAACGCGGAGCAATTCGTCCGGGTCAATCGGCTTGCTGACAAAGTCCACCATGCCAGCCACCATGTATTTCTCTTTGTCAGAAGCCATGGCATTGGCGGTAAGGGCCACAATGGGCACCGCCGCACCGTGCTGGGTGGCACGTATACGGGAAGTAGCCTCCAGGCCGCCCATTCCCGGCATCTGCATGTCCATGAGGATCATGTCGTAGGTCTGGCCCGATGCGAATGCGGCCTGCGCCATGTCGCAGGCAATGCGACCGTCGTCTGCGATGTCGACCATGAAGCCCGCGTCGCGCAGCAGCTCGCTGGCCACCTGTTGGTTCAGGGCGTTGTCCTCAGCCAGCAGGATGCGGGCACCCCGCACCCCTTGCAATGCGACGGGCGAGATGCCGCTGAGCGCATTGACCGTTGCCCCCAGCCTGTGCAAGCTACCTCCTAGAACATCCATCAAGACATCAAACAGCTTAGAGGGAGCCACAGGCTTGCTCAGGGTTGCGCGTATTTGCAGGTCGGCGATTGCAGCGGACGTAACACTAACATCGTCGCCATGCTGTTGGGTCAACGCGATCAACTTGGGCGTGCGCGCCAAGGGCAGTGTTTTAAGGCGCCGGGCTGTGGCGGCGCCATCCATACCCGGCATGTGCCAGTCGAGCAGTACGACGTCATAGGGCTGGCCCGCGGCATCGGCCCGCGCAATTTCTTGCAACGCGGCCTTCCCGGTATCGGCCATGGTTGCTACAAAGCTCATCCAGCTCAACATTTCAGACAAGACCTGGCGGGTGTTTTCCACATCGTCCACCACCAACACGCGGCGGCCACGCATATCGTTTTGCAGTTCCAGCCGACGGGTGTTGCGGCTTCCCAGCTCTAGCTCCACCGTGAACCAGAAGGTAGAGCCCTTGCCGGGGACGCTGCGCACGCCCACATCACCACCCATTTGCTGGGCCAACACTTTGGTGATGGACAGCCCCAAACCCGTGCCGCCGTACTTACGGGTGGTGGACACATCGGCTTGCTGAAAGCTGTGGAACAGGTGGCCGATCTGTTCCGCCGACAGCCCAATACCGGTGTCGCACACCTCAAAGCGCAAGACCACGTGCTGGTCTGCCTTCTTCTCTTGCAGCCGCACCAGAATGTCAATCTCGCCCGCATCAGTAAACTTCAGCGCATTGCTGGCATAGTTAATCAGCATCTGGCTCAAGCGCAACGCGTCGCCCTTGAGCGCATCAGGCACATCATGGGCCACATCAAACAGCAACTCAAGCCCTTTGTCTTCCGCTTTGTTACCCAGCAGGTCCGCCACCTTGATCAGCATGCGCTCCAGGCTGAATTCACCCACCTCCAACTCCAGCCTACCAGCCTCCACCTTGGACAACTCCAAAATGTCATTGATGATGGCTAACAAATGCTGGCTGGACTGCTGGGCTTTTTGCAAGTAATCGCGCTGACGTGGCGTCAACTCGGTCTTGAGGGCCAAGTGGCACATGCCGATAATCGCGTTCATGGGCGTGCGGATTTCGTGGCTCATATTGGCCAGAAAGGCCGACTTGGTGGCCGTGGCCGCCTCCGCCTTGTGGCGCGCATGTGCGGTGTCGCGCAGGGCTGCGTGCAGTTCGACGTTTTTAGTTTCCACCTCGCCCAGAGCGCGGTTCTTTTCTGAATCAAATATCCGCGTGTGGATCAGCAGTGTGAACACCAGCCCGATCTGACAAGCCGCAAAAAAGAAACCGGAATAATCTTTGTTGAACTCTATCGGCAACGCAAAACCCAACATGCCCACCACACCAAAGGCCAGCACGTACGCGGAATTGACGAACAACCAGAACAACGTATTGCGGTTGAATCCCAGCATCAGCGTGGCAGTGACGGGCCCAAAGGCAAACCAGGGTATGACAGGCGAGTACAAACCACCAGAAAAATAGGTGCAACCCGCCACGGCCACCAGTGTGTTGGTACATAGATACACATTGGCCGCTACCGTGTAGTTGCCGCCTTTGTCGATGTAGACCAGATTGACCAGCAGTAGCAGGCCGTTGAGGGCCATGATGTACATGCCTGGCCCAAAATCGATGGCCCAACTGACCAACACATAAAAGGCCGAGAAGAGCACAACAGCCCAGTTGAACTGGACCAGCAGTGTGAACTTTTTGTCTGCCGCCAGCACACGCGCGACGTCAACTTCCGGCCTGGGTGCTTCACGCCGCTCGGGCGCACTGGATCGAGAAACCATCAAAGTACACTCCCGTGTGAATCTATTTCTTTTCTATTTTTTTGATGTGTCTGCAACACTGAGTGCCATCATCGCCAAATTTGGGGCGTTCGGCAATGCAGTTTGCACCGACTGATACGGGTGTTTTTCCGGTCG
>JANXVI010000388.1 GCA_025351745.1 Rhodoferax sp.
ACAGGTTGAAGGGGTTAACCATCGCCAGGGCTTCGACAAGCTCAGCCCGAACGGAGAAGCGGAAATGTATTCGTTGCCGACTCAAGCGATGGCCTTGGAAATCTGGTTCAGCACATCCCGCGCACTGACCGGTATCGGCGTACCCGGCCCATAAATCCCCTTGACACCCGCCGCGTACAAGAAGTCATAGTCCTGGCGCGGAATCACCCCGCCGACAAACACGACGATATCGTCCGCACCCTGCTTTTTCAGCTCGGCAATGATGGCGGGCACCAACGTCTTGTGGCCGGCGGCTAGTGTGGACACACCCACGGCGTGTACATCGTTCTCGATCGCCTGGCGGGCGCATTCTTCGGGGGTTTGGAACAGCGGGCCCATATCCACATCAAAGCCCAGGTCGGCAAAGGCGGTGGCGACTACCTTGGCGCCGCGGTCGTGGCCGTCCTGGCCCAGCTTGCTGATCATGACGCGAGGGCGTCGGCCTTGCGCTTCAGCAAAGCCGGCAATGTCTTTCTTGAGTTGCTCCCAGTACTCCATCGTGTCTCCTCCGGCGGCGTCGTAGGCGGCCGCGTACACGCCGCTGACTTTTTGGGTGTCGGCGCGGTGGCGGCCGAAGGCTTTTTCCATCGCGTCACTGACCTCGCCGACGGTGGCGCGCAGGCGGACGGCCTTGATGCACAGGTCCAGCAGATTGCCCGTGTTGGCTTCTGCTGCAGAAGTGATAGCAGCCAATGCAGCATCCACGAGGGCTACATCGCGTTTTTGCTTGATGCGCTGGAGCCGGGCGATCTGCGAATCACGCACGGCCACGTTGTCGATGTCGCGCGCCTCAATCACGTCCTCAGTCTTGAGCTTGTACTTGTTGACGCCGACGATGACATCCTGCCCGCTGTCGATGCGCGCCTGCTTGTCGGCTGCTGCAGCTTCAATCTTCAGCTTGGCCCAGCCGCTGTCCACGGCCTTGACCATACCGCCCATACCCTCGACTTCTTCGATGATGGCCCAGGCGGCATCCGCCATGTCCTGCGTCAGCTTTTCCATCATGTAGCTGCCAGCCCAGGGGTCGATCACATTGGTGATGTGGGTCTCTTCCTGGATGATGAGTTGGGTGTTGCGGGCGATGCGGGCGCTGAACTCGGTGGGCAACGCAATCGCTTCGTCAAACGAATTGGTGTGCAGCGATTGCGTGCCGCCAAACACCGCAGCCATGGCCTCGATCGTCGTGCGCACCACGTTGTTGTACGGGTCCTGCTCGGTGAGTGACCAGCCGGATGTCTGGCAGTGCGTGCGCAGCATCAGCGATTTGGGGTTCTTGGCGTCAAAGCCCTTCATAATGCGACACCACAGCAGGCGCGCGGCGCGCATCTTGGCCACTTCCAGATAGAAGTTCATGCCAATGGCCCAGAAGAAACTCAAGCGCCCGGCAAAGGCGTCCACGTCCATGCCTTTGGCGATGGCCGTCTTCACATATTCCTTGCCGTCAGCCAGCGTAAAGGCCAGTTCCAGCGCCTGGTTGGCGCCGGCTTCTTGCATGTGGTAACCGCTGATGGAGATCGAGTTGAACTTGGGCATGTGCTGCGCCGTGTACTCGATGATGTCGCCAATGATGCGCATGCTCGGCGCCGGCGGGTAGATGTAGGTATTGCGCACCATGAACTCTTTCAGAATGTCGTTCTGAATCGTTCCGCTCAACTGGTCCTGCGCCACGCCCTGCTCTTCTGCCGCGACCACATAACCGGCCAGCACCGGCAGCACAGCGCCGTTCATCGTCATGGAGACACTGACCTTGTCCAGCGGGATCTGGTCGAACAGGATCTTCATGTCCTCCACGCTGTCGATGGCCACACCGGCCTTGCCCACATCGCCGGTCACGCGCGGGTGGTCGCTGTCGTAGCCGCGGTGCGTTGCCAGGTCAAACGCCACCGACACGCCCTGCCCGCCCGCGGCCAGCGCCTTGCGGTAGAAGGCGTTGGACTCTTCGGCGGTGGAGAAGCCCGCGTATTGGCGGATGGTCCAGGGGCGCACCGCGTACATCGTGGCCTGCGGGCCGCGCAGGTAGGGTTCGAAGCCCGGCAAGGTGTTGGTGTGGGCCAGGTTGGCCGTGTCTTCGGCCGTGTACAGGGGCTTGACGGCAATACCGTCAGGCGTGATCCAGTTCAGCGCGTCCACATTGCCGCCGGGGGCGGACTTGGCGGCGGACTTGGCCCAGTCTTGCAGCGTGGCGGTTTTGAATTCTGTGTGTTTGTCAGTCATGGCGGTCATCGGTTTGGGGCTGCTGGAACAAACCTGGGCGGGTCTGCGCGGGCGGCGGCTGGAGCTGCACAAAGTTTACATTATTTATAATTATGAATTAAGAATCTATGTTTTAGCTTACACTTTGCGCCAACATGGCCGCCACGTCTGCTCCCCTCACCACCAGCAAATCACTCGCTCCCCGCCCTCTGTATGAAGAAGTGGCCGAGCTGCTGCGCCAGCGCATTTTCAAGCGCGAGCTGGAACCTGGCAACTGGATTGACGAATTAAAAATCGCCGAGGAATACGGCATTAGCCGAACCCCCCTGCGCGAGGCGCTGAAGGTGTTGGCCGCCGAAGGCCTGGTGACCATGAAGGTGCGCCGTGGCGCCTATGTGACCGAGGTGTCCAAGAGCGATTTGGCCGACGTGTACCACCTGCTCAGCTTGCTGGAGAGCGACGCGGCAGGCGTGGTCGCCACCAAAGCCACCGACGCTGAACTGGCCGAACTGCAAAAGCTGCACAAGGCGCTGGAAGTGGCCGCCAAACCGGGCAAGGCCAACACCGACGAATTCTTCGCGCTGAACGAACAGTTCCACATGCGCCTGCTCGCCATCGCCAACAACCGCTGGCGCGACCAGATGGTGGCCGACCTGCGCAAGGTCATGAAGCTCAACCGCCACAACTCCCTGCTGAAGACCGGGCGTATTGAAGAGTCACTGGCCGAGCATCAGGCCATCATGGCTGCGCTGCTGGCGCGGGATGCGGCGCGTACGCGGGAGAGGATGCGGGAGCACTTTGCTAATGGGTTGGAGGCGGCGGAGTAGTGCCAAGAGTATGAGTCAGCACTTGCCGCACAAGCCTTCGGTGGCCAAATTACTGATCTTTTGATGTGCTACTACGGGCCAAGAACTATCGAAGGCGAATGACCACTAGCATGAATCGATCTTTGGGAGTCGGAACGACCGCGACGAGAATTCCACAAAGCAAATTGAATCTGATCTCAATTGCCTAGCCTCTTCTACGTCTTGTGTGGCGACTCACACGAGTCACCACACAAGTAGATCAGACGGGCTAGAGGTCAACATTGCGACTGGAGATACTCCTAGTCGTTGACATGCGTATAGTGTAAGCAACTGATTCTGAAATGTCTACTCTTAGCACGCCGCATCCAACATCCCAAAAGCAACCCATTGAGGTGCTTTTCAACGCCGTATTTCACAATAAATGGCACTTTACGGATTTTGCAAATGCACCCGTGGAAGCGAACACAAGCTCCAAAACGTTTACCCAGTCAGGCAAGACAAGGCATCTTCTGGTGCCCAACGAGAAACTTAAAGCCTGTCACGAATTTTTGCGGCTTTTCTTGCTGGACTTTTTGCCAGTAAACGAGGGTGTAGTTTTCTCTTACCGCAAGGGAGTGAGCGCCTTCGATGCCGTGATTCACCACGCCAAAAGTAAATCGTTTTTCGTTTGCGACATTGCCAATTTTTTCCCCAGCGTTAAGCGGTCCAGAGTTCGATCTACGTTGCTCACAGCCAAGGATCCCTGCCCAGTGGGAGATTTTGATGGCTGGCTGGATCGGATGGTTGACCTTGTCTGTGTAAATGACAGTTTGCCAATGGGGTTTTCGACCTCGCCAGCGATTAGCAATGCGGCGCTTCAGCCATTTGACAACGCTCTCAAGGCATATTGCGATAGCAAAGGGCTTGTGCTGACACGCTATTCGGATGACATCACTGTTTCCGGCCGAGATCATGCAGCGCTGGAGGGCATTCAGGATCAAGTAGAGGCCCTGCTCCAGGAGACTATGCACGGTGAACTGTCTCTACACCCCAAGAAGTCGAAATTCCTTCACAGCGGCGCAAAAATTAAGCTGCTAGGCATGGTATTGCTTCCCAATGGAACCGTCTCGGTGGATGCCAGCGTCAAGGAGGAAATTGAAGTTTTAATCTATTTCTATTCGCGTGATCGAAGCAAGTTTGCGGACCGAGTAGGCGGTGATCCGCGTAAAGCAGAAGCGCGCTTGTCGGGCCTGCTGAATTATGTGAATACAGTTGATCAAAACTACCTTGACAAACTTCGGAAAAAATTTGGGGTAGCGGTGGTCGATTATTTTCTCCATCGTTCATTTTCTTGAGCCATGCGCTTTCGCATAGATATCGAACAAATTCGGCCGATTAATAGGCTGACCTTCGAGCTCGATCTGAACAAGCATGGTCTTGTGTGCATTGTCGGCAAAAATGCTTCGGGGAAAACGACGTTGGTCAAGGCCATCATGAACCTTGCACTGGCTGATACTTTTGCCAGGACATCCTCTGATGGGATATTCAACAGCAATAGCTCTGTTCGCTACACCGTGGGTGACGATGAGCATTTTTTTAGCTATGACCAAGCTCTTCGCTCCATCACCACAAGGAAGCCTGTTCCAGCTCAGCACAAAGCGATTGTTTCAGTTGAAATGCCGGTTCCTTATGGCCAACGATTCACATTTTTCCGAACCCTGGCTGATCAGGACGATGAAATCCGCCAAGCCGTAGTTCTTGGTAAGTACGAAACGCCAACAGCGTTGATTGGATTCCTCTCTGACATCTATCAGGATCGTCGGTTCGACGAGCTCGTTGAGATCCAGTTTCGACGAGGTGTTTGCTGCTGTTTCATCCAGCCAGATAAGCGATATATCCGTGAGGACTACTTCAGCTCTGGCGAATATTTCCTGATTAATCTCTATCGCAAGGTCACGCAAGGAACGCCGCTGGTCGTTATCGATGAGATCGATGTTTCCCTGGATGCCAGCACCCAAGCCAGACTGTCCGACAAACTGCGACAACTGTGTGCTTTGCATAGCACAACCGTAGTGTTTACCAGCCACTCATTGGCGCTGATGCAGACACTGGAGCCAGGCGAGTTGCTATATCTAGAGCGTGATGAAGGGGCTGGCACAACCACCTTGGAGCCAATGTCGTTCAACGGCGTCAAGAGCTTAATGTTCGGCTTCAAAGGGTATGACCGTTACATCCTTACGGAGGATGAAGAGCTTACTCAATTTCTGAATTATGTTATTCGAAGGTATTGCCCGCCAGCTTTCTTTTCGTATTACATCATTAAAGTCGGTGGCGCAGATCAGGTAACGGACCTCATGCGTCGCAATCGCGGAGAAGAATTCCTAGGGCCAGAGGCACACGTCATTTCGATTTTGGACGGCGATCAAAATCGGCCCGATTTGCCAAGAGGCACGTATTGCATTCCCATACTAAATGTGGAAAAAGCCCTATGGGATCAATATCGACAACCTGAGTTTGCGCATACGTTCTTGGGTGGCGAATCTTTGGAAGCTAAACCGCTTTATCGTAAATTCGTTCGATCTGGACTGCTTTCCTCCGAAGAGATTTTTTTGTTGCTCTGCGAGCGTCACGATGCAAGCATGATGCAGTTCGCACAAATACTCTCGACCTTTCTCTGCCGTCCCATACTCTGATACAGATGCGTGCTTTTGGATGTTGATTCGAAGGCTCAATGGAATGGGACGATTGCAGCTGCGCGGCGAAGCGGCTTTACCCATCATTTAGTACCCACCAAAGTATTCCTAGAGACTCCCCTCATCACCCAGAGGATCCGCCATTACCCATCGTCGGCACGGAGATAGTTGCCGACCGGGCATGATCCAGATGTAAAAATGGCCGATACCCCCGTCGAACAAGGCAATAACGCTCTACTTTTGATAGCAATCACGCTGTGACCTCGCCAGACTCCCCAATGTGCGGGCGCTCGTCCGTCACTGCAGCCTTGGCCATCAGGAACAGCTGGGTCAGCTTGCTTTCCCTCACATCCCAGTAATGGCCGTGCACGACGGAAACCTCGACCAATGCCAAGTCGGGGTCGTCTACGCCGCCTTTGAACCATGCGTCATCCATCTTGGACCACAGTTCACGCACCTTGGCACGGTCTTCCACAACGCGCGCGACCGCCGACAGTGAAACGTACTTGTCGTCGCCCGGGTCTACGAACGCGACGCCGACGTTGGGAGACGATTGCAGCTCACCGACGGTATCGCCGGTGCGCGACATGAAGAACCACAGCTTGCCGTCGTCAAAGTTCTTGTTTTGCACGGTCATGGGCCGGGCATGCAGGTGGTCCGACCGGGCGTGGGTGGTCACCATGGCGAAGCGCATGCCTTCAATCAGGCTCCACAGTTGTTTGGTGCTGTCTTGGTCGTGCTGGGTGTCCATAGCATTCTCCTGAGTAGATCAAAACTGCAGAGCCTACGGACTGGCACGCTCGCGGTCTGTGGGCCGCAACACGTAAGCGGGCGCCCTACCGCTGCAGCTCGGTCTTGCGCTCGATGATGCGCGACACCAGCCCGTATTCCACCGCCTCCTCGGCCGACAGCCACCGGTCCCGCTCGATGTCGACCAGCACTTGTTCCAGCGACTTGCCTGTCTCGCGCGCGATGGTGCGGGCGATGCGTTCGCGGGCCTTGACGATTTCGCGGGCGTGGATGGCGATGTCGCTGGCCGGGCCGCCTGCGCCGCCGCTGGGCTGGTGGATCAGGAAGCGCGTGTTGGGCGTGCAGTAGCGCCGTTCGCGCGGCACGGATAGATACAAGTGCGTGGCCGCGCTGCCGACCCAGCCGGTGCCGACCATGTTCACCGGCGCGGCTATGAAGCGCACGATGTCGTGGATGGCGTCGCCCGACTCCAAATGGCCGCCCGGTGAGCTGACCAGCATGTCGATAGGCTCTGCGCTGTCGGCGTCCAGCGCGATCAGGCGGCGCGTGATGTCGGCGGCCATCATGTCGGTGACGGTGCCGAAGACCAGCAGCGTGCGCGATTTGAAAGCCTTCTCCTCCAGGTAGGAGGTGTGCGTCTCCGTGGCGGTGGATGCGGGTGGGGTGGTGTCTGAGGTTTCCATGCTGAAGTCCTGGTTGTGGTGTTGAACTGCCATGACGAACGGCAGGCCACTTTCGTGACACCCGGCATCTATAAAGCTTTGTGGCATGCTGCGCCCATGTACGACGAACGCACCCTGAACCTGCTTGATTCAAACCGCCGCCAACTGGTACGCGTGGCCTCCCGCCTGCTGGGCACTACGGACGCGGAGGATGCTGTGCAAGACGCCTACGTCCGCGCGCTGGAGATGGACGACGCCCCCGCGTTCAACGCCGCGCAGGCCTGGCTGCACACCGTGGTACGTAATCTGGCTATCGACCGCCTGCGGCGGCGCCAATGGATGCAGCAGTGGCTGGCAGAAACGAACGACACCGCTGACACTGCGCAGGCATCGCCGTCTGCTGAAATGGACGCCGCATTGGCACAAGAAGCCGCCCGCGCCCTGCATGTGCTCGCAGCCCACCTGACGCCCGCCGACGGTGCGGCTGTGCTGCTGTACGAGGTGTTTGAGGCAAGCCATGCCGAGATCGCACAGGCCACTGGCAAGACAGAAGCTGGCAGCCGACAACAGTTACGCCGCGCGCTGTTGCGGCTACGCCAAGCGCGCGGCGCCCCAGAGCACGCGCTGCAGGCTGAACGGGACCCGCCCGAGGA
>JANXVI010000395.1 GCA_025351745.1 Rhodoferax sp.
CGATTTCAGGAAGACTTTTTTGTGTCAATTCCTTGGCCAAGTACATTGCAATCTGGCGCGGCCGGGCAATGCTGGCGGGGCGCTTCTTGGAATACATGTCGGCGACCTTGATCTTGTAGTAGTCGGCCACCGTTTTCTGGATGTTTTCCACTGAAATCTGCCGGTTCTGGATAGACAGAAGGTCGCGCAGGGCTTCGCGGGCCAACTGTATGGAGATTTCCTTCTGGTTGAAGCGGGAATATGCCAGAATTTTGCGCAGGGCACCCTCCAGCTCGCGTACGTTGGAGCGCACGTTTTTGGCGACGAAAAAAGCGACTTCTTCGGGCATTTCCGAACCTTCGACGCGTGATTTGTTGATAAGAATCGCGACCCGCATTTCGAGCTCTGGCGGTTCAATCGCAACGGTCAGCCCGGAGTCGAAGCGCGATACCAGGCGTTCATGAATGTCGGTCAGGCCTTTCGGATAGGTGTCGCTGGTCATCACGATGTGTGATTTTTTGGCCAGCAAGGCTTCGAAGGCGTTAAAAAACTCCTCTTGCGTGCGGTCTTTGTTGGCAAAAAACTGCACATCGTCAATGAGCAACAAATCCAGCGAGTGGTACCGCTCCTTGAATTCATCAAAAGTCTTGCGTTGGTAGGCCTTAACCACATCCGAGACGAATTGCTCCGCATGTATGTAGAGAACTTTGCTTCCCGGCTTGTCGCCCAGCAGACGGTTTCCTACAGCATGCATCAAGTGGGTCTTGCCCAAACCCACTCCGCCATAGATGAACAAGGGGTTGTACAGATGCCCTGGAATGGTGGCCACATGCATGGCGGCGGCGCGGGCCATGCGGTTGGCTGTACCTTCGACGAGGTTCTCGAATGTCAGCGATGCGTTGAGGCGATTCTTGGGTAGTCCGGAGGGTGTAGGTTCTCCTGTGGGCACGCTTTCTTCTGCCGCCACCATTTCGGTGGTTTGGGCAGAAAATGTAGATCTGGCAACAATTTCCCGCGGAGTAATTGCTAACTCAACCAGGACGGGTTGCCCGTACATTTTTTCCAGAAGAGCGGCAATGCGGGTGCTGTATTGGGCCCGCACCCAGTCCAGCTTAAATCGGTTGGCGACGAAGATAGTGACCTTGGAAAAGTCTTCCAAAACCTGTGCGCTTAGCGGCTTGATCCAGGTGTTGAACTGTTGCTCAGGAAGCTCTTGGGCCAACTGGTCGACACAGCTTTGCCAAAGACTTTGGCCGATGTCGAGCCCCGGCGACAGGGCGTGGTTTGTGGGGGGTCCCTCTGACATTATTCTTTTCAGCTTCTGTGGATAGTTATTGACTGCTGCTCTGCGGATTGTAATTTATCAAAACCTTATCCACAATTTTTGCGGGAGCTTGGAACTTACAGCGATACGCCTCGTTTCGGATGTAAGGTGTTGCCGTGGTTCAGAAAATTTGCGATAATCGTCGGTTCCCCTGATTGTGTTCGGGGCGATTTGACCGAGATCTGCCTTTTAAACGAAAGCTGATCAGAACTGAGCCTGTTAGGAATTCCAAATGAAACGCACTTACCAACCTTCCAAAATCCGTCGCGCCCGTACCCACGGTTTCCTGGTTCGCATGAAGACCCGCGGCGGCCGTGCTGTCATCAATGCACGCCGTGCCAAGGGCCGCAAGCGCCTGGCTGTCTAAGAAACCTGGCTGCAGGCCTGTTCGATCCAGCGCATGCATTTACTGGCATTGCTGGTGTGCGGTTTTGGTGTGACACCGCCGTGCAGCGATTGAAGACGCGGCCTCAGTTCCAGGCGGTTTTGGCGGGTCAAACACTTGCCCGAACGGCACATTTTGCATTGCATTGCTGTACTTTGGAGTCGACTGCGGCTGACGTGCACAGCGTTGCGCTGCCTGCTTTGTTTCCAAAATCTGCAGTGTGGTTGGGTGCCATGGTTCCTAAACGGTGGGCCAAGCGCGCAGTCACGCGGAATGCTATCAAACGTCAGATCTACAACGTGAGTGCTGATTTCGAACCGTTTTTAGTCGAACGTGCCCACTTGGTCAGGCTGCGTGCGACGTTTGACCGCAGCCAATTTGTTAGCGCAAGTTCTGAGATGCTGAAGGCTGCTGTTCGGGCCGAATTGATGCAGCTTTTTTCGCGCATTCCCGCTTCGGCTGTGCCTGCTTTGCCATGATGCAATCGCTGCTCATCGGCATTGTGAAGGCGTACCGACTACTTCTCAGCCCTTGGCTCGGTTCCGCTTGCCGTTTTGAGCCCACCTGTTCGGTCTATGCGTTGCAGGCACTAGAAACCCATGGCGCTGCCGTTGGTAGCTACCTTACTGTTGCGCGCCTCGGACGCTGCCACCCCTGGTGTGCGGGCGGTCCTGACACCGTGCCTGTCGAACCTCCCCGGCTGTTTACCCGGCTGATTTCCTCTTGTCCTTCCGAAAAGAATCCTTCATGAACGATATTCGCCGCACCATTTTGTGGGTGATCTTTGGCTTTTCCATGGTCATGCTCTGGGACCAGTGGCAGGTGCACAACGGCAAGAAGGCAACATTCTTTCCTAGCCCTGCCCAGCAGACGGTGACTGCACCAGGCGTTGCACCGGCCAACACCATCAACACGTACAACAGCGCCCAGGCGCCTGCCGGAGGCAATGCACAAGCGCCGTTGAATGCCGAAACGTCTGCTGTGCCCAGCGAGCGCATCGTCGTGGCGACCGATGTGCTGAAGTTGACTTTTGACACCAAGGGAGGCTCCCTGGTAGGGACCGAGCTTTTGAAGCAGGTTGACCTGGCGGACCCTTCCAAGAATGTAATTTTGCTGGAAGACAACAAGGACCATTCCTACATGGCCCAGTCGGGACTATTGTCCTTGACCGGAGACCGCGTGTTTCCAAGCCACACAGCGCCGATGACGATGTCTGGTGAGCGTGTGCTCAAAGATGGTGAAAAGGAACTGGTTGTTACCTTCACATCACAGGAAGCGGGTGGTGTGAAGCTTGTAAAGACATACACACTGCGGCGCGGGGCCTATGACATTGCCGTCAAACATGTGGTGACCAATACAGGCGATTCGGCGGTTGCGCCCGACCTCTATTTGCAGTTGGTGCGTGATGGGCATACCCCAGTCTCGCAAACGCCGCCACCTAAGTTGTTGCAACTCTTTGGCGTAAAGACCACGCCTTCTTTCAGTTCGACGTTTACGGGCGCAGCAGTATTTACAGAAACGAAGAAGTACCAAAATTTTGACTTCCCCAAGATCAAAAAGATGAAGGGAACAGACCCCGCAAAAACGGGTGATTACGAGCAAAATTCCACCAGCGGCTTTATTGCTATGGTGCAGCATTATTTTGTCAGCGCGTGGATTTTGCCGGATGGCGTAGCCCGCAAGAACACGATAGAAGCTTTTGACAGAGATGGCCCGCAGGTGCCAGATTGCTGCTATCGGGCGAGCATGCGGGTTGCCATGGAGTCGATTGCTCCGGGCGCCTCAAAGACCGTGGATGCCACGCTATTTGCCGGTCCTCAGGAGGAGAAAGTTTTGGAGGCCTTGTCTCCGGGTCTGGAACTTGTTAAAGACTATGGCTGGTTGAGAACCTTGGCAAAACCCCTGTACTGGTTGCTCGATGCGCTACACAGCCTGATTGGGAATTGGGGATGGTCCATCATTGCCTTGGTGCTTTTGATCAAGATTGCCTTCTATTGGTTGAACGCCAAGGCGTATGCCAGCATGGCGAAGATGAAGGCGGTTAGCCCCAAGATCACCGAGATGCGTGAACGTCTGAAAGACAACCCGCAGCAAATGCAGCAAGAGATGATGCGCATCTACCGCGAGGAAAAAGTTAATCCCATGGGTGGCTGCTTTCCCATCATGGTCCAGATCCCGGTATTCATTGCCCTTTACAACGTTTTGCTTTCCACTGTGGAGATGCGCAACGCGCCTTGGACGATGTGGATTACGGATTTGTCTTCGCTAGATCCCCTGTTTATTTTGCCGTTGATCATGACTGCAACCACGTTGTTGCAGACCGCGCTCAACCCCACCCCACCGGACCCCATGCAGGCCAAGATGATGTGGTTTATGCCCCTGATTTTCAGCGTGATGTTCTTCTTCTTTCCGGCCGGCCTGGTGTTGTACTGGATTACCAACAACGTGTTGTCCATCGCGCAGCAGTGGATCATCAACACCCGTATGGGGGTGCCACCGCAGTTCAATCTGCCCTGGAAGAAGTAGTTCCCCCCGAAGCGCCTGCGGCGCCTCCCCCTCAGGGGGCGATAGCAGTGGTCCGGCATAGCCGGTCCCACGGTATCCTTGGCAAGGACTTCCTCAATTTCCTCCCTTCCCTTTGCCTCACATGCTTGCTCGGCACCACAACCCCATAGCTGCTATTGCCACCGCACCAGGGCGTGGCGCAGTGGGGATTGTTCGGGTCAGTGGCAAAAATCTGGGTACCTGGATTGCGCACCTGCTGGGTCGCGCCTTGCGGCCGCGTGAGGCGACCTATTTGCCGTTCAACGACCGGCATGATGTACCGCTGGACCAAGGGCTTGCGCTGTTTTTTCCGGGTCCCCACTCCTTCACTGGCGAGGACGTGCTGGAGTTGCAGGCGCATGGTGGTCCTGTGGTGCTGCAATTGTTGTTGGCACGTTGCCTGGAGTCAGCCTCTGACACTGATCCTACAACCGGGCGCAGTTACCTCAGCGGCATGCGGATCGCTGAGCCGGGTGAATTCTCTGAGCGTGCATTCCTCAATGACAAGATTGACTTGGCACAAGCCGAGGCAATTGCAGACTTGATCGACGCCAGTACCGAAGCGGCGGCACGTAGCGCCACGCAATCATTGTCAGGCGCATTTTCCCGTGAGATCCATACGCTGCGCGACGCGCTGATCCATCTGCGCATGCTGGTCGAGGCCACGCTGGATTTCCCTGAAGAAGAGATTGATTTCCTCGAAAAGTCAGATGCGAAGGGTCAGTTGCAGCGTTTGCAGCAAGGGTTGATGACCGTGCTGCAAAAGGCTGCGCAAGGCGCGCTGTTGCGCGAAGGCATTACCGTGGTCATCGCCGGCCAGCCCAATGCTGGCAAGTCGTCGTTGCTCAATGCGCTGGCTGGCGCAGAGCTGGCCATCGTCACACCGGTTGCCGGCACCACGCGCGACAAGGTGCAGCAGACCATACAGATCGCGGGTGTGCCGATTCATATCGTCGACACGGCCGGCCTGCGCGACAGCGATGATGATGTGGAAAAGATTGGCATTGCGCGCGCCTGGGAGGCCATCGAAGGAGCGGACGCCGTCGTGTTCCTGCATGACCTCACTCGGCTACATGCTATTGATTACATAGCGGTAGAGGCAGATATCACGAGGGCTATAGACCGAAAACTCTCAAGCAAGGTGCCGATAATCGATGTCTGGAACAAGGCCGATGCGGTGGCTGCGCAGGCGCCTGGGGCAGGTGTTGTGCTGTCGGCAAAAACCGGCGAGGGCCTCGACGCACTGCGCCGCACCTTGCTACAAGTGGCAGGCTGGCAGGCTTCCAATGGCGGTGTTTTCATTGCGAGGGAGCGGCATCTCCTCGCACTGCGACGGGTCGAAAACCATCTAAATCTCGCCGCTGCGCATTTGGCGGCGCAGGACCAATCCCTGGACCTATTGGCCGAAGAACTGCGCCTGGGTCAAAGTGCATTGAGCGAAATCACCGGTGAATTCACGTCGGACGATCTGCTAGGCGTGATTTTTTCGAAATTTTGCATTGGCAAGTAGCTGGCATACACTCATTTTGTCGTGGTCTCCGAAAGCAAAAAGAATGTCGCTCTTAAACTGGTTTTCTAGAAAGCCGCCACCCGCCCCGGTCCAGTCGGGCGAGAGTTCTGGCTTGAGCCACGTCGATGCGACGGTGCCTTTTAGCGCGTCTGGGAAACCGCGTGGGCGTCTTCCGTCAGCTCCTCCCGGTAGCGCGGCGAATCGCAAGAGCGAGCGCCTGGAACGGCGCGAAATGCTGTATTCAGTGGTGCGAGAAGCCATGATCAAGGCCGGTGTGTTGTCATCCACCTACAAGTTCAAGGTACTCTCGCTGGATTCTCGGGGCCGCCAATACCTCATCATGATGGATTTGGCCCGGAAGTATGCGGGTGAGACATCACGGTTGGCCGAGATTGAGGGACTCATTGCCCAGCATGCCAAAGCCCGACACGATATTCTGGTGACGGCGGTTTATTGGCGCGTCAATGAGCATGTGACGGCGGGACTGTCACGGGTCAGCGTTCCCACCCCTCCAGTTCCTGTGTCACCGGCGACCATGAAGCCATCCGTACCAGGCGGCATGCCAGCGGCGCAACCGCCTAAATCGGGCTATGAGCCTTTGCATCCTGAAGAGGTGGCCGCCTTCAAACAAGCCCTGGCATCTGTGGCGGCGCCAGCGCCTCTGTCCGCACCGGGTGAGATCGTAAAATCGGGGCGGCGCAATCCTGCGCCGATGCCGACGTTTGATGATACCGAGTTGGACGATAAGCCGTCTCCGTTGAGTGGCACCCAATACGGGGATTTGTGACTGTTGTTGCCCCCACGGTGGCTCACTGCGTGTAGCTTCTTGCCCTCCCAAAGGGGTCACTTGTCACTAAGCTCTACCTGTTGTGCGTTCAATGCCCGGCAAAGTCAACCAAGGTGAACAGTGGCAATCCGGAGTCGCGCAGCTTCTGCGAGCCACCCAGCTCCGGCAGGTCCACAATGGCGGCGCCTTCCATCACGGTGGCGCCCAGTTTTTCTAGTAGTTTCTTGCCCGCCATCATGGTGCCGCCAGTGGCGATCAGGTCATCGATCAGCAGCACACGGTCGCCGGTTTTGACCGCGTCGGTGTGAAGTTCAACCGTTGCGCTGCCGTATTCCAGCTCATAGGTTTCTTCCACCGTTGTGAACGGGAGCTTGCCCTTCTTGCGGATGGGGACAAAACCCACGTTGAGTTCATAGGCTACTACCGCGCCGAGGATGAAGCCACGGGCGTCCAAGCCGGCGACGACGTCGGGGCGCATGCTCGCGTCCATGTAGCGGTGCACAAATGCGTCGATCAGCACACGGAACACTTTGGCCTCTTGCAATAACGGTGTGATGTCGCGGAACTGAACGCCTGGTGCGGGCCAATCCGGCACGGTGCGGATATGGTCTCTTAGGTATTGATTGATGCTGATGTGTTGCATGGTCATCGTAGAAGGTAAGGCTGGCTGCCTGCCTGCATTGTGCCTCTGCGTCAAACTAGGTTTTGAGTATTTTCTGTTCTGCCAGGGCCAACGCTTCTGCCTTGCCCGATAGCACCAGTGTGTCACCTGCCTGCAGCAAGGTTCCGCCCGGGGCCAAGCCCGCCTTGCCGTCGCCGTGGCGCAGGCTGACGACGCGGACCTCTAGGGTGTGCAGGGTGTAGGAATCCAGTGCGCGGCCGATCGCTTTACAGTCCGGCGGGATAGCCAACGTCGCCAGTCGCTCGTAGTGCAGTTCGTCAACCGAGTCATCGTCAGCACCGCGGAAAAAACCGCGCAACAGGTTGTAACGCGCGTCGCGCTGGTCCTGCACGATGCGGATCACCCGACGCATGGGAATCCCCACCAGTGCCAGTGCGTGGCTGGCCAGCATAAGCGAGCCCTCGATGGTCTCTGGCACCACTTCGGTTGCACCGGCGGCTTGCAGCACTTCGAGGTTGAGATCGTCTTGCGTACGGACAATGACCGGCACCTGCGGCGCATGCGCGCGGGTATGGCTTAGCACCTTAAGGGCGCCCGGTACATCGAGGTAAGTGATGACCACCGCACTGGCGCGGGCTAACCCAGATGCCATCAAGGCCTGCAAGCGGGCGGCATCGCCAAAAACGACGGAGTCACCAGCGGCGGCGGCCTGGCGCACGCGATCCGGGTCGAGGTCGAGTGCGATGTAAGGTATGCCTTCGCGTTCCAGCATCTTGGCCAGGTTTTGTCCGCAGCGGCCGTATCCGCAAATGATGACGTGACGGTTGGCATTGATGGACTTGCGCGCGATGGTCGTCATTTGCAGAGACTGCAACAGCCATTCGCTGGACACCAGCTTCATGACGATGCGATTGCTGTACATCACGATGAAAGGGGTTGCCACCATAGACAGCACCATACTGGCCAATATCGGGTTCAGCAGAGCTGGGGGCACCAGCGCGTTGCTCTGGGCCAAGGTCAGCAATACAAAGCCGAATTCTCCCGCCTGCGCCAGGTACAGGCCCGTGCGCAAGGACACGCCCGAACTGGCGCCAAGTACCTTGGACAAACCCGTGACCAAAGCCGCCTTGAAAAGTGTGGGTACAACCAGCAACAGCAACACCAGAGGCCAGCGTTCCAGGACCAGGCGAAGGTCTAGCACCATTCCAATGCTGATGAAGAACAGTCCCAGCAGTACATCGTGGAAGGGGCGTATGTCAGTCTCCACCTGGTGCTTGAACTCGGTTTCCGAAATCAGCATGCCCGCAATGAATGCACCCAGCGCAAGGCTTAAGCCAGCCAACTCGGTCATCCAGGCAAGGCCCAGCGTGATGAACAGCAGGTTGAGTACGAAGAGTTCTTCGCTTTTTCGTTTGGCTACCAGGGTCAGCCAGCGCCGCATCACGTGCTGCCCACCGACCAGCAAGAGGGTGATGAGCAAACCTGCCTTGACGGCTGCCATTAGCAAAGCGCCTACCAAGTTTTCACCGGTTGCGCCCAGTGCCGGGATCAGTACCAGCAGAGGCACCACGGCCAGATCCTGAAATAGCAGCACCCCCATGACCCGCTTGCCATGCTCGGATTCGCGCTCTAGCCGTTCCACCATGAGCTTGACCACAATGGCGGTGCTGCTCATCGCCAGCGCGGACGAGAGTGCCAACGCGGCTTGCCAGGACATGCCCCACGTTGCAGGGATGGCCGTGGCCAGCGCAAGGGTGACTAGTGTAGCCACGGCGATGGTGACCGCCACCTGCAAGAGCCCCAGGCCAAACACATGCTGGCGCATGGCGCGCAGCTTGGGCAGGTTGAACTCCAGTCCGATCACAAACATCAGGAACACGACGCCCAAGTCGCCGACATGGCGCACGCTGTCAGAGTCTTGCGACAGGCCCAATGCATGGGGACCGACGACCACACCGACTGCCAAATAACCCAACATGGGTGGAAGCTGATAATAGCGGCAGATGACCACACCCGTTACCGCAGCCAGCAGGTAGAGAAGGGTAATTTCCAGTCCAGTCATGGCTCCATACTAGCAAGGTGCGTGCTGGTCTATAAAATGCCTGCATGATCGATCACGCTGCGCGACACCCCGCATCCTTTGCCCAACGCGCGATCGCGTTGGCGCATGAGACTTTTGACATTGAAGCCGCTGCGGTGCTGGGCCTTAAAACCCGGGTGGGTTCATCTTTCGCGCAGGCGGTTGGGCTGATCCTGTCCGTCAAGGGGCGCGTGGTGGTGATGGGCATGGGCAAGAGTGGCCACATCGGCCGCAAGATTGCAGCAACCCTTGCGTCGACCGGGACCCCCGCCATGTTTGTACATCCTGCAGAGGCTAGCCATGGCGATCTGGGCATGATCACCGCGGTTGATCTGGTGCTCGTGATTTCTTACCGAGGTGAGTCCGATGAGATCGCGGCTATCTTGCCGACGCTTAAGCGCTTGGGTGTCCCTATCGTGGCCATGACAGGGGGCCAGGACTCGACGTTGGCCCAGCATGCCGATCTGTGGCTCGACAGCGCGGTCGATAAAGAAGCTTGCCCTCTGAATCTGGCCCCCACTGCCAGCACCACGGCCCAGTTGGCCCTGGGCGATGCGCTGGCCGTGGCCCTGCTGGACGCGCGGGGCTTTCGCGCCGAAGACTTTGCGCGCTCCCACCCCGGCGGTGCACTGGGGCGCAAGTTGCTGACCCATGTCAGCGATGTGATGCGCTCGGGAGATGCCGTGCCGCGCGTACTCCCAAATGCCAATTTCAGTGCCTTGATGCGCGAGATGAGTGCCAAAGGCCTTGGCGCGACCGCCGTGGTCGATGGGGACAACCGGGTGCTGGGGATCTTTACGGACGGCGATTTGCGCCGCTTGGTAGAGCAGGGTGTCGATTTGCGCGGCACGACTGCGCAAGAGGTCATGCACCGTTCACCCAGCACCGTAGACCAGCAGGCCTTGGCCGTGGATGCCGCCGAATTGATGGAGCGCAACCGCATTACCAGTGTGCTGGTGATCGACGCTGATGGCCATCTGTGTGGTGCGCTGAACAGTAACGATTTGATGCGTGCCAAGGTGATATGACAAGTCCGCTCGCTCCCGCGCTGAATTTTGACCCCGCATTGTTGCTCCAGGCTCAGGGCGTCAAGGTAGCCTTTTTTGATGTGGATGGTGTGCTGACGGACGGTGGTTTGGTGTTTTCCGAATCGGGCGAAACGCTCAAGCGCTTCAATACGCTGGACGGCCATGGCATCAAACTGTTGCAGCAAGGCGGCATCACACCCGTGGTGATCACCGGGCGTGATGCCAAACCCTTGCGTGTGCGCTTGCAGGCCCTGGGCGTGCAGCATGCGTACTTTGGCACCGAAGACAAGCAACCGGCTGCCGAGCAGACTTTGGCCGCATTGGGCCTGGACTGGAGCCAAGCCGCGGCCATGGGCGACGACTGGCCCGACCTGCCTGTGATGCGCCGTTGTGCCTTCGCGTGCGCCCCGGTCAACGCCCACCGCGAAGTGCTGGCCATGGCCCACTACGTGACGGCCGCGCGCGGTGGCAATGGCGCTGCCCGCGAGTTTTGCGACCTGCTGCTGGTGGCCAGTGGTCGCTATGTGGACTTGTTGGAGCGGTACACGCAATGATGTCCATGCTGCGTGACGCATGGGACCGGTCTCTGCTGTACTTTCCGCTGATTTCCATGGGCCTGCTGGCCTTGGGTACTTACTGGTTGGTGCGTAGCACGCCGTCTGTCAGCGGTCCGGTGGAGCAAAAGGTGGTGCGGCACGAGCCCGACTATTTTATGGAGAATTTTTCAGTACGCAGGTTCGACGCTACGGGGCGCGTGCGCACCGAGGTGCGGGGTGCTAAGGCCCGCCATTACCCCGACACCCGGTGGCTGGAAATCGACAACATACGCGTACGCTCGTTTGACGAACAAGGTCGCCTCACCACTGCCACAGCGCAGCGGGGGCTGACCAACGAGGACTCTTCCGAGGTGCAGTTGATGGGTCAGGCAGTCGTGGTGCGCGAGCCCGATGCCAATAAACCAGGTAACACAACGCCACGCATTGAATTTCGCGGAGAGTTTCTGCACGCCTTCATGAAGACGGAGCGTTTGCGTTCGAACAAGCCGGTGGAATTTCTGCGGGGGCAAGACCGGTTCAGGGCCGACAGCATGGACTTTGACAATGTCGAGCAGACCATGCAGCTCAATGGGCGTGTCCGGGCCACATTGACGCCCAAGCTGAACTAAGCCATACAAGGAGACAGTCTGTGTCCAAACTGATTTTTGTCACTGGCGCGTCCAGCGGTATCGGCCAAGCGCTGGCTTGGCGGTACTACCAGGCCGGTTACACGCTGGCCCTGGTTGCCCGTCGCGCCGAAGAAATGCAGTCGTGGGCCGACAAAAATGGCTTGGACCCTTCGCGTTATCAGATCTACAGTGCGGATGTGGCGGTGGTGGACAGCATTGTGTCCGCGACCCAACTTTGCCTGGAGCACCAGGGCGTGCCAGACGTGGTGATCGCCAATGCTGGCGTCAGCATCGGCATCGACAGCGCGGTGCGAGGCGACCTGGATGTGCTGGCCCGTACCTTCGCCATCAACAACGTGGGTTTGGCCGCTACTTTCCATGCTTTCATTGACCCGATGGTGCGCCGTGGCAGCGGGGCGCTGGTTGGTATCGGCAGTGTCGCGGGTATCCGTGGCCTGCCCGGCCATGGCGCCTACTGTGCCAGCAAGGCCGGAGTCATTGGCTATTGCGAAAGCCTGCGCGGAGAATTGCACGATAGTGGCGTCAAGGTGGTGACGATTTGCCCCGGCTATATTGATACGCCGCTGACGCAGCACAACCGCTATTCCATGCCATTCTTGATGAAGGTTGATGTTTTTGCCGATAAGGCGCTTGACACCATTGCTGCTGGCGACAGCTACCGCGTGATTCCCTGGCAAATGGGGGTAGTGGCCAAGCTTTTGCGCGTGTTGCCCAATTGGCTGTATGACAAGGTGTTGTCTGGCCGGCCGCGCAAGAAACGCGTGACCGACCATTGAGACAGGCCGTGGTGTTGTTTTTCCACATCTACGTTGACCCGTACGAACAACAAAAAAGGACCCGAAGGTCCTTTTTTGATTAGAGAAATTCTCCGGTAGCTGCTTAGTAGCTGCTACGGCCACCGCCGTACCCGCCGCCGCCGCCGCTACGGCCACCGCCGCCGCCAGCGCCGCCGCCGTATCCACCACCGCCGCCGCCGCTACGGCCACCACCGCCGCCGCCGCCGCCGTATACACCGCCGCCGCCAGCGCCGCCACCAAAGCCGCCGCCGCCAGTGCGGGGAGGACGTGCTTCCATCGGACGTGCTTCGTTGACGACCAAGCCACGGCCACCGAATTGTTGACCGTTCATGCCGCCGATAGCAGCTTGCGCTTCAGCATCGCTGCCCATTTCCACAAAGCCGAAGCCCTTGGAACGACCAGTGTCACGTTCCATCATGACTTTGGCGCTGGAAACGGAACCGTAGGCTGCAAACGCTTGTTGCAAGTCTTCATCACGGAAGGAATAGGGCAGGTTGCCCACGTAAAGTTTGTTGCCCATGTAAGGACTCCTCAAAATAACTCTCAAAACGCGATGGTGTCCAAACCCGCAATCAACAAACCAATGAAGACTTAAAGCAGACGCGAAACTGGTAAATCACCGCAAACCCGTATACCGAACTTTCGGCAATACCGCACCATTATGCTGGTATTTTTACAACTTGGCTAATTTTTTTTGGAATCGTCCGGGCCGCTGTAGTTGCGCCACTCACGCAAACCGTGGCGCATGGTCAGCATCTGGCGCTCGAACCGGGGGCAGGCGTCGCAGATCGCCATATGCACGCGCAGCGCCCAGCGATCTGCCAAGTTGAGATCGCGGTCCTCTCGCGCCACGACCATAGCAGTGACTTCCTTGCAGGTTCTCATCAGTGGAATGGTCATTACGCGCTGGCTTTCTTGAACCAATTGATCTCCAGGCAATCGCGTAAACGCAGGCGAGCCCGATGCAATTGCACATACAAATTGGTCGGGGTGAGCTGCATTTCCTTACAAATCTCCTCGCTGGACAGCTCCAGCCACTCCCGCATCAGGAACAGTCGACCCTGACTCGCCGGGAGCTTTTCGGCACAGGCTTCCAGAATCACAAAGAATTGTTGGCTGCTGGTCTGTTGCTCCGGGTTGCCCCAATCAGCCGGTTGTTCGGCAAAATGACCATCTGTCTTGAAAGCGATGGCCTCCAGCGGGTCGGCTTTCTCATCGTCGTCGCCTTCCAGGCCACAGACCTCTCGGTGGTGGTGGCGCAGCGCGTCGACCACCTTGTGTTTCAAAATACCCACGAGCCAGGTCTTCAGCTGCGAGCGGTTGCCAAACGACTGGGGTTTGGCCAATGCGGCCAGCACCGTCTCCGACACGGCATCCTCCGCCCAGGTCTCGTTGCGCAACTGCAGGCGTGCGAATTTCAGCAGGTAGCTCTGCAAAGCCACGATCTGTTCTTCGAAACTGGTCATAAGATGAATTATTTCCACAACCCTGTAAGAATGGGAGCCTGCACCAGACTAATCTGTAACCAGCGACTTGGTGCATTGGCGACAAGCGCATACTGGTTGAACTTTAACCTGTCCTCACAAGGAGTTTTCGAAATGACCCAACGTGCAATGATTGCTGCCACTGCAGCTGCTGTGATGTCTTTGTCCTTGGCGGCCATGCCAGCCGCTGCGCAAGACAAAGAAAAATGCTTTGGTATTTCCAAGGCTGGCCAGAACGATTGCTCCAGCGTGACGGGTACTCACTCGTGCGCCGGCCAGTCCAAGGTCGATATGGACAAAATGGAATGGAAATATGTGGCCAAGGGCAGCTGCAAAGACATGAAGGGCCTGTCGCTGGAAGAAGCCAAAGCCGCCAAGAAGTAACTTTCCGCCATGCCCCGCTCCTGGACCGAAGCCCGGCGCAACCCTGCGGGCACTTCGGTCGCCCAGGACACCGTGGGCATTGGGTGGCGGCACTCCCATTACGCGGAACTTCTGGAACGCCAACCTGGACTGGCTTTTCTAGAGGTTCACTCTGAGAATTTCTTCGCCCAGGGTGGTGCGGCCCTGGCAGTTCTGGAGCAGGGGCGTGCGCACTACCCCATCAGCCTGCACGGAGTGGGTTTGTCATTGGGTTCGGCCATTGGGCTGGATGGCTGGCACCTGGACCAACTGGCCCGCTTGGTGCAGCGCATCGACCCAGTACGGGTCAGCGACCATGCCTCGTTTGCGCGGGGCAGCTTCCTGGGCACGACGGTGCATGCCGCCGACCTCTTGCCCATTCCCTTCACCACCGAAGCGCTGGATGTCCTGTGCACCCACGTGCACCAGGTGCAAGAACGCCTACAGCGCGTCTTCATGGTGGAGAACCTGTCGGCCTATCTGCGCTGGAATGTGGATGCCGGTGAACGCGTCTGGATGGAGACCGAATTCCTGACCACGCTGGCCCGACGCACCGGCTGCCATCTGCTGGTCGATGTCAACAATATTTATGTCAACGCGCTGAATGCCAACAAGCGCTTTGGCGAACGGATCGACCCCGTGCAGAGCTGCCGCGACTGGCTCGACGCCATTCCCGCTGAAGTGGTCGGCGAGCTGCACCTGGCGGGGCATTGCCATGTCAGTGATGCGCACGGCGACATCGTCATCGACGATCACGGCAGCCGCGTCTGTGATGCGGTGTGGGATCTATACCGCCACGCCATCGGCCGCTTTGGCGCCGTGCCCACGCTGATTGAGTGGGACACCGACGTGCCCGCCTTGGACGTGTTGCTGGATGAAGCCGAAGGTGCACGTGCTGTTTGCGCCGGGGGGCTGGCGGGCAAGTTGCTTGTGCCTGACACTGAACATACTACGGGAGCCGTGGTGTGAGCGCTCTAGCCCAGCAGCAACAGCTTTTGCTGTCTGCCTTGTTGGCCTGGCCTGCTGGGGATGCTATCAAAAACATAGCTGCTAACGCTCAGGATACGAGGGCTAGAGGCCTAAAAGTCTACCAAGCCAACGGCCATGCGCTGGCCCAAAGCGCCTTGCAGTCCGCCTACCCGGTGGTGGCGCAACTGATTGGTGACGAGAGCTTTGCCGACCTGGCCCGTGCGCTATGGCATGCAGAGCCCCCCACGCGTGGCGACGTGGCCAGCTGGGGTGAGGGCCTGGCGGTTTTTTTGCAAACCAGCGCGCAGCTACAAGACGAGGCCTATTTGGCAGATGTTGCCCGGGTCGAGTGGGCCTTACACCAGTGCAGCGGCGCGCCGGATGCGCAGCCCGATCTCACGACTCTGGCCCTGCTGACCACGCAGGAACCCGAGCAGTTGCAACTGCGCCTTTCCCCGGGTTGCGCGGTAGTGCGCAGCGCTTGGCCGGTTGCCAGCATCGTGGGTGCGCACCTAGAGGGCAACCCCAGCCTGCAAGAAGCCGGCGCCCAACTGCGCCGCAGCGAGGCGCAGCTCACCATCATCTGGCGTGCGGGATTGCGTCCGCGTGCGCGCTTGGCCCTGGCGGGCGAGGCGGATGTGCTGTGCGCTCTGCTAGCGGATGTCTCTCTCGCCCAAGCGCTGAATGCAGGCCCCGAACTGGACTTTGGCCAATGGTTGCCCCTGGCCGTGCAAACCGGGCTGGTCATGGGCGCTTGCAAGATGGATATTCCGCCCGAGCAAGCCTAGGCTTGAACCTGGCTGCAAAGTGGCCTAGGTTTGACAAGCGACCTGGATTCGAACTGGACACTCGCCATGGAAACCCCATCACCAAACCGTGCTGCTGACCCATTGCCCTTGCCAGAAGTGGCTCCAACTGGCCTGCAACGCTGGTGGCCCCAACGCATAGGCTGGCGACTGGCGCTGGGTTTTGGCGTGCTGGTGGTGCTGATGCTGGTTGCGTTGGCACAGGCGACGTACCAGATTCGCCACATTACCAGTGTGACCCAGCGTTTCGCCACGGGTGATATGCAACGCTTGCTGCGGGTACAGGCGCTCTCGCTGCAGACGGAAGGCGTGGGCAATGCACTGATTCGTTTGATCAACGCGCCGCGTGAAAACCGGGTGGTGGAATACAAAGATGTGGACGAGCGAAACAAGCGCATCGACGGTATGGTCGAATCCCTGGCCCAGGATCTGCGCGACGACGACCAGGAACAAAACCTCAAACGACTGGTGGAGTGCCGCGCCGCGTATGCAGAGGCTTTTATCGACACCGCCGATGAAATCGAGGGAGGCAATACCGCGCAGGCCTGGCGTTTGCTGAACGAGCGGGTCAACCCGGCGTTGAAAACCATGCTGGTCGAGTCCAACAACCTGCTGCAGCGCGAACGCGAACGCATAGAGGTGCGGTTGAACGAAGCGCAGACTCTTTTTGAACGGGTGGCCAAGTGGGTCGCAGGCTTGTCGGTGCTAGCGGTGGCCCTTGCGGTATGGCTGGGCGTGCGCACCACGCGCAGCGTTGTCGGACCGCTGGCCAAGCTGGAGCGCGCGGCCCAGCGCATTGCGGCGGGCGACTACAGCCGCCGCGTGCCGATGACCCGCACCCAAGAGGTCGACCGCGTCGGCCAGGCGCTCAACACCATGACCGACGCCGTTGCCCAGCGCGAACGCGACATCGTGCACCAAGCCTTTCACGACCCGCTGACCGGCTTGCCGAACCGTGCGGCCTTGTTCAACCCTTTACAGGACGCGGCACAGCTTCCCAACTGTTTGGCATTGATGGATTTGGCCCGGCTCAAGGCCATCAACGAAACCTTGGGCTACACCACCGGCGACACGCTGATCCAGCAAACCGCAGAGCGCGCCAGCCTGGCCTTGCAACAGGCCGCAACCGACGGCCTGGTTGGCCCCCATCCGGTGGTGGCGCGCCTGTCGGGTGGCACATTTGCCGCCACGTTCTATGCCGCAAACCGTGCGGCCGTGGAGGCGCTGCGCGAGCGCATCGAGCAGGCCATCAGCGAGCCGGTGCATTGCAGCGGCCACTGCGTGGACTTGAGTCTGACCTACGGTCTGGCCGACTCGGGCGACCAGACGCAGGCTGATGCCAAGGCATTGCCGGTGGACACACTGCTGCGCAATGCCGAAGTGGCACTGCACAGCGCCAAGCGTGCCGCCATGGGCTTTGCCTGGCACAGCGAGGCGCAAGAGGCTGCGCGCCTGAGCCACCTGAGTTTGTTGTCCGATTTGCGTCAGGCCGTAGCTACCTCGCAGTTGCAAATGTGGCTGCAACCCAAGTTTTCGCTGGCCACCGGCAGGGCCGTGGGTACCGAGGCCCTGGTGCGCTGGCAACACCCCGCACGCGGTTTTGTTTCGCCCGCCGAGTTCGTGCCCTTCGCCGAGCAAGCTGGGTACATCACGATGGTGACGCAGTGGATGCTAGAGCAAGCCCTGCAAACACTGGCCACCTGGGCGCCCACACACCCCGAGTTGAGCATCGCCGTCAATGTGAGCACCCGCGACCTGCAGCAAAAGGGCTTTGCCGACCGCGTCGCCCGCATGATTGAGGGCAGCGGCGTGCCCGCCAAACGCTTGCGTCTGGAGATCACCGAGAGCGGGCTGATGGACGACCCCACCCACAGTGTGGCCCTGCTGCATGCACTGTGTGACATTGGTACGCCACTGTCGATTGACGACTTTGGCACGGGCTACTCGTCGTTGGCGTACTTGCAAAAACTGCCCGTTAGCGAATTGAAGATAGACCGCAGCTTTATCGACAAACTGGACCTATCCCCCGGCACCCAAAAGCTGGTACGCGCCATGACCGAGATGGGCCACGGGCTGGACTTGATGGTGACAGCCGAAGGCGTGGAGACCGAGGCCGAACGCGAGACGATTACACGCCTGGGCTGCGACGTGATGCAGGGCTTTCTGGCCAGTAGGCCTTTGCATGGAGAGAAGTTGCAGGCGTGGTTTGATGCGCTGGCACCGGCCATCGTTTAAGGGCGTTCGCAAATCGGGCGCTGCTCGATACTCTGCGGCACTGCCCCAGCGGGCTTGGCACACCGCAAGTAGCGCTCGCACGGCAGCGTGAGCCAGCGCTGCAGGGCCGCGCCCAGCCAAACGCACAGCGCAATGCAGGGGATGTAGACCATAAAATCCCAGCGCAGGTTGGGCGCATAAAAATGGCGGAACAGCGCCACGGTGCTGAGCACTACGAACATGTGGCTCAGGTAGATCTCGTAGCTCAGTTGACCCATGTGCGCCAGCCAGCCCAGACCTCGGGGCGCCAGGGCGTTGCGAAACAGGTGGTGGCAGGCCAGCACCATCGCTGCAGCGCCTAGCGTGAGCACCAGCATATAGCCTTCGTGGAGACTAGCCTCGAGAAATTGGCCCCACACCAGTGTGGCAACCAGGCTGACGCCGCCAAGTGCCAGCAGCAGTCTGGCGGTGCGTCCGGTTAGGTGGGGCCAATGCTGCGCGGTAAAGGCGGTGAGTACGCCAATAGCGATGGCGGCCATGCCCGGCAGGTAAGCCTTCTCCGACCAAATCTCATTGCCCTGCAAAGCGGCCTTGGTCAAGGGGAGTGACAACGCCAACAGCACCAGGCCAGCCAGAAGAAGTTTACGGGGCAGCAGCAAGCACACGACAGGGAAGCCTATGTAAAACACCTCTTCGATGGACAACGACCACAGCACATCCCAGGACGCGGGCAGCCACGTGGTCTGCCCTTCGTACCAATTCAGGTGCAAACCCAAAGCGGAGAACAGTGCACCACCCAGAGATTGACCGGGCGCTTGAATCCGGTAGTCTGCAAAGCCCACCCCATGCAGCAGCGCCAACACCGCCAACAGGGCCAGCAGCAACGGCAGTATGCGGCTGGCGCGGCGCAGATAGAACGTGCGCCAATCCAGGGTTTGCAGATTGGAGTGCTGGCTCAGCACCTTGGCGGCAATCAAAAAGCCCGATATGACAAAGAAGATGAACACCGCCTCATACCCGTTGAAGCTCAAGGCATTGAGCGCGCGGGTCGGCAGGTAGTCCATCAGCACACTCTTCTTGAGCGGCAGGCGAAAGCCCAAGCCCAGATGGTTGAGCACCACCAACAGGATCGCCAAGCCGCGCAGGCAGTCGATTCCCCAGTTGCGTAGCGGCTCTGCGCCACGAACACTTGCTTGCATCTCAATTTCCGATCATTCAATAGGGGACGAACCTCAATAGGACTTTCGCAAACCCATTTCCAGGATCAGGAAGATCGGTGTCAGCAGCGGCGATGGTCTAGATAAGTATTTAGAACACGTATTCTAGAACGTAGGTTCTATTGTTTTGCCATGGACGAGAAAGATGCGCCGACTGCATCCCGTCCGCAGTCAATTAAATCCTGGCGGCCTTTGGGTTGAAACCCCGGCAGCACTTTCCAGTGTCATGCCCACGCGCGCAATCGTCCCCTCGTCAATTAACCGGCCGACCAAGGTTACACCGTGCGGCACCTTGCGCGGGGGTGAGAATTTTGCCGTCGGATTCTTGGCGCCGGGGGCCGAGTCGTTGCGGGCTTCGGAGACTTCTACGGTGCCTGTGCGAACGGTGGGCGATGGATGCCCGGTTTGATTGGAGATGGTCGGCATCTCGTCGCGCAGCGATGGCACCAGCAGCAGGTCGACCTCGGAGAAAATGCGCGCTATCTCCAGCGCCACACGGCGGCGCATGCGCTCGGCCTGCACCAGATCGACCGCCGACAAGAACCGTGTTTCGCGGAACAGGTTGGGCCACGCGGCAGGCACTTGCATCTTCAATGTATTGGCTTGGCCACTGAGGGTCAGTTCTTCAAACGATGCGGCGTCTTCGGCAAACAGGATCAGGTTCAGCGATTCATACGGCCAGTCGGGCAGCGTGATCGATGTGGGGATGAGGCCCTGCGCCCGCAGCGTCTCCAAAGCGGCACGGTCCACGTCGGTCGCACTATCGACTTGCAGCCACGCTGGGACATAACCGACTTTCAGGCCTGTTACCGGTTCGCTAGCATTGAAATCGAGTTTGCTCGGCACGCTGCTGAAGTCGCTGGCATCGTGTCCGCTGATCGCCTGCAACACCAGCATGGCGTCTTCTACGGTGCGCGTCATCGGCCAAACGTGGGGCGCAAACCGGTGACACCGCAACGCATGCTCGGGCTGATGATGCTGCCCCCCGTTTCGCTGCCGATCGAAAACCCGACCAAGGAGGCGGCGGTGGCGGCGCCAGGGCCTGCACTGGAACGCGAGGCGCCCTCTTCCAGTAGCCAGGGGTTCATGGTCTGGCCACCAAACCAGATGTCGTTCAGTGCCAAGGCACCCAAGCTTAGTTTGGCAATCAGCACCGCACCCGCAGCGGTCGGCCGCGCAACCACGGCCGCATCGACCGTGGGCACACGGTTGCGAAACGGCTCTGCGCCGTAGGTGGTCGCGATATTGGCCGTATCGAGCAAATCCTTCACGCCATAGGGAATGCCGTGCAGCGGGCCACGGTATTTGCCAGCCGCGACTTCTTGGTCGGCTTGTTTCGCCTGTTGGAGTGCGTGGTCTTTGGTCAACGTAATCACCGCGCGCAGTTTGGGGTCGAGGCGCTCAATGCGCTCAATGTAAATGCGCGTTAGTCGCTGTGACGAAAGCGCCTTGGCCTCTATTCAGCGAGAAAGCTTGGTTACAGGCGCAAAGGCGATATCCGCATCACCCGTTGGCAAGGGGCCGGGCGACGCCTTGCTGCGAATGAATCGATCCTGCGTGACGACCACTTTGACGCCGGGCAACACCGGGTTCCACACCGTGGCCGGCGCAAGGCCATCGGCCAGCGCTACCTTGCGCGGCCCGGTACGCCGCTCCAGCATGCCCGTCATCGACACGCGCCACGCCGCGGCTGCCATATCCCGCTCTGCGGGCGAGAGCGATACCTGCATCAGCGTTTCGGCTTCGACAAAAGTGTTGACCGAAACCTCTGGGCCGACCGGCGCTGCAGCACCAAAAACTAGGGGGCGTCCCGGTAGTGGCAGTGGGTGCGGTGGGTGCATCCGCAGCGTGGCCTAAGGCAGTAGCAGCGCCTAGTAATCCAACATGGGTCTTGACCAGAAATTGACGCCGAGTTGATGGGTGCCTTTGTCCGTGTGGTGGCGTTTGAGCGCTGGAGCGGAGATGCGGGGGAGCCAGAAGCCCGAAGAACGCCGAAATGCATGGCGGATTCTATCGACCTGTGTGGCTTTTTGTTTGCGGATGAGATGCTATGAAAAATATAGCTACATAAGCGCATTCGACGAGGGCTAGCGGCATATTTTGGTCACATCATTTCCGCTGAATGACCGAAAACACCAAGCCCTCGTGGATGACGCCTTCCATATTGTCTCCACAGTTGGCTTGCAAAATTCTCCGCACGCCAACCCCTCGCCCATACAAGCACATACATCCAGCCTTCCATCTGACCGCCACGCTGTTGGGCGGACTCATCGCCTCGGCCCCGGTTGCGGCTTGCGGCGGCGGCAGTAGCGCGACCGCTGGCAGCGCAACTGCAACCACTACTACGTCTACACCCACGACAACGACCACAACCACCGGCACTGGTACCAGCACTGCAAGCGTTGCCTGCGCCTACAGCCGCAGCAGCTTCAATATCGCGTTCGCGGTCAGCGCAAGCAGTACCGCTAAAGGAACCTGCTCAACCACCACACGGGCGCTGACCGCCAACGGCTTTCCAGGCGATGCGGGGGGTACGTTTCCCAACGCCCACAACCCCAACGGCACCACCGCGCAAGTGGTCAGTACCAGCCTGACGTTGACGCCCAACGCGACCACCAGCGCATCCACGGCCGGTGGGCGCACCACCACCGGCTGTGTGCTCAACGGTGTCAAGATCGACGCCAGCACCGCTGGTATCTGCACCGGCGCGGGCGCGTGCAGCGCCATCGGCGAGGGCGGCGGATGGTTTTCCGATCTACGCCCGCTATGGCTATAGCGTGGCCAGCAATGCCGGCTCGGCCTTGACGGTGATGGCGGATCGCTACCAACTCAAAACCAAGGTGCCCAGCAACCGGCGCAACACCAGCATGTACAAATTGGGCACGTTCCAGCAAGACTATGAATACGTGGCGGGCTCGGGCGACTTGGAGGAATGCAATGGTCGCACCGGCGTGACGCCTGGGTTCCCAGGTGGCATTTACGACTACTACGCCACCGACTCCTTGCCCTTCCCCTTCTTGCAACGCTGTGTGAACGGTGTGTCGTGAAACAAGCCCTGGCGCAGCAAATGGGTATGCGCTTGTTGCAGTCCCTGCCGGTCTCGGCCTTTAGCGGCATTGACCACGATGGAGATGCGTTGCTGTCGCCCACCGAGTTGCGCCTGATCATGGGCCTGTTTAGGCGCGCGTCCGCAGAGCGCCAGGTCGCGCATTTTTGAACCCGGCCCGTGACACGCAGCGCGTGCTACCCATCACCTGGGCCTGGTGTTTTTCTGCGCGCTAATCCATGACCTTGGCTTGGCCCTGTATGCGGGTGCGTTGTGGTGGGCCAGGCTTCGAGAAAACAGGGGTTATGCAAATGCCAACGCACCCACGCAGGACACAATCAGCGCGATGCTCACCCATGCTGCGACGCGGGTTTTAGGACCGATCCTGGATGCGCCCATCAGGGTCTCGTTCTGCGCCAGCAGCAACAGCGCCACCACATGAAAAGGCAGCAACACCGCGTTCACAACCTGGCTCGAATAGATCAATGGAATGAGTGGCAAGCCGGGTATCGAGACCACGCTGGCCGCCGCCACGGTGAGAACCACGAACGCGGCATAGAAGAACTGAAAGTGTTTGGAATCAAGGTCCAGCGAAGCCGGTGCGTCGATGCCCTCGGCCATGGAATACGCGGTGGCCAGCGGAACAATGGCGGCAGCCAGAAGCGACGCGCCCAACAGCCCTGCGCCGAATAACACGGTGGCGAAAGATCCGGCCAGTGGGCGCAGCGCGATAGCCGCGTCGCCCGCATCGGTAATGTGGATACCCGAACGGTTCAAGGTTGCCGCACACGCCACCGCAATGGCAATGCCGATTACGCCGGTCAACACCGAGCCAATCAGCACGTCCACGCGCTCCCAGCGCAACTGGGCTACCGTGATCTTCTTGTCGACCGCATACGACTGGATGAACGCCAGGCCCCACGGCGCCAGCGTGGTGCCCAAGGTGGCTGCTATCGCGACCCACCCCAGATGGTCGGTTGGGAAATGCGGTATGACGGAGTTGTGCAACACAGCCGACCAATCCGGTTTTGCCACGATGCCGTCAATGATGTAGAGCGCCAGCGTTGAAGAGATGACCAACAGGACCCGCTCGATACGGTGAAAAGACCCCAGCACCACCACCAGCGAAATCAACACCGCTGCGATCGGTGAACTCAGCCAGGTGGGAATACCGATAAGCCCTGCCGCCGCAGAGATGCCCGCATACTCCGCGCAAATCGTGCCGAAGTTGGCAAACAGCAGCCCCACTACCGCCGCGTAGGCCCAAGAGCGCCCCCAATGTGAGCGAATGACGCCCACAAAGCCCTTGCCCGTGGCGGCCCCGATGCGCACCGCCAGCAAGTGGAACTGAACGAGCAAAATCGTTGAAAACGGAATGATCCACAGTAAGCGATAGCCGTAGTCGGCACCGAGTATGGAGTACGTGGTGATTCCGGCTGGATCATCGTCCGACAGACCCGCGAGCAAGCCGGGCCCCAGGACCGCCATGAATGCGGCAATGCCACCCATGCCTTTGGTTCTGATTTGGGCAAACCGCGCGGCGATGCCACGCTTGTGGTGTGCGACGGCGTGCGGGGCGTGTGGGTGAATGCGGGGGATTTTCAGCATGGAAGCGTCCGGTTAACGGGGGGGCGGTTGGGGGCGGGCAGACGGTTGGGGATGGTTACTGGTAACAGTATCGGTCAACTGTGTGTCAGTTGTGCAACTGCTTGACGCAGGTCAGCGCCAGCGGTTCAATGGCACATGTTTGCGATGAAAAAAACATTGTGCGCTAGGGGAATTGCCTGTTTTGCCAGCATCGTATTGGCGGGCACGCCGGCCACATGTCCGACCGTCGTTCGCGTGGGCTTTGTCGATTCACCCATGTCGCCGTACCTTAACGGCAGTGGGGCAGACTTTGACAATCCACCGGGAAAATTGGTGGACTGGATTCGCGTGGCGGCAAAGCGCACCCGTTGCAATCCCTACTTGGACGTGCACCGGTTTCCGGTCGGAAGCCGCAGTCGGGTGGAACTGGCAGACGGGCGATACGACATTGCGTCGCTTGGGGCATACCTGCCTGAGAATGAATCCATCGCAGCAGCCCCCATGCACGATGGCAGGGTTGACGAGGGGCTGGCACATTTCTATCTCAGCTACTCCCTGTTTACCCGTAAGGGTGAGAGTGAAGTGCGATGGGATGGCCAACACATGCAAGGCCCGGCGGGCTTCAAAATGGGCATGGCACGGGCGCTTGCGCCAAAACTGCTTGCCGAGCGCATGGGTTGGCCGGTGGAGACTGGGCTGGGCAATTTAAATGTCGTGAACATGCTGCTGGCAGGGCGCACGCGAGTGGCTATTCTGCCCTCCTACGCCCTGGAGATACTACCGCCGCAACGGCGAGGCCAACTGGAGCAACTCGATCCACCGGTGATAGGTGTCTGGTATTACGCGCTTGCCTCGAAACCGTTTTACACCCGCTACCCAGACTTCATGCACCAGTTCTGGGGCGAACTGTGTCGAGTCGCGCGACCCGAGCAACCGGGCCTTTCGCCTTGCCGAAAACCCGGGTGACGCGCGGCAGGAAAACCAATCAGGCTGCTTTGCCAGTGGCCTTGGCCTTGCGGGCCACTCGACGTGCCACGTTCGAAGTCTCGGTGGCGGTGTCGGCCGCGGCACTGACCACTTGGTCGCCGGCGGACTTGAGCTTGCGCGCAGCGCGGCGTGCAGCGTTGGAGGTCTCGTTAGCGGTTTCAGCAGCGGCCTTGATTGCCTGCTCGCCGGCAGACTTGATCTTGCGTGCGGCGCGGCGTGCAGCGTTGGCGGTGTCGTTCGCGGTTTCAGCGACAGCGTTGATGGCCTGCTCACCGGTGGTCTGGATTTTGCGCGCAGCACGGCGTGCAGCGTTGGAGGTATCGGTTGCCGCTTCTGCCACGGCGGCGCTGACTTTTTTCGTTGCCGCCTTCGTCACGCGTTTGCGATTGGCGGTGGCTTCACTGGTGGCAGCCTTCAGCTTGATCGTGGCCAATGCTTTGGCGGGCATGTCTTTGCCGGAAACGCGGCGGACCAGTTCGCTGCTACCTTCTTCGATGCGCTCTGCCACCTTGTTCACTAGTTCTGCGGCTGGCACTGCGGCGCGGCCCAAGCTTGCGAGTGCGTTCACGTTGATGGCACGGTCGAAGCGCTCGGCATTTTCAGCCAGCAAGCTCACGCCCTTAGTGGCCAGATCAACCGCTACGCCAACGGCGTTTTCAGCCTTGTCTGTGCCCGAATGGATGCCTTGGATGTAGTAGCCTGTGACGCGCTGTTGGGAGTCGATCAGGTTAGCGCGCAGGTCTTGGCGCAGCGCTGACGCGCCACGGTTGACCGCTGCAGCAAAGCGCTGGTCGACAAAGTTGGCAACGCGGTCGCCGCCGAATCGGTACGAATTGATCACGTTGGTTGCGGTAATGCCGTAAGTAGCAATGACATCGGTGGCAACGGTGGAGAGGTTTTTCTGGGACATTGGAGATTCCTTTGATTGAAGTGGGCCGGCCTGATGGCGTGTGCTTGCAGGTCACAAGCCGGTTCGCAACAGGATTGGGGCAAGTGTGCTTGCAAAGTACTAGAGGGCGCACCTCAGGTTTCGGGTTTTCCCTAGACAGTGCACTCTATTGCGCCATGGGCGATGCCGCTGTGGCACGGTCAACTGGATGCCCAACAAGGAAATTGGGTTTTGCTCACACGTTCCCGCTGAACAGCCGCCGAATCAGCAAGTCCTTGAAGCTGTGCGCCTCTTGTAGCCCCAGGCGCTCCAGGTAGCCGGGGGGCGCCTGCTTGTCGTCCCACAGACTTTTGATGGCCATGGTCAGCAGCTCGGTAGGGTGTTCGCTGGCGTGCTTGATTTTTTGCATGGCGCGCACCATGCGCAGCTCGTCGTCGGTCAGGTCGGTGCCAAAGGGGTAGTCGGGCAGCAGGCCCGCCTCGGACCAAGGGTGCAGCTTGGCCTCCAGCACCTCGGGCAGGTTCTGCTGGTATGGCTCGGGTACCGCGTAGTCGGCTTCCAGCTTGCCCTGGGCCTTGGCCTGGGTGACCAGGTCAGCCTGGAAGCGGGAGTCGGCGATGGCGATGAGGCGCTTTACCACTTCGCTGTCGGTCTGTCCGCGCAGCCGGGCCACACCGTATTCGGTGATCACGATGTCGCGCAGATGGCGGGGGATGGTGGTGTGGCCGTAGTTCCAGACGATGCTGCTGCTGACGGCGCCGTGCTTGTTGTTGTGGGTGGCGCGCAGCATCATCATCAGCCGTGCGTCGGGCATGGCGTGTGACATGGCGACAAAGTTGTATTGCCCGCCCACGCCGCTGACCACTTGGCCTGACTCCAGTCCATCGCTGACCATGGCACCCAGCAGTGTCACCATCATCGTGGTGTTGATGAAGCTGCCTTTCACGCGCTGCGCGCGCTTGAGCAATTCGTCTCCGTACAACTGGTTGATGAAATCGATGCGGGTCATGTCGATCTTGGCCAGTTCATGGTCTGGGCTGGCGCGCAGCCGCTGGTAGAAGTCGTTAGGCCCCAAGAAGAAGCCCCCGGTCATGCAGACACCCCCCTGCAGCCGCGCACCCAGCATGTGCTCTGCAATGACCGCTTTGGCGTCGCGGTGGTGCAGGTCATTGGTACACGCGGCGTCGCCACATATCAGTGCGGCCCCGCGCAACTGCACGCCCTCGCGCAACAGGCCAAAGCGCAGCAGAAAGTCGAGGTCGCTCTGGGTCAGTGTGGTGTGGATGCGCCCGGCTGCCTCCAGCGCGTGCAGGCTGGCGATGGTGACGGTGTCGACTGCAACGGTGCCCGCGTTGATGCACTGCTGCAGTACACCGTCGGCAAATACTTCGCGTCGGATGATGCCGGCCTCCATGAGTTTGAGGAAGGCGCTGACAAACATCTCGGAGCATCCGTACAGGCCTTCATCAAACCGGCCGAGTTCGCGTCCGCGGGTGCCGCGGGGGCACAGCGATTCCAGGATGGTGCGATAGGCTTCGCCATGGCGGTCACGCAGGATGAGTGACTGCCCGATGGCGTCACCCAGTGAACCGATGCCAATTTGCAGTGTGCCACCGTCGCGCACCAGGCTGGCCGCATGCAGGCCAATCGCGTAGTCGGCGGTGCTGACCTTGGCATTGGGTGGCGCAAATACCGCGTGCGTGGCTGCGGGGTCGGTTAGCAGTACGTCGAAGAAGTCACCCGCCACCTCCGCGCCATTCGGCATGAAGGGCATGGCCCGGTTGATGACGCCCACCGTTACCAGCTGCTGCCCGCTGGCACGCAAGCGCTCTATCACTTCGTGTGTCACGTCCGGGTTGCTGGAGAGGCTCAGGCGCAGGTCGCCGGCGTCTTCGCGGGCGGCCACGGCCTGGGCCAGCAGGTTGATACCCTGCACCGCCATGTCGCGCGCGACAAAGGTGTAATTGGTCGATATATATTCTTGCTGGGCAATGGCGTTACCCAGGTAGTCGCCGGTTTTCATGAAAAACTCGTGTACACGGATGTGGGGCGGCAGGCGGCCCGCACGCGAGTCCTTCACATAGTCCAGATCGGGGTAGTCGCCAAACACGCGCTCTACCAGCGGCTCCAGAAAGTGGCGCTCCAGCTCGCTGTGGCCGACCGGTTTTTCCAAAGACAGCGCGGTGATGATGGTCAGCTCGCGGCCGCCGCTTTCTTTGATGCGTTGGTAGAGGGCGTTGACAAAAGGGTTGGGTTTACCCACACCCAGCGGAATGCCCAACACGATGGGCCCGCGGATGGTGTCCAGTACATGGTCGACTGCGGCGGCGATGGATGCAATGGTTTGTGTCATAAGTGCGGTGCGAAGGTGACGGTCGGGTATCTAGCTTGCTGGATATTAAGGGCCTGCGCCTTGATCTTGCTCAAACCGTGGCCAGTGTGTTCAGGTTACAACCGACTCACCAGTCAGGAGTTTCATGAAAAACATTGTCAGCGTCAGCCTTGGCGACACCCACAACAATTTTGATTTCCAAACCCGCTTCATGGGTCAGCCCATGCGGGTGCGCCGCCTGGGCACCAATGGCAGCACCAGCAAGGCTGTGGCGGTGTTGCGGCAATGGGAGCAGCAGGCTGATGTGCTGGGCCTGGGCGTAGCCCGCGACAGCTATAGCGTGGCGGGTAAGCGCTATGTGGACCCCGATAGCGTCGCGCTCAAAAGCGCGGTGACGCGGGTGCCGGTGACCACCGGTGCGCGCTTGCAAGACATCTTGCAGGAATGGGCTGTGCGCCATGTGCAGACCACGTTGCCCCAGTTTTTCAGCAATGCGCGGATATTGTTTTGGTCCGGTAAAGAGCAATACCGTTTGGCCCTGTGTCTGGCGGAGTACACGCAGAACCTGCAGTTTGCCGACCCTGTCGTGCAACACGGCCTGCCCCGGTTGTTGCATGGCGTGCACGAACTGGAGCTCTTCACAAAAGGTGTTGACTGGATACCCCATTGGGTGCCCGTTGTGCTGCCTGGTTTGGCTACCAACAACAAGCCGGTCAAGCAGTGGGCGCACGCGGTGTTGCAAGGCGCGTTGCGAGAGTCCACCGTGTTGGTGGCCATGCCGCATGAGGTGGACGCGCTCAAGGCGTGCGACCTGGCGGGCAAGGTGGTGGTGAGCTGCGGCGTCAACGAGACCCGGGCCAAAGCCTGGGGAGCGTTGGGCGTGCACACCATCGTCGACGCAGCGCCCGCTATGAAAAGCCATGTGCTGAGCCCGGCCACGCTGGATGCGATGCTGATTGCCGCCACGGGTCGCCATGGGCACGATCTGCAAGACGATGACTACCTGGGCATGTTGGCGCAAGAGGGGCTGGAGCCGCGCATCCTGTACCCCAACGGTGAGACGCGCATGAACCGCTTTGCGTTCGTCATCCACCCGTTGTCGCAAGAGTATTTCAAAAAGGTCAAGCCGATTGAGATTCTGTCGAGTGTCTCGCCACCCTTGTTGATGGACACACTGGAAAAAGCGATGGCCTATGCGCCGCCGTTTGTGTATTCCAAGGTCACGGGCATACGCTCGCCCACCGGCGCGCAGGCCGAAGGCTGGTTGATATCGGTCGGCGGCACGCCCAAAGAGATCATGGCGCACAGCCCTGAGTTCACTTACCGGCGGTTGTTGGCTGCGGCCGAGTTGGCACGCGGGCTGGGTGCGCAAATCATGGGCCTGGGGGCTTTTACCAAGGTGGTGGGCGATGCGGGTGTCACCGTGGCCAAGCTGGCGCCATTGCCCATTACCACGGGCAACAGCTACAGCGCGTCGGGTGCACTGTGGGCTGCGCACGATGCCATGCGCAGGCTGGGCCTGGTGCGCGCGCCGGGCAAGGGCAAGAAGGCGGCTTTCAAGGCCATGGTGGTGGGCGCTACCGGTGCCATTGGCTCGGTGTGTGCGCGGCTGCTGGCCACCACGGCGCAAGAGGTGTACCTGGTGTCGCCAGAGCCTGCAAAACTGCTGGCGCTCAAAGAATCCATCTTGCAAGAGACGCCCGACGCACAGGTGTTTCTGGGTGCCCGCGCCGACACCCATATTGCGGATATGGACATGATTGTTACGGCCACATCCGGGGCCGGCAAAAAGGTGCTGGACATTTGCAAGGTCAAACCCGGCTGCGTCATCACCGACGTGGCCCGGCCGCTGGACCTGCCACCAGACGAGGTTGCCAAGCGCCCCGATGTGCTGGTGGTGGAGTCTGGCGAGATCCAGCTACCCGGAGATGTGGAGATGAAGAACATCGGCCTGTCCAAGAACGTGGTTTATGCCTGCCTGGCGGAGACGATTGTGTTGGCGCTGGAGGGGCGGTTTGAAAACTTCACCGTGGGCCGCAATATCGAGTGGGAGCGGGTACGCGAGATTTACCGCCTGGGGCTCAAGCATGGCATGCAACTGGCCGAGGTGTCTGGCGTCAATGGTGTGTTTTCAGACGCCGACATCGCCCGTGTGCGCAAACTGGCACTGGCCGCACGAAAGAAGGTAAAACATGGCACGCACTAAACAAGGCACGGATTGGGCCAAGACCCTGGACATGCTGCCCGAGCGGCATAGCGTGGCTATGGGCGCAGTCGACACGGCCTGGTTGCGCATGGACAGTGAAACCAACTTGATGATGATTGTGGGGGTGTGGGTCATCAAGCCTGCCATCAACCGCAAGGCGCTGAGTGCGCGCATCCAGGCTACGCTGCTGCAGTACCCGCGCTTTCTGCAGTGCGCGGTCGAAGGGCCGGACGGTGTGCGCTGGGTGCCCGATGCCGATTTTTCGCTGGACGACCACGTCGTGTCCGAGACGTTGCCGCGCGCGCGCACCGGGCACCAGCAGGTCAAGCTGCAAGAGCGGGTGGCCGAACTGGCCGTGCAACCGCTGGACAGCCAACGCCCGCTGTGGCAGTTTCACCTGGTGGAGCATTACGACGGTGGCTCGGCCATGATTGTACGCATCCACCACTGCATCGCCGATGGTGTGGCCCTGGTTGCGGTGATTCAGTCGATGGTCGATGGAGGCGAACTGCCACCACGCAGTACCCGGCGATCCCATGGGCACGGCTTGCTAGACCAGGCAGAGACGATGTTGGACACGTGGGTCTTTGCACCTGCCGGGCGCGTGTCGTCATTGGCGTGGGGAGCGGCCAGTGTGGGGGTCAAGACCTCGTTGGCCTTTGCCCATGCGCCGCGCCGCACGCTGGAGCATGGCTTGCGCAACGTGTGGGCCTCTACCAAGTGGGTCTTGCACGGTGTCAGCGATGCAGCCGCCATGGCACTGATGCAAAACGATTCGGCGACACGCCTCAAAGGCACGCCCAGCGGCGTCAAGCGCG
>JANXVI010000409.1 GCA_025351745.1 Rhodoferax sp.
TCCAGCAAATGGATGCAGTCGGCTTGGCGCACGGTGGACAGGCGGTGGGCAATGACGATGGTGGTGCGGCCCTTGCTCACCACGTCCAGCGAGCGCTGGATGGCGGCCTCGGTCTCGTTGTCCACCGCGCTGGTGGCTTCGTCCAGTATCAGCACCGGTGGGTTCTTCAGGATGGCGCGGGCCAAGGCCAGCCGCTGGCGCTGGCCACCGCTGAGCTTTTGGCCCCGTTCACCGATGCGAGTGGCAAAGCCCAACGGCAGTAGGTGGATGAACTCGGTGCACTCCGCAGCGCGTGCGGCCTCTGCAATGGCGACGTCGCTGGCGTCAGCCGCGCCGTAGGCGATGTTCTCGGCCACTGTGCCGTCGGTCAGAAAGGTGTCTTGCGACACATAGCCCACGGCGCGGCGCAGGTCTTGCAAGTTGAGCCCGTCGATGGCTTGGCCGTCCAGCAAGATGCGCCCCGACTTGGCGGTGTAGAAGCGCAGCAGCAGCTTGACCAAGGTGGATTTGCCGGAGCCGGTGGAGCCGACAAAGGCCGTGGTCTTGCCAGCGGGGATAGTGATGTCGATGTCTTGGAGCGTGGGCGTGCTGGCGGGCGTGCTGTCGTAGGCAAAACCCACGTGTTCAAAACGCAGTTCACCCTTCACATTCGCAATAGGGAAGTGCTGGCCTTCATACGGAATATTGATAGGCGTTTCCAGCAACCCCATCGCCCGGTCTATCGACGACATGGAGCGCTGGTACATATCCGCCACCTCGGCCAGCCCGGTTAGCGGCCATAGCAGGCGCTGCGTCAAAAATACCAGCACCGAAAACGCGCCCACGGCCAGTTGGCCTTCAATCGTCAGCCAGCCACCATACAACAACGTGGCGGTAAACCCGGCCAGGATGGCGGTGCGGATGACCGGTGTGATGGCGGAGCTGAGCCGGATGGCACGGGCATTGGCCGTGCGGTAGCCGTCACTGGCCTGGGCAATGTGATCCGCCTCCACGCCTTCGGTGGCAAAGGCCTTGATCGTGGCCAGCCCCAGCAGATTGTTGTTGAGCCTGGCGCTGACATCACCCGCCGCCTCACGGACCTCGGTGTAGCGCGGCGCCAGCCGGTTCTGGAACCAGAAGGCACCAAACAAAATGGCGGGTACGGGCAGCAGTGCAATCACCGCAATGCCGGGCTGCAGCGCGAAGAATACGGCGCTGATCATCAGCGACGAGCAAAACACCTGGACGATCTGGTTGGCGCCACCATTCAAAAAGCGCTCCATCTGGTTTATGTCGTCGTTGAGTATGGACAACAGGTTGCCGGTGCGCTGGTTCTCGAAGTAGGCCATCTCCAGCTTCTGAACGTGGCGGTAGGTGTCCAGCCGCAGGTCGTGCTGGATGTCTTGCGCCAGCCCGCGCCACTTCAGGTGGAACAGGTACTCGAACAGCGACTCTCCGCCCCAGATCAGCACGTTCAAGCCGCCCAGCAGCAGCAACTGTTGCCAGGTATTGGTGATGCCCACGCCGACCAGGATGTGTTTTGCCAAAAAACTCTGGTCGCCCTTGACGACCACGTCCACCGCTGCGCCGATCAGCACCTCGGGCAGGATGTCGAAAAACTTGTTGAGAACGGAATAGACCGTGGCAAGGCGGATGTCGCGGCGGTAGGGGCCTGCGTAACGAAGGAGCTTTTGTATGGGGTGCATGGTGGGTCTATTTTGACAAACCCCAGGCCAACCATCAGGGAAAGTCCGGCTCTCGATGCCACTTTCTGGTGCCATACTCGGCCCCACCCGTTGATTTTCCTACCCGCAAGTTGGGCAAGACGCCGCCCTCACGACACCCGCACCATAATCGATGCAGACCGATTCCCTTGCCCCAACAAAGCCTCTGGCCGTAGCTTCATCGGCCTTACCCGCAGCTCCCGTCTACGATCCGGCCATTGTGCGGTTTCAAGCTGACCCGCTGGCAGACGCAACCATTTCAGCAATCGTCGGCACCTGGGATATCCCGCCGGGCGAAGCCAATCTGCAAACCCTGCTCGCGCTGAATGCAGACCGCTTGCGCCATTTGCAGGTCACGACCACGCTTTTGAATACCTGGACGAGCAATGCAGCGTTGGTGGACTGGTCGCCGCCAGACGGCACGTCCCCACACATCGCGGTGGCGCTTCACGACTACCTGGCCACCGCCCGGACGCTGCCGCAATGGATTGATCCGGTCAAAATCGAGCGTGGCGAGAACGTATTTACGGCGCACGGCCCGCTATCGGTGATGTCACTGTTTTGCGCAAGCCTGCCTGACTGTTATATACAGCCCAAAGCCGCAGCCGTGTTGCAGATTTCCGGCCAACTCACGACCAATGCCGACTACCGCATCCGCGCAACCGCCGCGATGGTATTCCCGGTCATGCTGCGCGGTGGGATGACGACACCAGAAGGCCTGGGCGTTGCACAAACAATCAAAGTGCGACTCATCCACGCCACGATCCGCAACCTGATGTTGCACGGCGCGCCGCAAGAGATGGTCAATGCTGTGGTGCCGCCCACCAGCCACCCAACGGCCGCAGCCATGCAGTCCATGCATGGCGTCTTTTTGGCGAACGGCTGGAACGTGGCGCGCGATGGGCTACCGAACAATCAGGAACAGCTTATGTTTACGCTCCTGACGTTTCACTTTGTCTTCTTACGGGCCTTGCGCACGCTCGGTATCGGGCTCTGCAGGGAAGATGAGGAAGCCTATCTGCATTGCTGGAACGTCGTCGGCTACATACTGGGGATAGACCCGAAATGGATGCCGTTTACCTACGCCGATTCTGAGCGCTTGTTTATCGAAATCCAGGCGCAATGCCTCGCTGACGATGTGTTTCCTGGTGGCACCGACGCACGCCCTGCGCTGGGCGGTGCGCTTGTTGGGTACATGAGCGAGTCGATTCCATTCAATTTGCTCAAACCCTTCCCCGCATTGTTCACGCGCTATCTGTGCGGCGGCAAAGTCGCCGACGCGCTGGGCATCTCCGATCAGCAGTCGCTTGTTTCGCGTACTCTGTTCGCTGTGCTGATGGGCGTTAGCCGATTGATCGATTCGACCTTTCGCGTGGTCGTGCCGCAATTTTCGCTATGTCGCATGTTTTCGCGGGTCGTCGGTTACCACGTGCTCACCAGCTTTCTGATGGATCAAACACGGCCTCTGAAACTTCCGACACAGTTGCTCAATCAAATACACGCGACGGTCGACACGTGGGACGACGATCCCGGGGCGCCACGCTGGCTCAACCGACTAGAAGATCGACTGACCGTGCGCGGTCCGTGGAGCGGTCATGGCCGTTAAACACCTGTTGCGCGGGAGATGGCTTGCGTTGACGCTGCTAGCCTTTTTGCATTGGTCTGTCTCCATTTGCGCAGCGCAGACGCCCACCCCGTCACCGCGACTTTTGCTCCAGCCAACAAAGCCGATAGCCGAGGCCTGGCCGTTTGTGACCGTGCTTTCCGAAAAGCAATCACCCCTCACTTTGGCCGACGCACAAGCTGCCATCGCCGAATTCGAGCGTCCGCAGACGAGCTACGCCACGCTTGGCGTGCGTGCGCAGCCAACATGGCTACGCGTTCCGTTTCGTGTTGAAGCGGCTGACGGAGTTGGCTCCCAGCAATGGGTGATGAACATTGATTACCCACCACTCAATAGCGTCGATGCGTATGTCACACAAGACGGGCGCACCTTGCAACAGGCAAAGCTCGGCAGCCTGCGCGCGTTCGCCTCCAGGCCCCTGCTCAGTCGTTCACACGCGATGCCGCTGGAACTCGCCCCCGGTGATTACGACCTGATGCTGCGGGTCGAATCGCGTGGTGCGACCATTTTGCCCATCGAGTTCATGCAACCCAGTGCCTTTCATAACGCCAGCGTGGTTGAGCAGATGTTGCGCGGCATGCAGGTTGGGTTTTTTCTCTGCATGCTGATGTACAGCCTGGCGCAATGGGTAGGAACGCGAGAAACGCTATTCCTCAAATACGCACTATTGGTCACCGGTTCGTTCATGTTTTCGCTGTTGCTGTCGGGGGTCGGCGCACAATGGGTCTGGCGCGACACGTTCTGGTTCGAGCAACACATGGCGGGCATCGGTGCGCTAGTGGCGGTAGCTGGCACATTCTTGTTTCTGGGAGACGTACTGCGCAGGCAACGTACCGCAAACTCTGGCAAACCCGCAGATCGTTTTCCCCTGGTCATGAACAGTGGTGCTGCACTATGCGGTGCGTTGCTTTTCATCTATTGCTTCGACGCATTCAATACGAAGCTACTGACCGCAATGATCGTGCTGCTGGGGCCGCTGCCACTGCTGCTGAGCCTGCCGCGCTTCGTGTCCAAAGTCGCAAAGGGCGACGCGATCGGACGTTACCTGTTACTCGCCTTCGCTTTCTATGTCTTCACCGTGGTGGTGACCACGCAGACCATCCGCGGCCACTTGCCCGCCAACGTCTGGACGCTGCATGCACTGACTTTCGGCGAGATGTGCCACATACTCGCTTTTACGCTGGTACTGGTCTCGCGTGCACGCGAGCTACGGCTGGCAGGCGAATACGCGCGTACCGAGCACGACGTGATGCGCTCGATGGCCTATGCTGACCACCTGACTGGCCTTCCCAATCGTCGCAGCTTGACCGATACCATGACGCTCGCGCTTGGTGGAGCAACGCCACAACGCATGCTGGCGGTGTATCTGATTGATCTTGACGAATTCAAAAGAATTAACGATACCCACGGACATGAGGTTGGTGACCAATTGCTGGTCGAGGCGGCAAACCGCCTGCGCGCTGGTACGCGCAACGGTGATGTCGTGGCTCGACTGGGCGGCGACGAGTTTGTGATGCTCGCCAGCGGTCTGCGTGATCCGGCGCAGGCAGAGCAAATAGGAAAACAGTTGCTCGAGCTGTTCGATACCCCGTTCAAACTGGCGGGCACGGAAATGCAAGTCGGTCTTACCATCGGCTACGCTCTCGCGCCAGCGGCAGGCCACGAAACTGCAACGGTGCTGCGGATGGCCGATGGCGCGATGTACCAAGGCAAGCAGAGCGGCAAGGGACGATTGCAGAAAGCCTGACAGCGACTGCGTGATGAGATACGATCGCACCTGCACCTGGACGGAGAACACCCCGGTGTTGTCATGCCCTTCCAGTTCAGCGCGCCACAGGACGTGCTCAGTTTCATCCGCACGGTCACCTTTTTCGGCACGCCGGTGGACGTCACGCTGCAAGAACTGGCCATGGAAACATTCTTCCCGGCCGACGACTTCACCCGGCAGGCTTTGGCAGCGCAAGGCTGAGCGCTTGGGCGGGGGCGAATGCAAGGGTGCGTCTACGCACTAGAATTTGCTGATAATCCGTCCCACCGTACACAGCATGTCCAGCCCCACACACCCCCACCCTGTCCGATCCCAATACGAAGATTTCATGCGCCAGGTGTATACCACGGGCGTGGCCAAGACCGATCGCACCGGCACCGGCACGCGCAGTGTGTTCGGCCACCAGATGCGCTTTGACCTGAACGAAGGCTTCCCGCTGGTCACCACCAAGAAGGTGCACCTGCGCTCCATCGTCCAGGAGCTGTTGTGGTTTCTGACCGGCTCCAGCAGCAACCACTGGCTCAAGGAACGTGGCGTATCCATCTGGGACGAATGGGCGCGTGCAGATGGTGATTTGGGCCCCGTTTATGGCGTGCAGTGGCGCAGCTGGCCCACGCCCAATGGCGGCCATATCGACCAGATCGCCCAGGTGATGCAGACGCTCAAGAGCAACCCCGATTCGCGCCGCATCATCGTCAGCGCCTGGAACGTGGCCGATCTGGACAAGATGGCACTGATGCCCTGCCACGCCTTCTTCCAGTTCTACGTGGCCCCCGCTACCGAGCCTGGCGGCCGGGGCAAATTGA
>JANXVI010000417.1 GCA_025351745.1 Rhodoferax sp.
CCGTGCTCGGTGAGTATGGACTCGGGGTGGAACTGCACGCCTTCCACGCGCACCGCGTGGGCGAGGCCGGTGTGGCGCACGCCCATGATCTCGCCATCGTCCGTCCACGCGGTCACGGCCAATTCCTTGGGGCAGGTAGAACGCTCGATAGCCAGCGAGTGGTAGCGGTTGACGGTGAACTGTTTCGGCAGGCCGGCAAACACGCCCTCCTGCGTCGTCGTGATCACCGAGGTCTTTCCGTGCATCAGCTGATGCGCCCGGATGATGGTGCCGCCCAGCGCCGCGCCGATGCTCTGGTGGCCCAGGCAGACGCCCAGAATCGGCAGCTTGCCCATGAAGTGCCGGATGGCGGCGACCGAGATGCCGGCCTCGGCTGGCGAGCAGGGCCCGGGGGACACCACCAGGCGATCCGGGCGGCGCTCGGCGATGCCTTCAACGGTGATTTCGTCGTTGCGGAAGACCTCCACCTCGGCGCCCAGTTCACCGAAGTACTGGACGATGTTGTAGGTGAAGCTGTCGTAGTTGTCGATCATCAGCAGCTTCATACCGTTTCTCCTTCGCGCAACCGCGCGAACTCGCGGTGCTCAAAAGAAATGCAGACTTCCATCATGCTGCGGTAAATGGCCTCGATGACGGCGGGCTCGCCGCCCTCGGCCAGCGCCTGTTTACGCACCCGGTCGACGATAGCTTGGATGCGCTCTTCGTCCCGTACCTGGTTTTCTGCCTGCTTGATGCGGGCGGCCTGGGTCATGTAGCCGCTGCGCTGCACCAAGAGCGGCACCAGCACATCGTCCAGCGCGTCCACGCATCGGCGCACATCGGTCATCGTCGTGCAGTGCTGCACCTGTTCAATTGCTTTTTTGTTCATGTTTATTCCAATCCCTCTTCGACCAGTTCCGCCGCCCGTAAAAGCGCGCGCGCCTTGGCCTCTGTTTCTTTCCACTCCAGCTCCGGCACGCTGTCGGCCACCACGCCGGCGGCGGCTTGTACGTACAGGGTCTGGTTCTTGATGATGCCGGTGCGGATGGCAATGGCCACGTCCATGTCACCGGCGTAGCTCAGGTAGCCGCAGGCGCCGCCGTACAGGCCGCGCTTGGTCGGCTCCAGCTGGTCGATCAGCTCCATCGCATGCACCTTGGGCGCACCCGTCAGCGTGCCAGCGGGGAACGTGGCCTTGAGCACGTCCATGCTGGTCATGCCCGGCAGCAGCGTGCCCTCAACATTGCTGACAATGTGCATGACATGGCTGTAGCGCTCCACACAGAAGGCGTCGGATACTTTGACGCTGCCCACCATGGCGATGCGGCCAATGTCGTTGCGGGCCAGGTCAATCAGCATCACGTGTTCGGCGCGCTCCTTGGGGTCGCCGACCAGCTCTTCCTCGGCGGCTTTGTCCAGTTCGGGTGTTGCGCCACGGGGGCGCGTTCCTGCCAAGGGGCGAATCGTGATTTTTGTTGATGTGGCCCCCACGCTTGCCACACTGTGTGCTGCGCTGCCCCCCGAGGGGGCCTTCGCGTCTTGGGGCGGCCCGGCGACGCTCACAGCTTCGGTCGTGACCAGCTCTTGGCGAACAAGAATTTCAGGCGACGCCCCCACCACATGGAAGTCTCCAAAGTGGTAGTAATACATATACGGGCTGGGGTTCAGCGAACGCAGCGCGCGGTACAGAGAGAGTGGCGACTCGGTGTAGCGCTTCTTGATGCGCTGGCCTACCTGCACCTGCATGAAGTCGCCGCCCGCAATCAGCTCCTTGGCCCGCTCCACGGCAGCGAGGTAGTCGGCCTTGGCAAAGTCGCGCTGGGCCGGGTGACTTGGCGTGGGCTTCACCGGTGGGATGCTGACCGCCTGGGCCAGGCGGTCCTTCAATTCACGCAGGCGCTGGCCGCCACGCGCATAGGCGTCGGGTTGGTCGGGGTCGGCATACACGATCAGGTGCAGCTTGCCCGACAGGTTGTCAATGACGGCCAGCTCCTCGCACTGCAGCAGCAGGATGTCGGGGCAACCCAGTTCGTCGGGCGGGCAAGTATCTTGCAGCTTTTTCTCGATGTAGCGCACCGCGTCATAACCAAAGTAGCCCGCCAGGCCACCGCAAAAACGAGGAAGGCCGGGGCGCAGCGCTACCTTGAAACGCTTCTG
>JANXVI010000448.1 GCA_025351745.1 Rhodoferax sp.
AACCAGTCGTGCGCGGCCTTGTTAGTCACGCGCTGGTAGTTGGGATACATCATCGGGATCAGGCCCGCATCGGATGCGCCCTGCACGTTGTTTTGGCCGCGCAACGGGTGCAGGCCAGAGCCGGGCTTGCCGATCTGGCCGGTTACGGTCACCAGCGCGATCAGGCAGCGCGCGTTGTCGGTGCCGTGCACGTGCTGGCTGATGCCCATGCCCCACAGAATCATTGCGCCCTTGGCCTTGGCAAACTCGCGTGCGACCTCGCGGATGGTTTGTGCGGGGATGCCGCAGATCGGCTCCATGGCTTCGGGGCTGTAGCCCTTGACGTTCTCACGCAGGGCCTCGAAATTGCTGGCGCGTTTGGCAATGAAATCCTGGTCGGTCAGGCCCTCTTCGATCACGGTGTGGATCATGGCGTTGAGCATGGCCACATCGGTGTCGGCCTTGAACTGCAGCGTGCGCCAGGCGTGTTTACCAATGTCGGTGATGCGCGGATCCGCTAGTACGATCTTGGCGCCCTTTTTGGCCGCATTCTTCATCCACGTAGCGGCCACCGGGTGGTTGGACGTGGGGTTGGAGCCGATCACAAAGATCAGGTCCGAGTGCTCCACGTCGTTGACCTGGTTACTGACCGCGCCCGAGCCCACGCCTTCGAGCAAGGCCGCCACGCTGGAGGCGTGGCACAGGCGGGTGCAGTGGTCGACGTTGTTGGAGCCAAAGCCGGTGCGCACCAGCTTCTGGAAAAGGTAGGCCTCTTCGTTGCTGCCCTTGGCCGAGCCAAAGCCGGCCAGGGCCTTTTTGCCAAAGGTGTCGCGCAGGTTTTGCAGGCCGCCTGCCGAGAAGGCCAGGGCTTCCTCCCACGTCGCTTCGCGGAACACGTCAGACCATTCCGCAGTGTCCCGGTTCAGGTGGTTGAGTGCCTCGGGGTCTTTGGGCACGCCGGCCTTGCGGATCAGCGGCACGGTCAGGCGCTGCGGGCTGTGTGCATAGTCAAAGCCAAAGCGCCCTTTCACACACAGGCGGTTGTGGTTGGCCGGTCCATCGCGCCCATCCACGCTCACGATGACGTTGTCCTTGACGTTGTAGGTCAGCAGGCAACCCACACCGCAGAACGGGCACACCGAGTCCACTTTTTTGTCGACGATTTGCGAGCCTATTTGTGTTTTTGGCATCAGCGCGCCGGTGGGGCAGGCCTGCACACATTCGCCGCACGCCACACAGGTGCTGTCACCCATGGGGTCGTTCAGGTCGAACACGATCTCGCTGTGGCTGCCGCGCAGGGCGTAGCCAATGACGTCGTTAACCTGCTCTTCGCGGCAAGCGCGCACGCAGCGGTTGCATTGGATGCAGGCGTCGAGATTCACTGCCATGGCGGGGTGTGACACGTCGGCCTTGGGCTGCGCGCGGCGCAGGGCTTTGAGCTCGGGGCGCACCTGCACATCCATGCGAGCTGCCCAGTCGCTCAGCTCACCGTGTTGGCCTACTTCCTGAGCTTCGACAGGCTCAGCCCGAACGGTATCCCGATCGCCCTGAGCTTGTCGAAGGGTCCACTTGTAGCCAGTGTCGGGCATGTCGGAGAGCAACATCTCCAGAACCATCTTCTGGCTATTGACAGCGCGTTCGCTGGTGGCTTGCACCTCCATGCCGGCGGTGACGTTGCGGCAGCAGCTGGGGGCCAGCGTGCGCTCGCCCTTGATCTCGACCACGCAGGCGCGGCAGTTGCCGTCGGCGCGCAGACCATCCTTGTAGCAGAGGTGGGGGATGCAGACGCCGTGGCGCTCGGCGGCTTTCAGAATGGATTCACCTTCAAAGGCTTCGACGGGCTTTCCGTCGAGAAGGAAAGTAATGATCTGAGGAGTCACTTCCACGTGTTTGGCCGGCGCGTTCATAAGGATGTAGCCCCCACTCTTTCAATCTCATGGGCAAAGTATTTCTGCACGCAACGCACTGGGTTGGGCGCGGCCTGGCCCAGGCCGCAAATGGATGCATCGGTCATGACGACATTCAGGTCTTCCAACGTGGTGTTGTCCCACACCGGGGCTTCCATCAGCTTGGCAGCCTTGCCCGTGCCGACGCGGCAGGGTGTGCACTGGCCGCAGCTCTCATGGGCGAAAAACCGCATCATGTTCAGCGCGGCATCGCGGGCCTTGTCATGCTGGCCCAGCACGATGACGGCGGCTGAGCCGATGAAGCCACCGTGCGGCTGCAGTGTGTCAAAGTCCAGCGGCACATTCGCATGGCTGGCCGGAAAAATGCCGCCCGATGCACCCCCGGGTAGGTAGGCGTATAGCGTGTGGCCGTCTTGCATGCCGCCGCAGTACTCGTCGATCAGCTCTTGCACCGTGATGCCAGCCGGTGCCAGTTTCACACCGGGAAACTTGACGCGGCCGCTGACGCTGAAGCTACGCAAGCCCTTGCGCCCGTTGCGGCCGAAACCACTGAACCAATCCGGGCCTTTTTCCACAATGTCGCGCACCCAGTAGAGCGTTTCAAAGTTGTGCTCCAGTGTGGGGCGGCCAAACAACCCGACCTGCGCGATGTAGGGTGGGCGCATGCGGGGTTCACCGCGCTTGCCTTCGATGCTCTCGATCATCGCGGACTCTTCACCGCAGATGTAGGCACCTGCACCGCGGCGCAACTCAATGGTCGGCAGC
>JANXVI010000458.1 GCA_025351745.1 Rhodoferax sp.
TTCGAGGAATTCATCGGGCAATGTCAACGTGACGTTGCGCCGTGGCTTGCGGCTTGGAGTCGTGTTCATGATTCGTCCTCCTCTTGCGCCTCGGCATCCAAAGCCGCCAGCAAGGCCGCTGCCGGGTCTTCGGGCTCGCTCCGAGGGGTAGGTGTGCCCTCGCTGGTTTGCGCGCCTGTAATCGCCTGCACATCAACGTCAGCCATTGCGCTTTGAACCCTTTGCAGTCGCGCCGGGTGCGTCAGCGTATGAATCTCCTTGAGCTTCACGATGGACACCTGGGTGTAAATCTGCGTTGTCTTGAGTTCGGAGTGGCCCAGCATGGCTTGGATGAAACGAATGTCCGCGCCGTTTTCCAGCATCAGGGTGGCCATGGTGTGGCGAAACAGATGGCAGCTTCCCTTCTTGGGAATGCCCGCCGCATTGATGATGTCGCGCACCGACTTGCTCAGGTGGTTGGGGTGTATGGCATGGCCTTGGGTGGTCAGGAACAGCAGGCCGCCGTTTGACTCATGCGCCGGGTCGCTGTAGTTGCCATGGATATCGCCGGACAGTGCGATTTGCGGCCGTACCTCATCGCGGTATTTGGCAATCCACGCCAAGGCGCGTTCACCAATCGGAATCATCCGGTCTTTCTTACCCTTGCCCTGGCGGATCATCACCGTGCCGCGCTCGTAATCAAAGTCAAACTGCTGCAAGTTGACCAACTCGCTGCGCCGCATGCCGGTGCTGTACAGGGTCTCCAGCATGGCGCGGTCACGCAAGCCCGCCTGTGTGGCGGTGTTGGGCACGTTCATCACCCGATCAGCTTCCTGCGCGGTCAGGATGTGCCGGGGCAGGCGCTGCTCCATGCGGGGCAGGTCCAGATCGGCGGCGGGGTTGTACAACAGCCGGTTGGTCTTGGTGAGCCATTTGAACCAGGCGCGAATGGGCACGATGCGCGTGCTCTGGCTGCGGTTGCTCAAGGGCTGGCCGTCCTTTTTGCGGTACAGGAACAGATAGCGCTGGTAGCGCTCCAGGATCGGGCGGGTGATCTCGGTTGGGCGGGAGAGGCCGCGCTCATCGCACCAGGTGATGAAGTAGCGCAGATAGTCCGCGCGGTTGTCCACCGTATTGGTGCTGTAGTTCTTCTCCAGCATCCATTGCAGGAAGGGCTGCATCTGGTGGTACAGGCTGGCCGGGTCGTTGGCGGGCCCGATGATGGCAGCGCTCGGTGGCGGGGTGTTGCGCTTTTGGCCCTTGGCTGGCATGGTCGGCCCGCTACTGAACAACGGCGGCTAAGGAAGAGGCTTTACCGTTTCTTCCCATATGCGCGTTTTGCGGGATTTCGTGCAAATCGCCCTGCAAGCCTTGTGCAGCCTCAATTGTCAGGGTCTGACTTGGCCCTGACTTGGGGGTAACTTGGGCCTGACTTGGCACTGCCTTGCCATCCTCTGGCCCTGACTTGCGTGCAGCGTTGTCAAGTTTTGAGGGGTCCAGCAAACCCATCAGGTGGACTTGGCCGTCGTTCTTGCCGTCGTACAGGAGTTCATATTGCAGGTTGTGCCCACGACTGCCGCCATGGACCAGCAGGTATTCCATTTCTGTCAGACGGGTGCAATGGATTTTGAGCTGGCCGTCGCTCCAGTGCGTGGCCTCGCGTACGTCACGCCGGGTAAAGCGCACCTCGCGCCCTGCAATGCCTTGGGTTTTGGCCATGCCCTGCACCATGGTGTGAATCAGGCGCAGTAGCGTGCGCGTTTGCGGCGGCAACTCATCCAAGGTGCGCCCCAGAATCTCATGGGCCAGCTGGTTGGCCAGTGCAATATCGGCCTTGCTGACTTCGATGTATTCCAACATCTGGCCCCGGTGCAACACGCTGCGCACGGGCCTCTGGTGCTGGTGCAGGAGCGCAATGGAGCGGATCAGGCTGAGGTACTTCATGTGGTCGCGGCGCATGCGGGTCTTGTCATCCAGGAAGGTCAACTGGTGCGCATAGGGGTTGACCACATGGATGGCCTTCAAGAGGCGCTGGGCGTTCTGGTGCAAGGCGGTAATGCTGCGCTTGTCGTTGTCTTGCAGCAGGCCGTCCAGGGTTTGTTTGGCCCGCTGGCGCGCATGGATGGCCTGGGTCTGTTCCCGGCTCTCATTGACGGTGAGCACCAGGCAGCGGTTTAACAGTTCTTCGTCCACGTCGATGGCCGTGGTGGTGAGCATCAGCATCACCGGGCCTTGCACCCGGTATTGCTTGGTGACCAGGTTGCCGGTGGTCTCGTCCTTGCCGGTGCTGGCGATGGTGAGTTCTCCATCGGATTGCAAGAGCTTCAAGGCATAGGCGGCTTGGCGCACGCCTTCTTCTTCGGCAATGGCCAGGATTTTGTGGGAGAGACTGGTCTCGCCCAGGTAGAACAGGCTCTGGCCGGTCATGGCGCTGTACTGGATGCGTTCTTCCTCCGGGATCAGGTTCAGGATAGCTTCCATCAGGGAGCTTTTACCGGCGGCGCTGGAGGACTGGATCAGCACGGCCAAGGGGGCATCGAGTTTTCTGGAAACGGCGGCCAGGTATCCGGCCAAGAGGTTGGCGGATTCGCCGACGATGCCGCAGGCTTGCATGTCAGCGGTGATGCGCTCCACCAGGTCGGGGGACTGCAACAGCGCCAGCGCTGCGGCGTGTTCGTCATTGGATAGCACTGGCGCGGGGTTCTGCGGCGCCAAGGCGGCAGTAATGGCGGCATCCTGCAGGGCTTCGAGCTGCAGCAGGACCTGGCCCAGGTCACGCTTGATGGCCTCATCGGATACACCCAGCTCGATGGCGGCTTGCTTGACATACACCGCTCTCTGCTTGGCGCTGTAGACGTCCAGGGTGTCAACGTAGTAGGCGGCATCGGCACCTTCTGTGGCGTCACGACGCACCTGGGCGTTGACACGCATTTGCTCGGGCGCCAGGTTCTTCTGCCAGCCACGGATACGCCAATGGCGCGTGCCCAGTGTCAGCAGGAATTCGCCCTTGCTGTTGGCATCGACGGCAATGGGTGGCGGTGGCTGTGGGGGTGCCAGTGCCGGTGCGGCTGGCGCCAGGTGGGTGGAGGCTGGCAGCGGCGGCAGTTCGGGTGCGGGCACGGGGGCAGCAGCTAAGGAAGGAAGCTCGGCAGTGGTAGGCGTTGGCGTGGTCGGCGTCCATACCGGTGGGGTCGCCTGGGTTGGCTTTTTTTCCTTAGCCGCGGCTGTTGTTGCGACTGGCACCAGGGGCGCAGCTTCGCAGAGCGCAACGCCTGGGCGCTTGCCCTTGCCCAGCCAGTCGGCTTGCTGCATCAACAGGCCCAGGCTCTTGGCTGCAGGTGTCACTTTGCGGGCATAGTCGTTGGCATCCATGCCCTTGGGGAACAGGACACGAAAGACCTCTATCCCGGCCTCCAGCAACTCAGTGGCCAGCTTGTCGGCTGCCAGGTTGCCCGCATCGTCCCTGTCATAGGCAATCAGCACGCGGCGCGTGCCGTGGTGTTTCAATGCCTGCCAGTGGTCTTGCGTGAAGTTGTTGACGCCATAGGCGGTGATGACGTTGCGGTAACCCGCGCACCAGAACGTCATGGCATCAATCAGGGCCTCACACAGGATGATTTCCTTATCCGCCACCAGTGCCGCTTCGTTCCAGACGCCACGCAGCGGACGGGGCAGGTACAGGTGCCTGGCCTGATTGGCGGGTATCTTGTTGTTGGGCGCGATGCGCCGACCGTAGAGCTGCAGCACCTGGGCCGCATGCGCGGGTGTGGCGCCACCCTGTAGCCCAATCACCGGCACCACGATGCAGCCGTTCAGGTGCTCATGCCCCGTGTCGCGCAAGATGCCCAAGGCCTGCAACTGGCTGCGCATGGCACGCCCGGCCTGGGTGTGGCCTGGTGGCAAGCGGTAGGTCAGGCTTTTATTGGCGTAACCGAGCTTGAAGTGATCCACCAGTTCAGGGTGGTTCAGGCCGCGCTCGTGCAAATAGGCCAGGGCCTCGGGAGAGGTCTTGAGGTTGGCTGCATAGCTGTCTACCACTTGGGACAGGAACAATTGTTCGTCGGCGTCACTCACCTCCAACTTTGCGACTAAGGGTGGAAGGTGGCGGATTTTGCTTCTGGCAACGCCCAGGCGCTCGCCTTCCAGGGGTGCGCCGGTCTTCAAGATTTGCACGGCATGCGGCAACGATACGCCCTGGGTTTTCATGACCCAATCGAGCACGCTACCCGCCGCGTTGCAGCCAAAGCAGTGGTACAGGTTCTTGGATTCAGTGACGACCAGGCTGGCCGTGGCGTCTTCGTGGAAGATGCAACGCATGGCCCAGTCTTTGCCGCGCTTTTGCAGGCTGTGGCCTTGGGCCTGGATCAGGCGCAAGAGGCTGACTTCCTGTTTTAGCCGCTCTAACTCACTGTCGGGGATGCGCGCCATGGAGGTGGTCCTTTTTAGTCCTTACCCGAGTGCACCAAGGGGTCTTTCTTGCAAACAGGTCCATAAAAAAATAACTCTATTTCAGTGTACTCTATTTCAGAGTAAACTTACTCTATTAACGAATTCGGAGACTTAGCATGGCCCCATTGCAATGGAATTGGATTGAGAGCATGGGGATGCAAGACGACAAGGCTTTCTTTGTGGCGCTGGGCCACAAGGTGGCGCAGCTTCGCAAGGAACACGGCTTGACGCAGCAAGTGCTGGCCGAGCAATTGGGCATCGCCCAGCAGACGCTGGCGCATTACGAAGGTGCACGGCTACGCGTAGCTGCCTCTATGCTGCCCCAGCTTGCGCAGATTTTTTCCATACCGGTTGATGAACTAATCGGCCAATCAACCAAGACCGCGCGCAACAAGCGCGGACCAACTCCGAAGTGGCAGCAACAAATAGAACAGATTGCCACGCTGCCGCGAGCCAAACAGCAAGTGGTTATGCAAATGCTTGATGGCCTGCTGGCCGGGGAAGTGCACTAAACGGAAACGTAGAGCGCACCTTCTGCGGCTAAATAAGGCCACCTTGCCCCCAGCTTTAGCGGCTGACAGGGGTTGCAGGTGGCTTTTTCTTTTATGCAATGGACTACTCCATGTCCATCGCAACATCCCTACGGCCATTCCCTCGCTCCAATGTCTGCGCCTGTACATCCAGTGCGGCCGCATTCTCGTTTTGTCGACTCATTGCCAGCGGCAGCAATTCGCGGTCATCGGTGTAAATGTGCGCATGGTGGCGCGCCCGACTGATGGCGACATAGAAGGTGTTTTCATTGGCGGTCAGGCTATGCCCATCCGCTTCGATAAACACCCGGTCACAGGTCTGGCCCTGGCTGGCGTGCACGGTGGAGCAATAACCATAGTCCAACGCCAAGGGGCGCCGACCATCGAGCGCCACCAGGCGCCCATCGTCAAAGCGCAGGGTCAACACCTGGCCCTGCACCGCAATGGCACTGACCCGCGCCATGTCGCCATTGATCAATCCCCGCGCGCGGTCATTGGCCGTGACGCGCACCAGGTCACCCACAGCGAGCGAACGCTTCACCGGCACATAGGCGGATAGCTTGGTAGCCAACGCCGGTTGCCAGGGTAGCCGCACCCCATCGGCGCGCTCCAGCATGATGCAATGGTCCAGGCGTTGCACCACCGCTGCGGTATCGCCGCGCTTGAGCCCAAGTGAGGGGTAATCGGTCTCCGCCAGTACCAGGTCGCCCGCTTCATAGCTCAGGATCGAGCGCGCCTGTTGTGCCGTCTGGTCCTTGCGATCCAGCAGCACGAATTCCTGTCCCTGCTCGGTCAAGCCCAGTTGGCTGCGGATACAGCGGTTGATTTCACCGCGCGCATGGCGCGTGCCAGCAATCACGCGGGTCTCGGCGCGCTCGGATGACGACAGGGCCATATAGTCGCTGGCCATGCGCTCGAAACGCTCTGACGCATTGAACACCTCGGTAATGTGCTTGTCCAGTACCTGAACCGCCATCGCGGCCTGACCGCCCACGGCCAACTCGACCGCATGTTTCAAGAGCTGGTTCTTTTGTCGCTGGATCTGGTTGACCACGGCGGTATGCATGCCGTGCGCCTGCAACTGCGCAAAGGGTTTACCGGCTTCCACCGATTGCAACTGTGCCGTGTCCCCCACCAGGACCACCCGGCACCCGCTGGCAGCGGCTTCGCTCAAGATCATGTGCAACTGCCGGGTGGACGCCATACCGGCTTCATCCACCACCAACAGGGTGCGCGCGTCCAGCTTCTTCGCTTGCCGATGGCTAAACGCGGTGATGGTCTCCGCATCGATGCCCGCGCCCGCCAACTCGCGCGCCGCACTGGCGCTGGGCGCCAGGCCCTTGACGGTGTAACCGCATACGCTGGCCTGCTGGGCCGTGATCTTGAGCAAGGTGGTTTTGCCAACACCAGCACGCCCTTGGATGCCAATGACCTGGTTAGCGGTCAGCAAGACACCCAGCGCGGCATCACGCTGCCCATCCGACAAGCCAGCCAGTTGCGCAATCAGGTTGTCTCGTGGGCCTTGGTAGAGCGGGCCTAATGCCGCTCGCCCTTGGGATTCGATGCGCAGGATGTCGCGCTCCAGTTGCTGCGCTTGTGGCGTGGTGTAGCGCTCGCTGTCCCTGGTTGTTTCTCGAATCAGGTCACCAGCTCGAACAGCATCCTCCAGTGCCGTCTCGATGGCATCCAAGGTCGTGATGCCCATGCCACGCTCCAGCGCTGTTTGCACGATGCCCTGGCGGCTAAACACGGATTGGCGCTCGCTCACGTGGTGGATGGCTTGGGCCAAGACTGCCGCCACATCGGGTTGTGCCTCCAACCGGGTAACCGGCTGCGGTGGGCTGTAATCGATGCCTTGGGCCTCGCTCAGGGTGGCCCACTCTTGGGCCAGGTAGGCGCGGTCCACGGCGGTTTTTTTATCGCGGGTGAGGACCGCCACCAATTTTTTATCCCACGCGCTGGCCTCGCTGCGCTCCAAGCCGTTATGCGTTTTGAGATACGCCTCAATCGCGGCACTACGCTGACTGAAGGCCTTCACCTGTTGCTCGTTGATGTGGGCCAGCTCGAAGCGGCCATCCAGATGGGTCAGGCGCACCGCATAGCCCAGCGCTTGCAGCTCGCGTGCCAGTTCGCTGCGGTACAGCGCACCCAGCAGCATTTTGTGGCGGTAAATCGATTGGTTGTCGCTGGCCCGCCATTGGCCATCGGCGCGGCGTGTGGCATTGACCATCACGCAGTGCGTGTGCAGTTGTGGGTCACAGGCGCGGCTCAAATCATGATTGAACCTCGCCACCACCAGGTTGCCGGTGGGCACGCTGTGTGTGATGCCGTCTTCGGTGACGCGACAAGCAACCAGGGTTTGGGCATAGGCCAATGCCCGCTCCACTGCTAAACAATGCGCGGCTATGATGCGCCGGTCGCACCCGACCAGCGCTTGCAAGGACACCGACTTGGGCGCGCTAAAGGTGCCATCGGTGCCGCCACGTCGGCCTGCGGCTCCCCGGTGCAAGGTCTCGCCGCTGGGCAGTCGCCCATCCAGCAGCGCGGCAAACTCAGGTGCTTCCACCGCACCGTGCAGCCCAAGACTGGCCGCACCGGCGCCCCACCAGGCACTGGGGCCGTGGCCGCTGGTGTAGTAGTCATCGGCCAGCTCGTAGTAGCTGGCGGCGGATTTTCCGTTGCCGACGTTGGACAAGCTGAGCATGCTCAACGCTCCACAAAGGGTGTGATGCGTGGCGCGGTGTTCTGCGGGACCAGTCGGATTTTGCCAATCGGGTAATCCCCGGCAAACTTCAAATAACCATGCAGCGGTGCTAGGGCCATCAGCTCGGACGGCAACACGGCGGACTCGAATGTGCGGTGGCGGGATGTCGACCGGGTGTGGCCGCTCTTGCCGTTGCTGTCACTGGTCTGTGTGCGCTCGATCTCGGATTCCCCGAGTCCGTCGGAGATTTCTTTGGCCGTGTGTGGATCAGCATTCGAGCATCCCAGGGCCAGCAGGTTGCGGAAGCAACTACGCAAGGTCTTGGCGTTGTGCGTGCCATAGAGCGAATCGAGTTGCGAAACCGATTGCAGGCCCGCGACGACCCGCAAGCCATGCTTGCGCCCCTTCGTCAAACCAGCCTCCAAACTGCTCAAACGCTCCAAGCTGGCTAGTTCGTCGAGCACCAACCACAGCGGGCGCGGTTGCTCATCCGATAGGGTCAGGATGGAGGCGATCAGGATATCGGTCCACGTGCTGACCAGTGGGCGCAGCGTGGCCAACATGTCCTCGCGCCAGGTGATGAACAGATTGCCTTTCCCTTGCTCCAGCCAGGTGCGCAGGCTAAAGTCACCTGGCTGCAAATATTGGAACACCCCCACATGGTGGGACAGGATGAAGCGCGTGCTGGCCAACGCCTTCTCCGCGCCAGGCTCAAATAGACCACCGGCAGCGGTGCCAGCCAACAAGGCCTTCAACTCTCCCGCAGGCGCCTGGGTTAGCCAGTACAGCAGGCGCTCGGTTGTTGTCTCGCCGCTTTGGGTCAAGACGCGCGCGGTTTCTGCAAACAGTTGTTGCGCATACCCGTGCCATTGCTGGGCGCTGGCATCGCTGCTGTCGGGAACCACGCTCTTGGCGAAGCGCTCGACATCGAACGGTTTGCGCAGCTCATTAAAGATGGACCAGCCGGGTGCGCGCTTGTCAAACGGGTTGAGCACGGTATCGCCCTTGGCAGCAAACCGGGCCAGAGCATGGCCGTTGGGGTCAATGACAATGAAGCGGTCACCGCGCGCCAGTATGCCGTGCAGCGCACCGTCGGCAGCGGTGGTCTTGCCGGTACTGGTGCCACCGGTTAGCAGTAAATGGGTGGGCTCGCAGGCCAGCGGCATGGGCACGCCAGCAATCTCGATTTGCTGATGTGGTTTGGCCCTAGTCTTGCGCGTCAGCGCATCCGCTGACACGATGCGCGCACCACGCACGACGCGGCCATTGCGCGCGCTGTCGTCCAGCGCGTTCACCACATACAGCAGGGCAAAGACCGGGGCGAAGCCTTTGAGCAACGACCATAGCGCTACCGGGCGCAGGTTGGGATTGTTGAAGGTGTGGAATAGGTTGAACGGCAATGATTGCCATAGAGGGTCGGGGACGTCAAACGTATGCGTGACGGTCCAAACCCAGCAGCCAAGGGAAACCAGTAGACCGGTCAATAGGGCCAGGGCGACGAGGGAAGGAGTGATTTTCATGATGGGTCCTTACTGTGATGGGGTGGCGAGTTTGGCGCGCACTTGCGCAACCAACTGGGGATTCAAGTGCGCCGCCGTGGCGCGGGCGAGCAGCAGGATTTCGATCAGCGTGGGTGACGGCGCTGCGGCTTGGGGCGCTGCTGGAATCAGCTTGTCGAGCCGGTCCAACACCTCAATGCGCAGTTGGGCAACCTGCTGGGCTTGGTGCTCCTGCTCGATCAAACGGCGAATGTGTGCGGATATGGGGACACCCAATTCGGCTGCGTTCGAGCAAAGCTCGGAATAGACCGGCGTGGGCACGCGGAGGGTCAGAATTTTTGTTGTCATGCTAAGTCCTTGATTTCGTTCATTTGTTTCGTTTCGTATGCGCCTCGCACCCACTACCGTATCGGGCCGAAAGCCACAACTGGCGCGGCTTTGCAGCCATCTGCAAGATTGCGTCCGGTGTGTAGTTCCACTGGGCTTTTTTGCGAGGATTTGAAGGGGCGAATGGGCGTTGAATGGCCGGAGGTCGAGGGCTGGGATTGGTCATGGTTTCGAATACAGTTGATGGACACGAACGCGAGTGTGTCCACCACCAGTGGTCTTCCCACTGGACAAAAAAACGAGGAAATGGCCCAGCATGGCAAGTGATCGAGAAGAACGCATCGCATACGAACACAGCATTTTTTCGGAGCCGCATTGGCAGTGCGACCCTGTCATTGCCCAGGCTGTGCTCGCGGGCAAGGACAGCTTTCACCCGAAGGATTCTTGGTACGCGACGCAGGACAAGGGCGTCAACGGGCGCTCCATCAAAGCCAAGGTGCAGAAGCATCTTGACCCGGCCTTTTTGGAGTTCACGCAGAGGCAGGGGTTTGCGCCCAGTGATTGGCGTGTGCCTTCAGACCTGGTTGGACTGGCGCCCGGTCAATATTCTTTGATGATCGAGGCGTGGGGCCGGGGATTGCTGCGCCATTGCGGGCTCTTCGTGGGCCATTGGCATGGTGCAGCCTCTGGCGACCCCGATTGTGAATACCAGGATGTGCGCCTGCAGACGACGATTGATGCATTGCTCGCGTTCCATGAGTTGTGCTACGCCTACCAGCCGACCCGTGTGCCGGTCAGGGTCTGCTCAACGATGCTTGATGAAGAGCTGGGGTACGATGAGCAGCGCATCAACCGGCGCCAAGTGCACCCGCTGGAGCTTAGGCTTAAGTTTGCGTACTATGAGGATGTGTGTGAGTTGTGTTGTGCACCGACCCAGCTTGCGGCGCAAAAGGCTGTTTTTGTGAAGCAGGGCAAGATGCTGGCCCACGAGCGGTTGGTCAGCGAGGATCCGCGCAAACCTAAGCCAGGCAGGCTTGTGCAGCAGGGGCCGACGCCTAAGATTTTTAGTGACCGGTTTTGCGATGTGCATACCTCAAAGAAGGGGTACGCGCGGGATGCGCCCAGGCGCGAGCGGTTTTATGCGGTGATCCGTTTGTTGGTCGAGGGTCAAGCGGCGCGGCGTCTGACGTTTGGGCTGCGCCCGATGCACGAGATTCAAATGGTCCGGCGCGCCATGGCCCATGCCATTGTGATGACGCCAAAGCAGGTGCCCAGGGCGGTGAATGCCTGGTGCACGTATTTGATGGGCCTGCCTGATAACAGGCATCTGCGCATTTCGCCACAACGCGAGCAAGTGTTGGCTTTTTATGATCAGGTGATTGCGCAGGCGCTGCGCTTGGGGGTCATTGCGGTCAAGGATAGGGCAGACGAGGAGCAAGCATAGCGGTCTGGACATTCGGGATGGACGCCCCCTCGTGTGAGGCGGCGCGTAGCGCCTGCTGGCTGGATAGCCTGCGGTTTCGGCGCAGCCGATACCGCACTGGCCATGGATGTCTGGCGCAAGCCGAGCGCTACACCGCGTGAGCGCTGGGCTTGCGCTCTAAGCGGCTGGGCCTCAATCTTTTGCCAGTTCAAACTCGGGCGTTACAAATATCTTACCAACTGGCCCATACTCCAGGCGGCTGTAGCTGTCATAGCCACGACCCTCTACAAAGAACGCATCTACACCCAAATAATCTTTGAACGCCTTGCGATGCAGCGCCATGGCAGCCGGATCGTTGGCAACATCTGTAATGTCTTGAGTCAGTTGGATGTACACCATGTTTTCAGCAATTTGCTCGGCTGCAAATACTGGCGCATTTAACAATTTCTCTTTGCCAAACAAGGCAACATAGGGCGGACCAAATACTGTTCCCCAGAATATGTCTGGCAGACAGTGGCGCAACTCATGAGTCACAACGTAAAAGCGATCACTGTACTTGGCCGAGCCACTTATCCCTGCAAATTCCTTGTAAGAGGCAGTCAATGTATCCATCAGAGCAAAATGAGCGTTCAACCGCACGCTGGCCTGCTTTAGACACGTCACAAGTTCTTGTTGTGCCACTTGACCTAGTTCGACCGTGACGTTCATGTTTGCGTGCGTATCACGCACACTGGGTGCCTTACTGCACCAGCGTGGACTAAAGGAGCCTTCGGCCTTTGGCTTCTTTTTACGATCCCAATTGACAGTCTCGCATCTAGTGTCAAACTCTGGTGGGATATTCTTTGCTGTCTCGGGAGGTACACTCTGTCGAACCTGCAATTTATCTTCGGGCGTTGGAATAAGCGCCTGCAAATTTTGCAGATCAAATTCGCGCGGAGACTCTGCCCACCACCATCTTTCTGGTAGTACGCCGGGCAGCAATTCGCAATAGGTCTGCACCGCGTTCAAAAAATCATTGGGCCTGAACAACGACCTTGGGGTCAAAATATTCAGGGTAACAGGGGCCTTAAATTTCATGCTCACTTGCGTGATTCCTTGTGATTATGGTTTCCAAGTGGTGAAAGTCCCGGTCGATGGGTTGTAGATCCGTATCGATCCACCAGATTTAACAACCATCTCTACAACATCAGCAGATATCGTTTTGGTGTTGGGACTTACAACCAACTGAATAGGTTGGTCTTGTGTTGCATACCCCCGAAACTGATTGGAATTGGAGATATTTTGGACGTCCTTGATTTCAATGATGCTGCCACCGTGCACTGCATCCGGCACTACCGTAACGGGTGTCCCATCAGCCAGAGTGGTACTGACCCGAGCGGTATTCGGCGGCACGCCTAGTGCACCCAGCGCATCGCCTTGAAACTGAATTCCCCTTGCAAATTGCGGTGGTTGAATGCCGTTTCCGGCCGCAGCATATGGTGAAGCGACCCGCATGGACCCATCAGAAGCCAAGGTGTAATAGTTGCCATTGCTACCCAGATAAATTTGGTTTCCAGCCGTATCTGCCGCATTTGCAATGGGGTTGTAGGTGGCAACCTTGATTCCATTTCCAGGGCCAGTAACGATACCTGTTGCTTCGTTAACCGTATACCCAGGCGCCAAATTAAAGCTGCTTGAGTTCGCCGCAGTACCTGCTGGCGGACGAACCACACCGGTTGACCCGTCTACCAAATTACCTGCGGTGCTCGCATTTGCCCC
>JANXVI010000467.1 GCA_025351745.1 Rhodoferax sp.
GTCTGCCCTTCCCGCCCCACGTAGTAGGCGCCCAGCATGGTGTGGAACGGGCTGAACGATGTGCCACCGCCCACATCGCTGGCCAGTCCGTATTGGAAACCCACCCGGTCTGCGCCGGCATAGTCAAAGAAGCCACTGCCCAGAAACAGGTTACTGGTCGGACTGATGGCTGCTGCGGTGCCCGTGTCGCGCATCAGCGCACGGTCCGCGTCGTCGAAGTGGATGCAATGTGCATAGACAGCGCGCTGGCGCATCAAGCCGAAATCGTCGTAGGTGGCGAGGTAGCTGCGCGATTGGGGGAACAGCGCGCGCGCCCAGGCGATTTCGTCCATGTTCTCCGCCACATGGGATTGGATCCACACATCCGGGTACTGCTTGGCCAAATCACCAGCGCCTCGCAATTGCGCGTCCGAGCATGTGGGCGCGAAGCGTGGGGTGATCGCGTAACCCAGGCGGTCTTTGCCATGCCAGCGTTGGATCAAAGCCTCGGTGTCGCGCAGGCTTTGCTCGGTGGAGTTGATACGACCGTCTGCAGATCCGCGGTTCAGCAAATCGGCCGGCGCGTTGCGGTCCATCAGGCAAAGGCCAGTCATGATGCGCATGCGTTGGGCCTGGGCTTGCTTGAACAAGGCGTTGACCGATTCGACGTGCGACGTGGCGAAGGCCAGCGCGGTGGTCACGCCATTGCGCAGTAGTTCTGCTATGAAAAATGTAGCGGCTTGCGCACTGTATTCCAGGGCTGCGAAGCGTTTTTCTTCGGGGAAGGTGCAGTTCTCCAGCCAGGGAAGCAGACCGTCGGCTGGTGAGCCAATCACATTGGTCTGTGGGTAGTGGATGTGCATGTCCACAAACCCCGGAGCGATGATGCGCCCTGGGAAATGCTCTACCGCCACATGGGCGTACTGGGGGGCCAGTTCACGGTAGGCGCCGATAGCATGCACTACCTGCCTGCCTGCGGTGTTCGGGCCGACGACCAGCAGGCCGTCGTCCTCGTACAGCGCACGCACAGGACCCTCGGCTTTCGGGGTAAACCAAAGGGTGGAGGCGCGATAAGCTTTCATGGCGTCAAGCTTAAACGCGAGCGCCTACCCGCGCCATACGCCACCAGAAATAAGGCTTATGGCGCGGCGCAGAAGTTAGAACTTGTACTTCATGCCCACTTTGAAGTAGCGACCAATTGCGCCGCTGGCGTCGAGCGGGTTGTAGCTCATGCCGCCATAGGTGAGCGGGTCCAGAGGCGCAATGCGGTCGAACAGATTCTGAATGGAACCAAAAACCTGCAGGTTCTTCATAGGCTGCCAGCGCATCGATACGTCTACTGTGTAAAACGAGGCCAACGTGCAGTCCGCCGGCGCGGCCGTTCCGTCAGCCAGTTTGGATGCACACAAATCTCCGTCAAACGCTACGTTCTTCATGCTGGAGCGGTAGTTCAATATGCCACTGAAACTCCATGGGCCTTGGTCCCAGGTGGCACCCAAATTGATTTTGTCGGTCGGCGTTCCGGCGCAGTTCGACGTGTCGCAATTGCCGTGGGTTCCAAGGTATTGGTATTGCTTGCCAGCAATCGCTTTACCAGCCGAGTCGACCGAATCGGGCTCGACCCGTGTCCAGTCCAGCAAGTGCGTCCAATTGATCGACGCGGTCAGCTTGCCGATATCACCCAGGTTGAAACGCTGCTTGAACTCAAGGTCCACCCCGCGCACATTGGTGTAACTGGAATTGCGGTATGGCGCCTTCGAGATCAGAATGGTTCCGGTATTGGGCGTCACCACGCCATTGATGGTCAGATTGTTGTCTGCCCGAATGGCAGTGGGCAACGCAGCGGCCTCATCGTAGGGCAGTGGGTTGATTTCGTTGGAACGCTTGATCTGCCACAAATCGAGGGCCATGCTGGTGTCTGATGTCGCATCCCACACCATGCCGAACGTCATACCTTTAGACTTTTCAGGTTGAAGACTGGGCTCTCCGACCTTGACGGCAGCCAGCAAAATCTGGCAATCG
>JANXVI010000007.1 GCA_025351745.1 Rhodoferax sp.
CCGCAACGTGATCCCCGGTCGCGTGAAGTTCAGCATCGATTTGCGCAACGCCACCGATGCATTGGTGGACACCATGGTCGACGAAGTGAAAGCCTTTGCCGCAACCGTGGCCAAAGAACATGGCGTGGATGTGAAGATCGAGATGGTGTCCAGCTACTCGGCCATTGCCTTTCACAAGGATTGCGTGGACGCCGTGGCCCGCGCCGCCAAGAAGCTGGGCTACAGCAATATGCCGGTCGTCTCAGGTGCCGGGCACGATGCCGTCTACATGGCCAAGCTGGCACCCAGCGGCATGATTTTCATTCCCTGCAAGGATGGCATCAGCCACAACGAGATTGAGGATGCGAAGCCGCAACACATTGCGGCGGGATGCAATGTGTTGTTGCATGCGATGTTGGAGCGGGCAGGGGTGGTTTGAATTGAATGCGGCAAGAAATGGTGAAATAGAAAAAAACCAGCGGCGAGAACGCAATAGCTAACCAAGTTTTTAACGCATAGTGACATGTGCCATACAGATGGCAGGAAGGGCCTTCACCACCGGCTGAATCTCGTCACAGCGCGATCTATAGGTAAGCAGGGTGGATGTATAAATCATGGTGGTCATTTTGCCAGCGGTGGTAGTTGCTGTCTTCATATGCCACTAAGAAGGTTCGTCTCGTCTCTGCCTATGGTCCCTGGAGCGATTGTGGGAACATACTCATCGCTCAATAGCGCTCCAGGCCCATCGGAGATTTTTTTACTAACTAAAATCTGCGACATGAACGGCCGGTGCCCGGCCTAGACTTGCGACGCCTCTTGAAGCCAGTTACTTTGAAGGCCTACGCAAGCACATCAACACCAAAAAACCCAAATGATATGTAGCATGCCAATCGCGCGCGCAAGCTTTGTCTGTCATGAAATCTGCGGACGGCGCCGATGTTCGGCCTGCACTCTATATGGATCGCGACATCTCTCTGTGAATGGTTGACGGCACAGGCAACAACGAGAAGGTAATTGCATGTCAAAAAAAGACGATTGGCCAAAAGAAAAACGCTGGAAGGATTTGTACATACGCTCCGCAAAACTCGCCCGCGCACAGCAGCTCGGGATCGGCTACCCTCAAGTAACCGATAAACAGCTCATACAAGAAAAATTCATGGCGCAGTTAGACGAGAACATCAACGCACTGTTCATCTGCAGCAGAAACCAATGGCGCAGCCCAACCGCCGAGCAAATGTGGCGAAAGCACCCAACGACAACAGATACATGGACCCCGAGCTGGTTGAAATGCTGGAGCAGTCTGTCAACAGTGTTCTTGGGATTGAGTAGTCCGCAGTCCACAGTTCCCATTTGTACTCCAGCGACTACCCCCTGCCCGCGACTTGACATTTCGCACCAGCCATTTAAACTAGTCAGCTAACTAGTCTGATTAAGGTAAATCATGCAAACATGGCCCGTTCAGGATGCGAAGGCAAAGTTCAGCGAGTTTCTAGATGCGTGCCTTGCTGAGGGGCCGCAAATGGTGACCAAGCGCGGGGCTGAGGCCGCTGTCTTGGTGTCGGTGCATGAGTGGCGGCGCTTGCAGTCGGCTGCGCGCCCTTCCTTGAAGCAGCTCTTGCTTTCCAACACTGGCCGTTCAGAGTTGGCGCTTCCACAGCGCGGGCAGGCTCGGCGGCGCAAGGTTGAGCCAGCCCAGTAAAGCCTATGTATTTGCTGGACACCAATGTCGTCTCCGAACTGCGCAAGCCCAAGCCTCACGGTGGTGTCATTGCTTGGTTTAAATCGGTGGACGACAGCAAACTCTATGTGTCCGCCGTGACCTTGGGCGAGATTCAGGCGGGTGTGGAATTGACCCGTGATCAGGATGCGGCGAAAGCCGTCGAAATCGAAGCCTGGCTCGACCTGGTTGCCGCTTCCTACAACGTACTACCCATGGACCCAACCGTGTTCAGGCGATGGGCCCGGCTGATGCACCGCACGTCCAACACCCTGTATGAGGACGCCATGATTGCTGCCACGGCGGACGTGCACGGCTTGACCGTTGTGACACGCAATGTGGCTGATTTCAAATCCTTCGGAGTAAGCTTGCTAAATCCCTTTGCCAAAGCTGTTCGTTAACGCGCACGCAGCCTTTTCCGTCAGACGGTCATGTCGGCGTTGCGTATTGCGGAAGGCGTCGCACAGACGCCACCCCCGCATCCAGACTGCGCCCAGCCGCAGTTTCAGCGTATCGGTCATCGCCTCCAATCACCATCACCAGGCCGCTCACACACGGTTGGCCACTACGCCAGCGGCATTAATCCCGAGGTTTTGCAGGTGTACATGGCCTGGTCTGCAACATCCAGAATGTCATGCAGGGTGTCGCCGTCTCGGGGGTACCAGGCATAACCCACACTGGTACCCACGGCCACGGTTTCGCCCGAATCCAACACCAGGTCCTGCGACACCACGTCCAACAACTTTTGCCCTAGTGCCTCCAGCTGCGCGCGCTCAACGATGGACTCAACAATCAGCACAAATTCGTCGCCGCCCAGCCGCGCCACTGTGTCGGATTCGCGGACGATGGACACCAGGCGTTGCGCTACGGTGACAAGAACCTTGTCACCCGCCGCGTGGCCGTAGGTGTCGTTGATGGCCTTGAACTTGTTCAGGTCCAGCATCAGCACTGCAAACTTCTTGCGGCTGCGCCGGGCGTGGCGCATGGCCACCTCAAACCTGTCCATCAGCAAGAGCCGGTTGGCCAGCCCGGTCAAAGGGTCTTTGAAGGCACTTTTTCGCAGCGTGCGCTCGGCATCTTTCAACTTGACCAGGTATTTCTTCAGTCGAGCGTTTTTGGCCGAGGTTTGCCGCAGTTGCAGGCCCCAATACAGGGCGAGCAGCGCGAACCCAACAGACAGAGCTGCATAGAAATAGGGTGAGGAAAAAAGCTGCATGGTGGTGTACCAGCATTCTGGACTTGGCACATTGCTTTATTCCATAGCTTGAACACTCTTTTACAAAGCACTGCGTCTGCACCATCCGCGCAGCGGTGTAGCGGGGGAAGCGTTTAGCGGGGCAGGGCCTAGAATCGTCCAGGCGGCGCACAGGTGTTCAAGAGAGGATGAGCTGATTGCAGAGATCGAGCGAGCGGAGATCCTGATCGTGCCGCTCCACGTGCAGCCAGACCCATCCCCCAAATTCGACATGAAAACACACGAGCGAACCATGTGTAAGCACATCAGTTTTTTGAAAGAACTGGGCTTGAGCCCCTTGCCATAGCCAGCGAGGTTTCATGCCTGCACTCTCAGCCTTGTCCCGCCCAACCTGCCCCCGCTGCCAGCGCCCGCTGAGCGCCTGCATCTGCCGCTTTGCCACACCCACGCCGCACGCGACCGAGGTGCTGATCCTGCAGCACCCGCTGGAAGAACACCACGCCAAGAACAGTGCGCGCTTGTTGCACCTGAGCCTGCCGCGCAGCCGCATGGTGGTGGGCGAGTCATTCGACGCCGCGGCCTTGCAAGCACTGATGCCAACACCGCTTTACACCGTGTTGCTGTATCCACCCACACAGTACCCGGACCATGCCCTGCCCGCGGTGCTAGACCCACTGCAACTCGCCGACCCGGCTGGCGTGCGGCTGGTGGTGCTGGACGCCACCTGGCGCAAGAGCCGCAAGATGCTGCACCTGAGCCCTGCGTTGCAACGACTGCCGCGCTGGGTGTTGTGCGATGTGCCCGCAGGCCGCTACGCGATCCGCAAGGCACACCAGCCGGGGCAGCTGTCCACGCTGGAGGCCACGTGCGCGGCGCTGGCGCAGCTAGAAGATGATGCCGGTCGCTGGCAACCCCTGCTGGCAGCGTTTGACGGGTTTGTCGCCCAGCAAGAAGCGTTTTTGAAAGATAGGCCGCTAGCCCTCGAATAACCTCACTATATAGCTATATATTTCATAGCACTACGCAGCAACGCAGATCAGTTTGCCAACGCCAATGCGGCCAGTTGCACTGCGCCTTCCAGGCTGCGGGCTCCGGCAATGAATACATTCAGGTGGCAGAACACGCTGTCTGCCACGCCAGTCACGGCGGCCAACTCCTGGTCGCGCAGACCCGCCCAACTGCGGGGCAGGTCCCGCTTGGCGGTGAACGAGCCGGCTTCCACCGGCACGGTCTTGATCTGGTACTGGTCGCCGTCCGAGTCGGGGTAGATCACAAACACCACCTCGGGCATTTCGTGCAGCACCACATGCGTCCACGGCATACCGCCCTCGGCCAGGTGCAGCACGCGGGCATCCAGCAGGCGAGGCGCACTGCGCACGGTGTCCATGGCGCGCAGTTGGGCTAGCTTTTTGCTGATGGCGTGGTCCAGGAATTTGCGCGTGATGGCAATGGCCTCGCGAAAGCGGGACTCTTGCAACTGGGCTTTGGCCGTGTTGTCCATGCCCCGCTCTTCGAGCCAATGGGTGTTCAACTGCGCGATCAGGCTGGAGAGGCCGAAGATGCCGGGCGACACATCACCCTGGCCGGTGTCCACAATGTCCAGATACTGCACCAGCGCGTGGTCGATGGAGCGCACGATCAGGGTGACGGCCGCGTCGTCAATAGCGTGACCTTGGGCGCTGGCCCAGGCCCGCACGTAGGCACTGCCGTGGGTCGACCAGACCAGCCCGGCGCTGGCATAACCCACGCCGGGCACGTCGGCGCCGTCGACCGCATGCGCTGGGCGCGCGCCATCGAAGCCGCGCTGGTGGTGGTCAAAGCGGCCGGTGGCGGCGTCCCAACTACCACCCACGTCCACCGCGAAGTCGGCGGCGTCAATCAGCTCCTGCTTGCGCGTGCGCACCAGCGTGTGCGATGGGAAAACCCCCATCAGAATGCCGACGCCAAAAACGTCGTCGGCGTGGAAGCTGCCACTGTGCGTGGCGATGGTGGTGGCTGTGGTGGAGGTGCCGACCGGCGGTGCATTGGGGTGTGCGTCAATGGGCATAGATGTTCTCCAGCTAGGTAGTTATATGAATAACGGGGCTGTAGCCCTTGTAAAATATGTGCATACAGCTACAAATTTAATAGCGAGCTGTAGAATCAGTTGAGCTGCGGCCGCTGCGTCTTCAGCTGTTCCATCATTGCATCCGGCTGTCCGCCTTCCGCCAAATGGCTCTTGTACCAGACGGTCAAGAGGCTGGTCACCACAGGCCCCGGGTCTTGGCGCACCTTGTCGAAATCCAGGCCGTTCATGGTGCAGATCAGCTTGACCAGGCCCATGTCCAGGTCGATGGCGTCATCTGCACATCGGCGTAGCTTCAGGTCTTCGAAGGTATAGCCCTCTGGCAACTTGAGGGTTAATAGAGAATCGGTTGGCATGGCGGGTTTGCGGGTGGCTGTTTCAACAAGCGCCCATTGTCGCAAGCTTGCCACGGCTTTGAGAGGATGGCCCTGCGATTGATCGTGCTAGTCCGCGCAAGCAGTTGCGGGCGTCAGTCCTTCGCTGTCAAGCGACAGCAGCGCCTTGCCCGCGGTGTAGCGGAGGATCCAGATGCTGTCGAAGTTGCCGTCGGCCCAACGCGGTGGTGCGTCGATTCCCAGTGCCTTCGCCAGTTCCGGTATGTCGGTGTGGTTCCACACCATCAGCACGGTGCCGGCCTTGTGGCGCACACTGTCTGAAACGTCGGCATAGGCATCGGCAGCAAATGCGCTGTTCACGGTCAGGTTGTAGCGCACCGCCATGGGTGCTATGGTCTGGAACATGCGGGCGTGCTTGGTCGCGTTGCCGCTGCCCACGGTGGGCACATAGGCAAAGTCGGGTACACCAAACTTGCGGTGCAGCACTGCGGGCAGTTGGCGTGCGCGGTTCTCGCCTTGGCAGGTCAGGTTGTCGCCCACCTTGGGCTTCTCGCCGTGCCGGATGATGACGACCCGCAGGTCAGTGCTGGGGTCGGCCCCCGCCGTGCATGCCAACCCAGCGCCTGCTGCCAACAGCGCCACCAGCCAAGACTTTGCCACAGTAAAGTTCATGGCCTGAATGATAGAGCCGGATCAGCGAACGATTGATGCACGCCGCCGCAATGGTGGCGGCGCGGCGCATCGCGTTGCAAAACGTGTGGCAAACTTTCGCCATGGAATCAGAAAACATTTCGGACAAGCTTGGCGGCGCAACCCCTGTCCACAGCCTCTGGGCTGGAAGCTTCGTCTTGCGCCCGTTTGAAGATACAGACGCACCATCTTTTGCCGCAGCCGTGTGCGAGTCAACCGATACGGTTGGACGATGGATGCCATGGGCCGCCGCAGACTACACGCGGGCGCAGGCATTGGAATGGTTTGCGGTGTGCCGTCGTTCGCGCGAACAGGGAACCGGTCACGAGTTCGGAATCTTCGATGTGGCCACGGATACGTTGGTGGGAGGCGCCGGGCTGAACCAGTTCAATCCGCTTCACGGTTTCTGCAACCTTGGGTATTGGGTGCGAGAGTCATGGCAGGGCAGAGGGGCCGCAACATCTGCAGCGCTGGCACTCGTCGAATTCGCTTTTGAGCAGTTGTTGTTAACCCGAGTAGAGATCGTCGTCCTGACAGACAACATCGCCAGCGCGGCGACGGCCCGCACAGTGGGCGCGACGTTTGAGTGCATCGCAA
>JANXVI010000041.1 GCA_025351745.1 Rhodoferax sp.
CTTGATGCACTGCCACCAAACAGGCTGTTGAGCACGTCAGCCAGGTGCTTGGCGTTGCCATTTTGTACGGGGTAGACAAACAACTGGGCTTCGGGGGAGTTGCCACCGGGTTGATCGAGCTTCTCGATCCAACGCCGAGCCTCGTCCAGATTGGCCGCGCGCGGCGTAACGACCAGCACGCTATTGATCTGCTCCAGAGGGATTATCCGCAGCGCTCCAAAAAGAGGCGACCCGACAGACAACTGGCTAGCACTGAGTGCGGCTGCTCCTGGCGTGGTCGCGGCAGGTGCACCCGGAGTGGCCGCAGCCGCGGGGGCTGCGCTGCCGCCACTGAGCAACCGCAGGGCAAGTTCGACTTCGCGGGTGCTGATGTTTTTAAGTGCAAACACGCCGACCGACATGCCTTTGAGCAGGTCCACATCAAAGGTGGAAACGATGTCGAGCCAACCCTCGGCCTGGGCCCGGGTACCCACCATGACAAGCAGGTTGCGCAGCGTGTCCACTCGCACGATGGCTTCTGGCGGGGCCATGGGCCGCAAAATGCTGGCCATCTCACCAGCGCCCATGTATTTGAGCGGGATCACCACCGCGCCATATCCCGGTGGCAAGGGGCCAGCCCCTGCCTGGCGAATGGCCGGCACAATGCCTTTGAGGGCTTCCGGGCGACCGATGTGGTAAACACCCCGCGTGTCACGGGCCATCAACAAGCCATTGGCCTGCAATGCCGCCTCTAGTAAAAGAACCGCCTGATCTGCACTGACCGGCCCCAGCGTTGCCATGGTGACCGTGCCGTTGATGGGGGGATGGATGACGTAGCTCACCTTGGCGATTTCACGCATGACCAGGCTCACCACGTCTGCCAGCGGTGCGGCTTCGAACTGGAGCCCCGACGTGGTGCCTTCAACCACGCCCTTGGCAGTGGCGGGCGCCAGCACCTGGTCGTTGCCGCGGATGATGCGGTCCTTCGTTTCAGGAACCGCATTTTCCGCAGTTTGTGGCTCAGGCTCCGCTGCCGGTGCGACGGGCTGCACAAGCACCTTTTCAGTGGCCGGGGACACGGGCGTCCCCGCGGGCATAACGGGCTGGGCGAGTACTACGCCGCTGAGGGTAAAAAACCAAAGGAAAAGGTATCGGGACGATGAGTACATAGGAGGTAAGGCTGTAGGTTACTGCGGCGAAAGCGCCGGTGTCTTAATTGAGTTTGGAGTACGTCAGCTGCAATTGACGGGTTTGCGTGCCTTGCGCAAAGTTGATCTGGCGGCCTTGAATGCTCTTTAGCGTCCAGCCACCGATCGCGTCGTTGATCTTGATACGGCGCATCCTGCCTTCAACGCGGGCCAAAATACCCCCATCGCCACCAGAGACGATGCCATAAATCTGGATACCGATGAAAGGGTCAGGCGGCGCGGGCGGCGCCGGTGGGGGTGGCGGTGGCGGCTGACGACGCTCGATTGCGAAAAGGGGGCGCTCAAAAATACTCGCATAAGACGCAGCAGGTGCAGCGCCCCCTCCCAGCAAAGGGTTTGCCGGGACGGTGATGTCGGGGGCTATTGCGACGGGCACAACCCAGGTAATGTTGCGCAGCGTCCCCTGCTGATCCAGCCATAGGCTCGCCAAACCAGCACTGAGGGCCAGGACCACCAGCATAAGCACACGGATAGGAGTGACCATCATGACCGTATCCGAAAAACCGAGAAAACAAATTGTCCGCCGGTCCGCGGGACAGTGGCCAGGCGCACCATGCCCACGGTCTGCAAAGTCATGCTGTCAACCAGAATCACCGGGGATTGCACCGCCAGTTTTTCAAGCGCTGCCTGAACACCCGCCATGGTGCCTTCGACCCTAAGACTTATGGAGATTCGGTCAAATTTACCCTCGATTTTTCCGGGCAAGACTTGTATGCTGATGACGTCTAGCTGGCTATCGGCAAACAGGCTTCGAATTCGTTGCTGCACGTCATTGCCTGTTTTAGCCAGGTCCTGCGTGGCCGGGTATGACAGCTGCTTCAGCAGTTCCTTTGCCTTGGCATCCATTGTCAGAACATCAGCCCGACGGTCCAGCAAGCCCTGCAATCGAGCGTAACGCGGCTCCAGGTCGGCCACAATACCAAGCAGGCGGTGGTGCTTGACCCAGACGACATACGTTGCGCCTATCAAAGGCAACAGCAACAACAGAACGGTCAGGACCTGGAGTAAAACGACTCGGTTAAAGGCGATGCGCTTCATTTGACAGGGACGACAGCAGTCGGACCGAGTGTGAACTCGATGGCGAATTGTTCACGCGGGGCACCAGGGGTCTTGCTCGCGGGCGTTGGGGCAGTGACGTTGCTCATGCCCGGCGTTGCATCCAATTGTTTCATGAGTACGGATGCATTGACCGTTTGCCCGGTGATGTTTACTTTGGCCCCTTGGATTTGGAGCGTCCACAGGTACGTGTCGTCGGGCAAGGCGTCGGTAATGCGCTTCACGGCCTGTAAGGGCTGCATGGGTTTACCCATGGTCTCGGCCAGGCCGTTGATCAGATCGGTAGTGCGCGTGAGCGATTCACGCTGAATGACAACGGGGGCGGCTTTTTGGTACAGCGCAGTCATGGCCTGATGGGCTTGCTGGGTGCGCAGGTACAGTTGGACACTGGGCGTCACCGCCATCGCAACGATCAGCGTTAGTACCAGCATGACCAACAGGGCGCTGACCCAGCGCCAGGCGATGGCGTGTCGCAAGCGCCGCGCTTCACCAAAGCCGGCTAGCATGGCAAAACCGAGACGGTCGGGGCGGGAAACCCACACTTCAGGGGGTAGAGCTTTGAGACCAGGGTGAACTGCCGCCACGTGCTGTTCAATTAACTTGCGCGACGTGAGCAGCATATGCACCTTCAGCGCACGGCCGTCTTGCGGAATAGCCTCATGCATCCAGACGACATCGCCAGGGTCAAATGGGTTGAGGCTTTGCACTTCAAGGGCCAGCGCGGCCATGAGGTCCCGGGACTGAAGCATTGGCATGCTCACGTCACGCCGCAGCAACAGGCTTTCTGGCAACAGAACAGCCTCAAACCGCGCGGCGCGTGCGCCTTTTTCGTCGTGGATGGGAGCGAGATGGATGTTTCGACTCAACACGCACTCGCCACTGGGCAACCACAAGCGGACCGCGAGCTTGGTCCACAGCCAGGACAGCACGGGCCATTCCAGCATGCCGCGCCATGCGGCAACCAGATCGCGCCAGAGCGGCTTGAGATCGAGACCAGAGGAAGATACTTGGTTCAGTGAAGCAGGCATGAAACTCTAAGACTCAATTGCCACTTGGGGCCACTTGCAACATGGATTGTTGCGTGCCGAGCACGCGCCAGGGCAGACCCGAGCGCGGATCGTTGCCCCAGTACACGAGCCAGACCTTTTGAAGCACACCACCACCGGGGAGTTGTACCTGCGTCTGCAGTCGCAAGTTGTTGGAAGCTGCCATGGCGATGTACTCGGGTTCCAAAAAAGAGGTGTCCATGGTATTGGCATCTGTATCGCGTTGGGATGCCATTACAGTTGCCCGTGCAAGATCTCCACCAGTCAAGATTTGAAGGACGCCCAGCGGTGCGGCGTGGGGATTGACTCGACCGCCTACATTTCGGATGTCTGCGGTGACTAGACTAATCAGTTTAGCATAGAGGTCATAGGTCATATTGGGGACCCGCAGCAGGTCTTCGATGGCATCGAAATTTTGCTTTATTCCTTTGGCGTTTTTTAGTTCACGTGTATCCCGTGTGGCCTGGGCCATGGTTTGGGCTTCTTGCGGACTGAGCCCCCCCGCATGGCGATACATCTGTGCGAGCAAGTTTACGGACGCAGAGTTTATGTCGATGAGCCCGTTCAACGGCAGTACCGTTACCGTGCCCACATGCTCTTCGAATTGGACCGGCAGGTTTTGCGGGTTGACGCCGGGTCGCACGGGGTTCGATTGAATCTTCTGCAAGGCCAGCAAGATAAAGGCATCGGCCGTTGCACTTGCGGTCACAACCTGTCGATGCGACCCAGCCGTTCTAGCCTCCATGCGCACCGATTGGACGATACCGGTGACGATGAGGCCCATAGCGGCAACCATCCACAACACCGCAAGCAATGCCATACCGCGCTGAGTTGTTCGGAGGCTTTTCATCAATAGTCGCCCCCACCACCACCAAAAGTAACTTGACTAAAACTGTTGTCTCCGCTGGGCAAGGGGTACAGGCGGACCGTAAGCGTGAAGACGTCCCCGTGGTCTGAATACGCGTTCAGGCGCAGTTGTTCTGGCAGTGCATCTGCAACGGGCCATCCGTCTTGCCATCCTTGGGGCCATGACTCCGCCGAATTGCGCGTTAGTGGGGCCAACCCCTGGGCCTGGAGGCTGATTTTCCGGATGTCCTTCATCAGCACGCGAGACTCTGTGGCGGACCAGTTGGGCAGCGGCGCGTCCGGGCTCCAAGGGGCATAGTGCAACACTAAAGCAGGCCCTGTGCTCGCGTCCTCGACCGCAAGTTGGAAGAAATGGCGACCCCCAACATTGGGCCGGGCTGGCAGTATCCCTACCCAGGACAGGCTCTGGGCAGTGGCTACAAATGGGATGACCTGTTTTCCGGAGCCGCCAGGTGGATCTGATAACTTGGCAGACACACGGCCCATTGTCTGCTGTAAAAACGTGCGCGCAACACGGACTTCGTCGAGTCGGTCCAAGCGCTGATCGATGCTGGTCTCGGCCTGCACCATGCCGCGCAATGCAGACACGAGCCCCAGCATAATGACGGACAGCAGGACCATGACGACGAGTAGTTCGAGCAGGGTAAACCCGCTTTGGCGCATGTTCGAATGTGTCACCGGCTGACCTCGCCCGGTTTCGGCTTGCGTTGGGGCAACAGGGTAACGATGTCGAGTTGCTCCGGGCGCGTGCCGCCTGCCCATTGGATGCTGAGCCGTACTTGCTGCAGAGGTATGACCTGCGCGCTGTTGATGCCACTGTCGTAGCGGCCGCTGCGAATTTGCCATTTAAACCCCGCCATTTCGCCGTCTTCGTTCCAGCCCTCGGCGGGCAGGTTACTGCGGCTGGCAAGGAGCGACTCGGCCAGCCACGCAGCTTGCTGGGACTGCGCAACGTGCGAAACGTTGCGGGCGCTGCCGCCAACCACCCGGTAAATCAACCCCAGCGACATGGCCATGATGGCGAAGGCTACCAACACCTCCAATAACGAAAACCCGCCTTGATGCCGTTGGACCTGCGGGGTGCAGCGCGTTTTCATGGGCTACGTGGCTCTTGCGTGATTTGCCCAGAGAGCCAGTCGACCCGAATTCGCACGCCACCACCGGCACGGCGCACCAGTTCTATCGTGCCTCCGCTGGAGCCGCCGTCTGGCAAAAATAGAATTGCGGCCTTCGGATTGCTGCCTGTAAATTCTACAGCTCCAACTGTGGCCTTGATCTCCATGGAAGCGGGTACTGACTTCAGTCGCAACCCCTCAATGCCGAATTGGTGGTCTGTCAGGTTGACGGAGAAGCGCACTACCTGGCCATAAGCCAATGCCCGCTGGCGCGCCTGGCGAAGGTCGAGCACCATCGCACGCACCGTGTCGCGGTATTGGCTGGTATCACGAAGCCGGTCAAATGCACTGGGAAGAGTTGCTATGAGTAACGCACCAATTGCCAGCACCACGAGCAACTCGATCAGCGTGAACCCCCGCTGGCCCTTTAACAATTGCGGACAGGGTCGCTTGCGCGCTCTATCAGGGTTTGTTTCGTATGTCGGCGTTTTCACCATCGCCGCCAACTACGCCATCGGCGCCCAAGGTCAGGATTTCAATGCCGCCACCGGCTGCAGGGCTCGTGAATACATAGGGCTTGCCCCACGGGTCACTGGGAAGGCCTCCTTTAATGTAGGGGCCGTTCCAGCCGCTGACCGAGGCGGGTTTGGTGACCAGGGCAGCAAGACCTTCTTCTGTGGTGGGGAAACGACCGACGTCGAGCTTGAAGATTTCGAGGGTTTTTTCCAGGTCGGTGATTTGCAATGCTGCAGTCTTGGACCTGGCACCGCCCAGCAGGCTCATGACGCGCGGCCCCACCAAACCGGCCAACAAGGTCAGGATGACAAGGACCACCAGTAATTCGATAAGAGTAAAACCACCGGCTCGCCGCTTGCGGGGTGTATTGAGGGGGCAAATTGGATGCATGTTCAGGTTGGTATAGGTTGAAAAAATTATACCGCCAGGTCATTGACGGACAAGATGCCCAGCATGATGGAGACAATGATGGAAGCGATCAGCATGCCCAGGACCAGTATGAGCACTGGCTCCAGCAGGGTCAATCCGCGTTTGATACCGGTTTCCACATCCCGGTTGAAGATGCGGGCGAGCTCCAGCAGCATGGGGCCCATGCGGCCGGTTTCCTCGCCCACTTTGACCAGGTTGATTGCCAGGGGCTCGAAAATGCCGCTGGCCTGCAGTGCATCAACCATTTTTCCGCCCCCTTTGATTTTTGGAATGACGCCCTCAAGGGCAGTGCGCAGGTTGACGTTGCCCACGGTTTGGGTGGCAATGTGCAGGGCCGAGAGTAACGGCACTCCGTTGCCCAGCAGCGTACCGAGGGACCGCGAAAACAGCGTCAAATCGTATTTGAGCAGCAACGTGCCGACAAGGGGCAGACGCAGTGCGCGCGCTTGCCACCATATACGACCGCCGGGGGAACGCAACCAAAGGCGCAGCAACCAGAACAGGAGCAGCAGGCCGAGTCCTATCGCTATTCCATAGTCGGTGAAAGCATGTCCCATGGCCATGATGATTCGCGTCGGCGCAGGCAGGGCATCACCCATTTCCTTGAACAGGGACTCAAACTGGGGCACCACAAAGCCCAGCATCGCGATGACCGACAGAACGGCCACACCGAGCAATATAGCCGGGTAGATGGCGGCAGAGACGACGCTTTCGCGCAAAGCCCGCAGGCGCTCAAGGTGCTCGTTCAAGCGCTCCAGCACGGCACTGAGCTGGCCACCCGCCTCGCCCGAACGAACCATGTTGACATAGAAGTCACCGAACTGCAGGGGGTGGCGCACAAGTGCGCGACTGAATGGAACACCCCGTTTAACGTCGTCCAGGATAGTCTGCGTTAATTGGGCCATGGCAGGCTTGGCATTCATTCCGATCAGTACGCGCAAGGCGTTGTCCAGCGGCAGGCCTGCTTTGAGCATAATGGACAGCTCGCTGGTCATGGCCAAAATATCTGCTTGGGTGATAGGCTTTGATTTGAGACGCCTGCTGCCAAGTGATGGCCCAATCGCCAAGGCGCCTGGCTTCTGGGCGACAGGGATTGCGCTAGCTGCACCCCCCGCACCCACCTCTACCACCTGCAATGGCGTCAGGCGTTGGGCGCGCAGTTGGTGCATAGCTTGCGACAGACTGGGGGCTTGTAGGCGGCCCTCAACGACTTGGGCGTCGGCTTGTGCTGCCTTCCAGTGAAAATCAGGCATCGGAGTTGTCTTGTGTCACTTGCAGCAGTTCGTCGAGGCTGGTGATGCCCGCGGCGACTTTGCGCAGTCCGTCTTCATACAGGGTGTGCATGCCGGCGCCCATGGCCTGGGTGTGTAGCGATGCTGCGTCCAACCCATCGAGTATGCCGCGGCGGATGCTGTCGTCGATAACGAGCAACTCATGAATGCCGCAACGTCCGGAGTAGCCAGACTGGCGGCACTGCTCACAACCGACTGCCTTGTACAGTTGGGAGGGGTTCAAGCCCATGCGCTGAAGCCCGCTGCTGACCACCAGGTTGGGCTCGGGGTGATATGGTTGTTTGCAGTGTTCACACAGGCGACGGACCAGCCGCTGCGACAGCACGCCATTGACGGACGATGTGATGAGGTAAGGCTCGATACCCATGTCCTGGAGCCGCACGATGGCCCCGGCGGCGGTGTTGGTATGCAAAGTTGATAGCACGAGGTGGCCTGTCAGCGCGGACTGAACCGCGATTTGTGCAGTTTCTCCGTCGCGCATCTCGCCAATCATGATGACATCCGGGTCTTGCCGCAGGATGGAGCGCAAGGCGCTAGCAAAGGTAAGCCCGATTTGCTGGTGGACCTGAATCTGGTTGATGCCCTCGAGCTGGTATTCGACCGGCTCCTCCACGGTAATAATTTTGTGCGCATTTGCGTCAAGCTTGGACAGCGCTGTGTACAGCGTGGTGGTCTTGCCCGAACCTGTGGGCCCCGTGATCAGCAAGATCCCGTGGGGCCGAGCCAGCAGTTGGTTAAAGTTCACCAAATTGTCGGGGTCAAAGCCCATGGCCTCCAGGCTGTAGCGCACACTGGAGCGGTCCAGCACCCGCATGACGACGCTTTCTCCGTGCACCGTGGGTATGGTGGATACCCGCAGGTCGAGCTCGCGCCCTTTGACCCGCGTTTTTATCCGGCCGTCTTGTGGCAGGCGTCGCTCGGCGATATCGAGGTGCGCCATGAGCTTTATGCGGGAATTAACTGCCGCACTGAGTTGGGGAGAAACAATTTCGGCGACATAAATGGCGCCGTCGACCCGATAGCGCACGTGCAGCCCGTCGTCAAATGGCTCCATATGGATGTCCGATGCCCGCAGATCAATGACGCGGCCGATGATCTGATTGACCAAGCGGATGACCGGGGCTTCACTGGCTATATCCTTGAGGTGCTCAACAAAATCGCCGGCATCCGCCTCGGACGTCGCTTCGCTATCGGTATCGTCGACGCTGGGGTCTCCTGAAGCCAGCGCACGAACAACATCGGATTCGATGGCAATAGAGGCTTGAACCTTGAGACCTGTAGCCAATTCCAAGGCCTTAACGATGAATGCGTCCTGCGGCTCCACCATTGCCACGGCCAGATTGGCTTCATCACACAGCAGGGGAAGTATTTTGTGTGTGCGAAGGAAGTCCGCGTGGAGCCCGGGGACGTCTGGTGCCACATCGGGAAAGTCGGCGGCAGACACAAAGCGAATGCCAAGCATGGCGGCCTGTGCCTGCGCTACATCAGTCTCCGACACCAGTCCCAGTTGAACCAGCACGGACCCGATGGCTCCTCCTGCGGCGTCGCCAGCGGCCATTGCGCGGTCGAGATCGCGTGAAGTGAGCTTGCCCTGCCCCACGAGGATATCGCCCAACGACGCGGGAGGCACCTGCACATGGTCGGAAATTGGAGCGTCCGCTGTTTGAAGCATTTTCGGTGAGTGGTGTAGTGGTGTAGTTGCAGGCGTCGTCACCTCTAAACCAATTGTAGGGGACACACCATTTGAGAGGAGCCAATGAACGCAACCAGATTGCGCAATGTGTGCGTGAACTCGTGCATGATTGGGCAAAATCCGGATGTCCACTTTGTGATGCATCCGGACGCACAATTGCACTGTACTTGATTAGGATCCCTAATGTTCCCACTGATAGACGTCATTCGGGCCGCTGCTGCGCTGCTGGTACTGGTGTACCACGTCGTCGCCTTGGGGCAATGGACCTCGTTCCCGGAAACACTCTGGACGTTTGCCTTTCGGTACGGATGGATGGGTGTCGATTTGTTTTTGGTGGTGAGTGGATTTGTCATTACGCTGAGTGCCGCACGTGCGCGGTTGAAACATCCGGATGCATTCCGTTGGTCATTTATGCAAAGGCGCTTGTGGCGTGTGGTTCCACTCTACGCTCTTTCCTGCACCGTCTATATTTTCCTGGTACGTCCAGAATTTTTATTGGGTTCGGCCGGAGGCATGACCCGCCAACTGCTGAGCCATGCACTGTTTATTCAAAACCTTTCACCCGCTACGCACGGTGTTATCAATGGCGTTACGTGGTCTTTGGCGTTGGAGATGCAGTTCTATATTGCCCTGATTTTGAGCATTGGCTGGCTATTGCAGCTGGGCCCGCTGCGCTCGCTCGTACTGCTGGTGGGTGTCGCCATGGCGTGGCGTTACGGGACTACTTTTTTTTGGATCCCCGGCGAAGCAACTCCGCATTTGCAGGTGATTTATTCCACCCAGCTTCCCGGCACTTTGGATGCATTTGGTATGGGCATCGCGCTGGCGCTGGTCGTTTTTAACGGAACAGGATTCTGGGCAGAGCGGCTGAAAACGAGATGGGGTAACTTCGCAATGTGGATGGGACTGGCAACCATTCTGCTGGCCATAGCAGGGAAATTGCTTATGGAACGGGGCGGCACCTACTGGTCAATACCTGGCATGGTGATTTTATGGCGCACGCTCCTGGCCATGGGTTTTGGTGCGTTGCTGGCATCCAGCATAACTTGCCCATTGCTTGGTGCAGGAATTCTGCGACCCATTCGCTATCTTGGCCAAATTAGCTATGGTATTTATTTGTGGCACATGCCTGTTGTATTGGCCTTGGTAGCACAACCAAACTTGCGTGGGAGTCGGCTTTTACTGTGTACTTTGCTTGGAACAATTTCTCTGGCGTCGTTGTCATGGCACCTTATGGAAAAGCATTGGGTAAGGACGCCCCGCCAGAGCGAAAAGCCGGATCCCCAAGGCTCAAATGCGCCTACCGCGGTTGCGTTGAATCCTATCGATGGAGCCAGGATTTGACACGCCTTTGGGCATGCAGAGGAATGAGCTTAGCTATTGGCGCCAACGCGGCGCTCGTGCGCAAGCGAAGTATGGCTTTCAGTATCTTGAGCTTTATCGAAGTTGGCGCTCGCGGCGCGCTGCTTTGGCCCCTCGAATAGGGGAAGAGCAGGTTGCAGACACTTTCTAGCTCTTGGGTACTTGCAGGCGTTGCCACTCCTAGCCGATCAGCATAGTTGGCGCCATAACTGAAATCGAAGGCATTGGCGGGCAGAGAGGTGTTCCGACTTTCTATCGGACGGGGCCCGACTCCGGCTATGAAGTTCTCAATTCGGATGGTCTTGAAAAATTCAAGCAACTGTAGGGCGGGCAATTGCCAATCGAGTTGCCAGGTCCAACGCCTTGCACTCAGCCGCTCTGAAAAAGCCCCAATATTGGGCGCGACGATGGGCAGTCCACCGGCCAAACCGGCGCTGAGCGTATAACTGTAGGTTTCTGGCCAGACTGCGGGAAACCATACCAGGTGCGGATTGAGCCATGCCAGCAATTGTGGCAACTCTTTGTCTTCATACGACCCGTGAACGGTCAAGTTCGCCTTTGGTTGTGTCCGTAGGTTTCTATAGGCAAATCCCAAGAGGTGAAACTCAATCGGCGCGCCGACCTTGGACGCCAACAATGCAACTTCTTCCAAGAGATCGGCGCCTTTGATTTTGCTCAGCGCGCCCAGTACAACGATGCGCAGTGGCTGGTTGGCATCGAGCCGCTTGACCAACGGAATCGGGGACGCTACGAAATCCTTTTCCAGCGTACTGTGGGCAGCCACTTTGATATTCGCAGTGGGAGCAAATTTTTGGAGCCGTTGGGCGGTATCGGCGCTGGGGGAAATCACATAGCGTGCCATCGCAAGCAAGGGGGCGTGTCGATCGCGCCAGCTGTCAATGCTTTCACCGCTCGGGGCTGGGCAACGCTTTAGACACTTGCGACATTGCTCCAATCCTTCTTCGCCACAGTAGCGGTCGGTGTAATCTGTGAGGGAGATTTGCGGGCAGTAGCTGTAGTAATCGTGTGCGGTGAAGTCGTGTGTTACACCCAACAGACTGGGCAAGTCGGCAATCTCGGGCAAATGGCCAAGGAGGTGGTGAAAATGTATATGCACCACACGCAAGACACGCATCGCGTTCAGCATTGACGAAAAATCTTGCGGAAGTGCAAAGCAGAGTTCAAACTTTTCCTGCTCGCCCTCTAGCCGGATAACGGCGCCACCGGGAACAGGTGAAAGCCGCAGAAATGTAATGTGGTCGCCATGCGCCTGTGCCAACTCCTGAACGTGGCGCAGGGTACCGCCCTCACGGTTGTGAACCACGTTGAGTACCACCGGGTGAGGCCGACCCAAGATGCGAGCCATATCGATGGTGAAGCGCGCAAGCGCAACGGGGTCTTGTTGAACGTAGGTTTGGACCTCTCGCTCGTAGTGCACGTGCAGGCGACGCAGGGTTTCCATGGCCTGAAGTTCGCGTGCGCTTTTGGAATCTCCAAAGCTTACGCCGCCAGCATGGCGAACGAAGACGTCCAGCGCGTGAAGATTCTTCCAGCCCGCGGTCTGGGCACGCACACAAAAGTCGTTTTCTTCCCCGTAACCCAGACCAAAATTTTCAACGTCAAAAAGCCCTACTTCTTGCAGGCAAGCGCGCCTGATGTACATACAAAACCCAACGCCAGTCGGCACGTCAACGGTTTTGCCAGCCAAGTAAATGGACAGCAGTCGATCCAGGTCCGCAGTACCCAGACCTGCCGGCAAATCGTTGGGTAGACAGAACCCCGGATAACTGAATATGGTGGCGTTGTTGGAGAACGGAGTAACACTGGCAACGCGTGGATATCCGTAGGCAGCGCGGCTCAGACGGTCCAACCAGTCGTTGGCTACCTCGGTGTCACTATTGAGCAAAATAACATCGTTTTCCGCGCTTGCCGCCATCCCTCTATTGACGGTTGCGACGAACCCCAAGTTCTTTGGATTCTCAAGCAAGACAATGCGTGGGTCCTTCTGTGCGAATGAGCGAAGCCACTCTGTTATTTCGGGCTCGGGACTGCAATCGTTGATCACGATGAGTCGCCAACTAACCGTATAAGTGGCAGAGAGCACGGATTCGAGACAGCGCCGCGTATCTGCAAGGCCTCGATAAACCGGAACAATAATATCGACCGGATGCACAGGCGCGGGCTGGGGATTGACGGCTAAACTCGCGTACGACGTCTGCGGGGTAACAGTCCGGCCCCGGAATAGTTGATCGAATCGCATTTTTAACCGCACCAATGGCCTGCTCACTCTAAAAACAGTCGACTGTTCCAATTCGTGGAGATGTGCTTCGAGCTGACGGAAGTTTTTCGTTGACCAATTATTGGCTTGCTGCAACGTCCGAATTTCCTTCACCAACTGGCCCTTTGCGGCGTGCAAGCCATTCGCTTCATTGATGGACTGCTCCAGCCGCAGCTTCAAGGCCTGGCCGGATTGGTCAGACTCATTCTTTTGGGTGGATAGCGCAGACAATTCTCCTTGCAAGAGAGCCATTTCACGCTGGCGTACACTTTGCAGGTCAGCCAGATCCCGCTGGTGAACCGTCTGCAACACAGCCACTTCACGCCGGTGCACACTCTTTTGACCCGCCAGAAAATTGGCTGCGCGCACGTAATCGGCGGACATGGGCCAGCCTACAAATACCTGCAGAAGCGCGCCAGACTCACTGATTTTCTTCAACACTCCAGCCGAAAACGGCATGACGAGCCATGGGTCATCGCTGGTCAAAACCAATGCTGCACCGGAAAGCAATTCGGAGCTCTCCAAAAAGGCAATATTGTCGCTGGCAGCCTCCGACACTATTTCAATGGGGTCAGTTTCTGACCGCCATTCCCACAATGAAGATCCGTCCGGCAGCGCCAGTCGGATGGCATCGAGGCGCAAAAAGCCACGGCGGTCAGCCGGGTCAAGCCGGATCTGCGTGTAGGGGTCCGCAGTGGCGGGAATCTCAAACACAAGCGTTTGTTTGAGAACGCCAATGCGGCCTGAACGAATCACCTTCCGGTTCTCATCATTTTGGCCGTTGATTCCTAAGTACAGACAGGCGGAAAACAGTGCATTTGGCGTCGTTACGTCAATGTCTGCATGTTTTATATGGGCCGACAATCCAGGCGCGACACGCTCCAGCCCCGGCTTAGCGTCACGCAGTTCGCAAATAAATTGGTAGGTCAGCGCATCTGGCATCGCCAGCAAATGGTTTGCGACCGCCGGGGGAAAGTCATCGAATGCCACTGCGAACTCGGACTCGAGCAACGTGCGTTGGGTGATGCCCATACTGACGACGTCGAATCCCA
>JANXVI010000053.1 GCA_025351745.1 Rhodoferax sp.
CCTTGCCCGTTAGGAAAGCATAAGCATAAGCGTCAGCTTTGCAGCAATTTCTCTACCCGGGCCCGTCCCTCGGGACTGGCCATGAACACCAGTGCGGCACCCGCCTCAATGGGGTGATCGTCCGAAGGGTTGAAGATCCACTGGCCCTTGGCGTGGGTTGCCATCAGCAGGTAGTCTTTGCACTTGGGCAATAGCTTGGCCAGCGGCGTGCTGACAAAACCCGCTGGCACGATGACTTCTTCCACGCGCAGGCCGTCGTCGGTGTGCAGCATCTGGTCCATGAAATTGACCACATGGGGGCGCACCATGGCGGAGGCGATGCGCATGCCGCCCGTAAAGTCCGGCGAGACGATTTCATCGGCACCGGCGCGCTTGGCCTTGTTGGCATTGCGGATGTCGTGCAGTCGCACCACCACGCGCGCCTTGGGGTTGAGCAATTTGACCGACAGCGCCACCATCAGGTTGTGGCTGTCATCGCCGGTAACCGCAAACACGCCGGCGGCATGGGCTAGCCCGGCGCGCTGCAACGCGGAATCATCGGCCGCATCTTCATGCAGATGGAACGACCCCGGGTGGTGCTCCAGCCAAGCATCCAGCGTTTCGCGGTTGTTTTCTATGACCACAAACGTGCGACGCGTCTTGACCAGTTCATGCGCCACGTTGGACCCTACGCGGCCCATGCCGCATACGATGTAGTGGCCCTTGAGTGCGGCAATGTGCTTGTCCATGCGTTTCTTCCTCAGGTCGGAGTTGAGATCGGCGTCAATCAAAAGTGCTACCAGCTTGGAGAACAGATAGCTCAAAGTAGCGATGCCCACCGTGGCGATGAACACGGTAAACAATCGACCCATGGGATGGTGGCTCAAGTCCACGGTCTCACCGTAGCCAATCGTGGCGATGGTGATGAAGGTCATGTAGAAGCTGTCGATCCACGTGGCAACAGGGCGGCCCAAATAGTGGTAGCCCAACGTCCCACAGAGGGTGGTCACCATCAGCAGCGCGCCACCATACAACAAGCCCTCGAAATGCCTGCTGCGTAGGATTTTTGTGAAGCCGTTGCGCTGATTCTTCATGCTTGGCAAATTGTAGTGGTCAGCGTGCGTGCTGCGGTTGCTAAAAAACATGCCGTACAGTTGACAGTCCGAAGTGCCATGGAAGCGATGCTGTTGTGAAGAAAATGGAGTGCCCTTGCGGCAGTGGACTGGATCTGGCCACGTGCTGCGGCCCATGGCACAAAGGCCTGCAGAGTGGCATGCACGCTCCCACCCCCGAGGCGTTGATGCGCTCGCGTTACAGCGCGTACGTGTTGGGGTTGATTGATTACCTGGTGGCCACCTGGCACCCGTCGACCGGGCCGGGCGAGCTGGAATTGCAGCCCATCAAATGGCTGGGGTTGGAGGTGCTGCATGCGGAAGCTAGCGGCGATGTGGGCGTGGTGGAATTTGTGGCCCGTTGCAAGGTGAACGGCCGCGCGGAACGCATGCAGGAGCTCAGCCGCTTTGTGCGGGAAAACGGTCGCTGGTATTACATTGATGGTCAGGTACCGCAAGCCGAATAGACCTTGGCTGCAACCCTGCGGCACAATGCTCAGCCCACATCCATGCACACCTCGCCATGCCTGATCTATCCCTTGTCATCCAAGAGCCCGCCGACCCGTCGGCACAGTTGATTCTGTTGTGCCATGCGGCTGGCGCCGATGCCGCGTCGCTGCTGCCCTTGGGCGAGAGGCTGTCGGAGACTTTTCCCCTGGCGACCATCGTGTCATTGCAGGCCGATGCCCCAGCCGCCACACCCCAAGGCTTCACATGGTTTAATACGGGTGGCCTCACCGAAGAGAACCGGGCCGCACGCGTGGTGCATGCCCTGCCAGCGTTGCAAAGCGCCGTGCGCGACTGGCAGGACCGCAGCGGCGTACCGGCTGCGGCCACCGCGCTGATCGGCGTATCCCAAGGCGCGGAGATGGTGTTGGAGCTGAGCAAGCTGCATCCCATGGTCGCGAGCCGTGTGGTCGCCATGGGCGGGCGCTTCACGGCGCTGCCCGAAAGCCCCACTGCCGTCACCACCACCCATTTTTTACACGGCAAGCTGGACCAGTTGACGCCCTACCGCCACAGCGTGGAAGCGGCCCACCATTTGCGCGACATGGGCTGCGACATCACCGCTGAAGTGGTGCCCTTCGTTGGCCACGAGCTGCACCCCGACCTGATCGAACTGGCCGTCACCAAGCTCAGTACGCACATCGCGCAGCATTTGTGGACCGCAGCGCAGGAGGCTGCTCCGCCGTCATCGACCCACTGATTACCACTCCAATGCAAAGACCACGTCGCCATTGACCGCATACAGTTTGCACGGCGTGGGCGAGTATTTGTTGCAGTACAGCAGTGAACGTTCAGCCGGGTCCGATGGCATGCTGGCTTCGGCTGGTTTGGTCCCCACGCTCTCGGCGTAGTAGCCCGCAGGGGAAATGGAGAACGCTTTGGGGCCGGGTTTGTCCAGCCAGGCCTTGTACGCGGCTCGCCCTTTGTCGGACAGATAGGGGACCAGATCGAACTCGGTCACCTTGGCAAAGCCGGTTGGGGTCAGGTTGGCAGGCTGGGCGGGCGGCGTATCGGCCGTGCCTGTGGCCTCTTGGGCCGGTGCCTTGGGAGCAGTGCTGCCCCGCTCAAACAACGCCTGCATGCGCTCTGCATAGTCCGTGCCCTCCACCACCTTGCCGTTGACCGCGTAGAGTTTGCAGTTCTGCTTGTAGCTGCTCTTGCACCAGTAGAGTGCCCGCATGGCGACATCGATGGGCGCAGCGGGGTCGGAGGGCTTCATGCCAGTACCCCGCCCCCATTTGATGGTGTCTCCTACCGCAAACGCTTTTGGCCCGTTCATGGCCAGCCATGCTTTGTAGTCATCCTGTCCCGCTTTCGGCAGATCAGGCATAGCAGTTTCGTCGTCCGCATTCAGGTTGTCCCGGTAATCGGTCAGCGCATCGGCGGGATACGGTAGAGTGGCCAGACCAAATACCTTGGTGGCAAACTGGTTGGCGCAATCGAATTGAGCCTGCTGGTAGTAGTAATGCAGCAACACCGCATCTTTGGCGGCCAACTGGTCCAGACTGGGGCGGCGCTTTTCGCCCTGGGTCACCTGGCACACGGACTCGGCCAGAACCCGTTTGGTGGCAACGTCCAACACCCGCAGGTTGCTGCGGTAGCTGATTCGGTAGTGGCTCCAATCGGTGGGAAAGTAGACCATGCTCCAGCTGTGGGTCTTCACTTCCAGCGTCCAATCGGCGCCAGGCGCCGCCGCCAGGACGGCATTGATGCCGTCCTCACCGGGTTTCGCGGCCGCAGGCACCAGCTGCACGTCCATGTGGGACTTGATGGCCGCCGTCACTGCGTTGGCAATGCCCACCGCAGGGTCTGCAAAACGGGTCTTGCTGATTACTTCTGATTTGCCGTGCGAACCTGACGTGGCGGCACCAGCAATGCCACCGACGATGGCTGCGCCCAGCACACCCAAGCCGGGTATGGCGGCCACCATGCCGCCAGACGCCTGGGCCGTGGTGTACACCAACATCTTCGGCGGGGGTGTCGTCAAGACTGCGAGGTTCTTGCCCGCGTAGCCGTCCAGTACCGCTGCAGCAATGGGAAGGGTTTGTGCCTGGGCTTGTTGGGCTGCTGCCCACGTGAACGCCGCAACCCAGATTGCTTTTTTCATACCTGCCCCGCCCCTTAGCTCAGATGCTTGCCCACGATGCCCGCCAGCTCAAACATCGTCACCTGCGGCTTGCCGAACACGGGCAGCAGTTTGGCGTCGGCGTTGATGGATCGCTTGTCCTTACTGTCTTGCAGGCCGTTGGCTTTGATGTAGTCCCACAAGGCCTTGACCACGGCAGGCCGTGCAATCAGGTCGCCACCAATCACTGCTGCCAACGCTGCGCTGGGCAGCTTGCCGCTGGCGGCCGTGGTTTTGCGGGGCGCCTTGGGTTTTACTGCTTTAGCGGCGGCGGTACCCGCCGTTTTGCTGCTTGCAGCCTTGGCCCCTACAGTTTTTTTGGCCCCAGCCCTCGTCGGCGTTGCTTTACCTGCTACTGATTTAGTAGCAGTGGTGGACTTGGCGGCAGTCTTGCGCGGTGGGAATTTGCTGGGTGCAAACTCAAAATTCACCTTGCCTGCCTCGGCGTCCCAGGCTAGCATGGCCTTGAATGCGCGGCGGGTGCGCATGGACACGAACTTCTCCAACAGATCGGTCTTTCCGGTTGCCAGCAGCTTTTGCATTTGTGCACGTTCAATCGGTTGCTGCAAGATGATCTGGCCGGTCTTGAAGTCGCAACTGGGGGTAGGCTGCTCGAGCGTGGGCACCGATTTGTTGCAGACATAATTTTTACCGTGCTCGTACACCGTACCTCCCGTGGCATTGCCAGTTGCGGCACCGCATTTTGGGCAAGGGCCTAAGGATTCTTGGGTAGAAAAGTCGATGATCTCACCGCTCTCCTCGCCCTTCTTGTCGTCGCCAAAGTCAAATTCGAGTTTGTAGTTTTTCGTCTCGTCGTCGAACTTGATGACCATCTCGGCCACGAACGGCCAGCCGGCCTTGGAGCGGAAGCCGTCCAGCGGGCCGATCTTGCGGTCGCGCAAGAATTGCTCAACTTCGGCCACTTCAAAGGTGCGCCCGGCGGGTGATTTGCCGAACGAGAAACCACAACCGTCCTCGGTTCCAGTTTTGCCGACGCAGGTATACCTGCGGTAGTTTTCCCGGACGATGCCGCCGCAGTTGGGGCACGGTGCTGCCAGCGTGGCGTAGTCGCCAGGGATGGTGTCGCGGTCGTACTCCTTGGCTTTTTTGACCATGCGCTCGGTCATGGACGCAATCTCGGCCATGAAGTTCTCACGGCTGAGCTTGCCTTGCTCCATCTGCGCCAGCTTGTATTCCCACTCACCGGTCAACTCGGCCTTGGTCAACTCTTGCACATCGAGGCCGCGTAAGAGCGTCATCAGTTGGAAAGACTTGGCCGTGGGGATCAGCTCGCGCCCTTCGCGCAGCATGTATTTCTCGGCGATCAAACCTTCGATGATGCTGGAGCGAGTCGCTGGCGTACCCAGGCCTTTCTCGCCCATGGCTTCGCGCAGTTCGTCGTCGTCTACTGTTTTGCCGGCGTTCTCCATAGCGCCCAGCAATGTGGCTTCAGAATAGCGAGCGGGAGGTTTGGTTTTGAGGCCTTTGGGGTCGACCGGGTCGCCGTTGACCTTTTCGTTGGGTTGCACGGGGACCAGGTTTTGGCCCTTGTCGCCTTCTTTGGCGTCCTCCACTTCGGCGGCGGCTTCCTTGCCGTAGATGGCCAGCCAGCCCGGCTTGACCAGGACCTTGCCTTCGGTTTTAAACGAATGACCAACAGCCGTCGTGATTCGGGTCGTCACCTGGTATTCCGCGCTGGGGAAGAAGATGGCCATAAAGCGGCGCACCACCAGGTCGTAGATCTTCTGCTCGGCTTCACTCAGACCACTGGGGGCTTGCAGCGTGGGGATGATGGCAAAGTGGTCGCTGACCTTGGCGTTGTCGAACACACGCTTGGTCGGCTTCACGTAGCCGCCCTTGACGGCCTGGGCGGCAAAGGGGGCCAGGTGCTTCATGCCGCTGCCGGCCAACATCGCAAGAGTGTCTTTCACCACTGCCACATAGTCTTCTGGCAGGTTGCGCGAGTCGGTACGTGGGTAGGTCAAGGCCTTGTGGCGCTCGTACAGACTTTGGGCGATTTGCAGCGTGGTCTTGGCGGAGAAGCCAAACTTGCCATTGGCCTCGCGTTGCAGGCTGGTCAGGTCAAACAGCAGGGGGCTGGCCTGTGTCGTCGGTTTGCTTTCTTCGGTGACCGTGGCTTGCTGGCCGCGCACCGCATCAGCAATGGCCTGTGCCTCGCGTTGGCTCCAGACGCGGTCGGCCTTTTTCTCGGCATCCTCCACGTCTCGTTTGTGTGCGGGGTTGAACCACTTGGCGGCGTAGTCGCCCGCCTGTGCATGGAAGGACGCGTGGATTTCCCAGTAATCGCGACTGATGAATTTGCGGATCTGCTCTTCGCGCTCTACGACCACGCTCAATGTCGGCGTCTGCACCCGGCCTACCGTGGTTAAAAAGAAACCACCGTCGCGCGAGTTGAACGCCGTCATCGCACGCGTGCCGTTGATGCCGACCAGCCAATCGGCCTCGGAGCGGCAGCGGGCGGCGTCGGCCAGGGGTTGCATTTGCTTGTCGGTGCGCAGGTTGCCAAAACCGTCACGGATGGCCTGCGGCGTCATGGACTGCAGCCACAGGCGGCTGACCGGCTTGCCCAGCGGCTTGGCGCCACCCGCGTATTGCTCGATCAGGCGGAAGATCAGCTCCCCCTCGCGGCCCGCGTCACAGGCATTGATGAGTTTGTCCACATCTTTGCGCTTGGCCAGCTTGACGACGGCATTCAGCCGCGTCTTGGTCTTGTCAACAGGCTTCAAGTCAAAGTGCGGCGGAATTACCGGCAGGTTGGCAAAGCTCCACTTGCCGCGTTTGACATCAAATTCTTCCGGCGCCTGGATCTCGACCAGGTGGCCCACGGCGCTGGAGACGACGTAGGCGTCGCTCTCGAAGTATTCGTCGTGTTTCTCGAACTTGCCGGCGGTGGGCGTCAGCGCGCGCACGATGTCTTGGGCGACCGATGGCTTTTCTGCAATGACCAATGTTTTGTTCAAAACTGCGTTTTTCATCTGACTACAATCCAGTTCTCGCGTGCGCGCAGGTGCGCACACAGGCAGGCGCACACATGCGCGCCCATACGATCCACCATACCAAATTTTTTGGGTCCCGATCCTGACGTGCAGAAAAGAGAGCAAACGTGAGCAGCAAGACAATGCCCCCTGGCGACAACCGCCGCATCCAAACCCGGCGCTCCGGAGTCCACGGCAAGGGTGTTTTCGCACTGCAGGATATTGGTGAAGGTGAGACCATCATCGAGTACGTGGGAGAGATCATCAGCTGGAAAGAAGCCCAGGCGCGCCACCCCCATGACCCGAAAGACCCCAACCACACCTTCTACTTCCACATTGACGAAACACACGTCATTGACGCCAAGGTCGGGGGCAACTCGTCCCGCTGGATCAACCATTCGTGCGACGGCAACTGTGAGGCTGACGAGGTGGAAGGCCGCATTTTCATCAAGGCCCTGCGAGACATTGCGCCAGGCGAAGAGCTGAACTACGACTACGGGCTGATACTGGACGAGCGTTACACCAAGAAGCTCAAGGCCGAGCACCCCTGCTGGTGCGGCTCCAGCAATTGCCGGGGCACATTGTTGTCCCCCAAAAAATGATAACGCCAGTGTTGGCTGTCGCCGCCTGGTGCCACAGCCAGAGCCGGTTCCACGGCATTTCTGGTAGGGGGCACTTCGCCCTTTTTTTGCGCCGGACACGCTGAGATGGTACGTTGGAAGGCCGAGGCTATCTGGGAGGCGGTGTCGCCATTGCTGCCGACCTTCTCTGTCGAGATCCTGCCCGAGATAGATTCCACCAACACCGAGCTGATGCGTCGTGCCCGTGCGGGGCAGTTGGAGCCGGTGTTGCTGGTGGCCGAACGCCAAAGCGCAGGTCGCGGACGCCTGGGACGCACATGGTCCAGCGGGGGCGATGCGACGCAAACGGACGGTGGTTCCCTTCCTTCATTGACCTTTTCCTTGGGCCTGCCCCTGGTGCCGCAAGACTGGTCCGGCCTCTCGCTGGCGGTGGGCCTGTCGGTGGTGGAGAGCCTGCACCCGGCACTCCAACTCAAGTGGCCCAACGATGTGTGGCTGCAAGACCGCAAGCTGGCCGGCATCCTGATCGAAACCGCCAACGTGGGTGATGTGCGCTATGCGGTCATCGGCGTGGGTATCAACATCCTGCCGCGCGGTGACGTCCCACGGCTTAGCACCTTGCCCGCAGCGCTGTGTGAAGTGTTGCCGAATGTAGACGCGCCGACCGCCCTGGCCCTGGTCACTGCGCCCTTGGTCAACGCCATCCGCCGCTTTGCCAGCGAGGGTTTTGGGCCATTGCGTACCGCGTTCCACGCACGCGACCTGTTGTATGGCCGTGAACTGGTTTGCAGTGACGGTGTGACTGGCATTGCCCGCGGCGTGGACGCCATTGGCGCACTCTTGGTCCACACCGACCACGGATTGAAGAAAATCACCAGTTCAGAGGTCAGCGTGCGCCCGGTGCCCGCGCCCACTGCCTCAACGCCCTGAAACCTATGCTGCGATTTTTTGTATTGCTCTTGATTCTGGCCAACGGCGTCTACTTTGCCTGGAGCCAGGGTTTGTTGCGCGCCTATGGCTTTGCACCCGCCACGCAGAGCGAGCCCCAGCGGCTTGCGCAGCAAATCAATCCCGAAGCGATACGGCTGCTGACCCCGACCGACGCCAAACGTGCGGAGGCCCAGGCGCAAGCCGAGCTGGCGCCTAAAGAATGCCTGCTGGCCGGTCCCTTTGACGATGCGCAGGCCATAACCCTGCGCCGGGCACTGGAGGCGTCCATGACGCCAGGTAGCTGGCAGATAGACACGGTTGCGATGCCAGGGCGCTGGATTGTCTACATGGGCAAGTTCGTCAATACCGAACAGATGGCTAAAAAACAGGGAGAACTGGCCTCGATGAAGCTGGTTCCGCAAGCACTGAACAACCCTGACTTGGAGCCAGGCCTCTCGTTGGGGGGCTTTGACTCCCAGGCCGATGCGACGGCGGAGCTGGCCAAAATGGCGCTGCGTGGTATACGCACCGCCAAAGTGATGCAGGAGCGTGAAGCAGGCACGCAAAACCAGCTCAAGCTACCCGCAGTGACGCCGGAGGTCAAAACCCGGCTGGCTGACCTAAAAATCGCGCTCGCGGGGCGGACCCTGCACAGCTGCAACTAGCCCAGTTGCCCAAAGCGCACCGTAAAGCAGGTACCCGGTGGCGATTGCCCCGGTCGACTGTCCTCCACCGAGACACTGGCTTGGTGTTGGCGGGCGATTTCCAGCACGATGGGCAGCCCCAGGCCCGAACCATCGGCTTCGGTGCCCAGCACCCGATAAAACGGCTGGAACACCAGTTCCCGCTCCGCCGCAGGTATGCCGGGCCCGGAATCTTCAACTTGCAGCACGAGTACCTTGCTGAAGGGGTCTTTCAACACCCGGGCGGTGATCACGCCCGGCTTGTCGGCATTAGAGGGCGTGTAGTTGATGGCGTTGTCCATCAGGTTGCGCACCATTTCTTTGAGCAGAGTAGGGTTGCCCATCATCGTGGCGTCCGTGTCATCGGCGTCGGCGCCCTCGTAGCCTACGTCGATGTGCTTGTCCATGGCGCGCGGCACACAGTCGCGCACCACTTCCATGGTCAGGCGCACCAGGTTGCAGGGTTGCTGGCTCATGGCTGTGCCGTTGCTCTCGGCCCGCGCCAAGGCCAGCAACTGGTTGACGGTATGGGTGGCGCGAATGCTGGAGCGGCCGATCTGGCGCAACGACTGTTTCAGATCTTCTGCGTTGGCGCCTTCGCGTTGGGCCAGGTCGGCCTGCATGCGCAGACCGGCCAATGGCGTTTTCAACTGGTGTGCGGCATCAGCCAGGAATCGCTTTTGCGTGGCCACCGAGTCTTTGAGCCGCATCAGCAGGTCATTGACCGACGACACCAGCGGCGCCACCTCCAGCGGCACGGCCTGGGCATCCAGCGGGCTCAGATCGTCGGGGCTGCGTGCGCGGATGCGTTCTTCCAAGCGGTTCAGTGGTTTGATGGCCTGCACCAGTGCCAGCCAGACCAGTAGCACCGCCAGGGGCAGGATCACAAACTGCGGCAGCATCACACCTTTGACAATTTCGGTGGCCAAGAGCGAGCGCTTGTCCATGGTCTCGGCCACCTGCACCAAGGCTGGTCTGTTGTCAGGCACGTCCAGTTTGACCCAGGTATAGGCGACCTTGATGCTCGCACCGCGGAATGTGTCGTCCCGCAGGCGGACCTCTCCGGGGACAGATTTCTCGTCCTCCGGGGGCTGCGGCAGGCTTTTCTCACCGCTCAGAAATTCGCCAGCGGTGCCCAGCACCTGGTAGTAGACCGCGTCACTGTCGTCGGCACGCAGCAGCTCGCGCGCGGGCAAAGGCAGGACAAATTGCGCCTTGTTGTGGCTGACGGTGACCAACTGCGCCAGTGCGCCCACGTTGTACTCCAGCGCGCGGTCAAACGGCTTGCCAGCGATGCCCTGCGCCACCAGCCAGGTCAACACCAGGCTGACCGGCCACAGCAGCAGCAGCGGCGTCAGCATCCAGTCCAGGATCTCCCCGAACAGGCTGCGTTGCTCGCGCTGGAAGATCTTCACGCGGCAGTCCTTGCAGGAAGGCGATCATTGAGGAAACGGCCTGTAGCCCTCGCAAAACAAGCGTAGGTAGCTCCCAAATTCATAGCAACTAGTTCAGGGGGCAATCTTTTCAAGGCAATAACCCAGGCCGCGCACGGTTGCGATGCGGATCGGGCCTTTCTCGATTTTCTTGCGCAGACGGTGGATGTAGACCTCGATCGCGTTGTTGCTGACCTCTTCGCCCCATTCGCACAGCCGTTCCACCAGTTGGTCTTTGCTGACCAGGCGCCCCGCGCGTTGCAGCAGCACTTCGAGCAGGCCCAGCTCGCGGGCCGATAGTTCTACCATCTTGCCGTCTATCGTGGCCACGCGCCCTGCCTGGTCGTAGGTCAGCGGGCCGTGTTTGATGGTGCTGCTGGTGGCGCCCGCGCCCCGGCGCACCAGTGCACGCACGCGAGCTTCGAGCTCTTGCAGGCTGAAGGGTTTGGCCATGTAGTCGTCGGCGCCGTAGTCCAGGCCCTTGACGCGTTCGTCCACGGCATCGGCGGCGGTAAGAATGAGCACGGGCAACGACGAACCCCGTCCGCGCAGCTTTTTGAGCACCTCCAGGCCGTGCATTTTGGGCAAGCCCAGGTCGAGGATCAGCAGGTCAAACTCGGTGTTGGTCATCAGCGCGGCGTCGGCCTCTGTGCCGCTGGCAACATGGTCTACCGCGGCACCGGCACTACGCAGGGCGCGCAGCAACCCGTCGGCCAGTACTTGGTCGTCTTCGGCAATGAGAATTCGCATGTCTGTCTCCTCTTCTGGCGCATTCTAGGCTTGCCCAACTGTGCTTTGGGTTCTGGTGGGGTGGCGTGCTTCTCTTCAGTGGCTGCAGTAGGCCTCCAGGCCCAGTGCGATGACGGTGGTGACTTCATCGCTGACGGCCTGGCCCATTTCCGTGTCCGCTTGGACCACGGCGTCCTCAAAGGCGCTCAACCAGGCCAACCCGGCGGCGGTAAAGGCGACCCGCTTGGCCCGCGCGTCCAACGGGTCGGCCTCACGCGTGACCATGCCCCATGCCGCACATTGGTCTACAAGGGTGCCCATGGCTTGCTTGGTCATACCGGCACTCTGGGCCAATACGGTGAGGCGTGCACCGCTGCGCCCGAGGTGTCGTGTGATGTGGATGTGCGCGGCGCCCACTTGCTGGCGCGCTGCCAGATTGGCCAGGCCCAAGGGCACGGCAGGGTGCTGGGCCATCAGCTCCAGCACGCGTGCGTCGTAGCGCTCCAGCGCGTGGCGCAGCCAGTGCCCGACATGGGTGAAGTGCAGTGGTTCGGTCGGCGCCTTTGAGCGGTTAGGAGGCATGCCAAATAGTAATGCAAACTGACTAAAAAAAGTGTTTACCGATTTCAACTACGCACGTTAAACTACTGTTCAAGCATCCAGCCTGTGATGAACCCCAGTGGTAAAGGCGAGATGCAAAAACGCACCACATCACTGATTTTTAAGGAGATTTCCCCATGGACGCAACCGTAAAGAACCCCAACAACACGAATGGCGCCAACGCTGAAAAAGCGAAGGCCCTGCAAGTAGCGTTGGCCCAGATCGAAAAGCAATTCGGCAAGGGCACCATCATGCGCCTGGGCGAAGGCGAGGTGATCGAAGACATCCAGGTCGTATCTACCGGTTCGCTGGGGCTGGACATTGCGCTGGGCGTGGGCGGCCTGCCCCGTGGCCGTGTCGTCGAAATCTATGGGCCTGAATCTTCCGGCAAAACCACGCTGACGTTGCAGGTGATTGCCGAAATGCAAAAGCTGGGCGGCCAGTGCGCCTTTGTGGATGCCGAGCATGCGCTGGACATCCAATACGCGCAAAAGCTGGGCGTCAACCTGCAAGACCTGCTGATCAGCCAGCCCGACACCGGCGAACAGGCGCTGGAGATTGTCGACAGCCTCGTTCGCTCCGGAGCGGTCGATCTGATCGTTGTCGACTCGGTGGCAGCGTTGACCCCCAAGGCCGAGCTGGAAGGCGAAATGGGCGATTCATTGCCCGGCCTGCAAGCCCGTTTGATGAGCCAGGCCCTGCGCAAGCTGACCGCCCACATCAAGAAAACCAACTGCACCGTCATTTTCATCAACCAGATCCGCATGAAGATCGGCGTGATGTTTGGCAGCCCCGAGACCACCACCGGCGGCAATGCGCTGAAGTTCTACGCCTCGGTGCGCCTGGACATCCGCCGCACCGGCACCATCAAGAAGGGTGACGAGGCAATCGGCAACGAGACCAAGGTCAAGGTGGTCAAAAACAAGGTGGCACCCCCGTTCAAGACGGCCGAGTTCGACATCCTGTTTGGCGAGGGCATCAGCCGCCACGGCGAGATCATCGATATGGGTGTGACGGCCAACATCCTGGAAAAGTCCGGCGCATGGTACGCCTACAAAGGCGAAAAAATCGGCCAAGGCCGCGACAACGCCCGCGAGTTCCTGCGTGAGAACGCTGCACTGTCTGTGGAGATCGAAAACAAGGTGCGCGAATCGTTGGGTATTCCGCTGCTGCTGGTGGTGGCCCCTGCAGAGCCGGAAGTCAAGGCCAAGGCTTCAAGCAAAAAGGCAGAGCAGCCTTCGTGAAATGTGCGTGAGTAGCTACTAAAACAATAGCGTTTGTGACGTAGTTGCTTCTCTGCTTGCACCAGTCATGGCGACTACGACCACACCACTGTCCCTCAAAGGCCGCGCCTTGCGCCTGCTCAGCGCCCGGGAGCATTCCCGGGCAGAGCTGCAGCGCAGGCTGACCCAATTTGAGGAAGAGCCAGGAGCGCTGGCCAAGGCCCTGGATGAATTGGAGGCCAAGGGCTTCATCAACGAGCAGCGTGTCGTCGAGTCCGTGTTGAACCGTCGATCCGCCAAGCTGGGTACGGCGCGCATTCGCCAGGAGCTGCAGGCCAAAGGCCTGGCGCCAGAAGCTGTGCTGAATGCCGTGGAGCAATTACGGGCTTCCGAGGTGGACCGTGCGCGCGAAGTTTGGCGCAAGAAATTTGGTGAACCGCCAGCAGACGCCGCTGAGCGCGGTAAACAAATGCGGTTCTTGGCCAGCCGCGGTTTTGACGGGGATGCTATTCGGAAAGTGGTGTCCGGTGGCGATGACTAGATGACGTCGCTCGCCCGCTGATGGCTCGGGGTACGGGTTTTGCTCCGTGTCCCCCGCCCTTCGGGCTCCTCCTTGACCTGCGCAAAACCCATACCCCGAGCCATCAGCTTGAGATGGGTGGGTGTCTGGCCCGAGGGCAAGTCAAA
>JANXVI010000057.1 GCA_025351745.1 Rhodoferax sp.
TGAGGAAGACAACGTTTGGGGCATCTCACTGATTGACGGCTCGCAACCTCGTAGCTGTAGCTTGCGCCATTGCGGCGTTCGTAAATTGACTCTAGAAGAGGCTTGGAAAATTAAGTTGGAAGGCCCGACCGATGAAGAATACAAAACCAAAATTAGGAGGGGAAATCGGTGGTGGGTGAGCTGTGTAAGAAATTCGTTGCCTCTAACTGCATCAAGCCTTTTGACAGATAGCCGCACGGGGGCGTAACCGGTCCTTCGCGCGTGGTGGCCAATTTTGGAAGCCCGATTGACCATTGCCTGGAATCGCAATAGCATTTGCCTGATGCCACTGGTAGCTATTGTGGGCAACGAGCAATCCATGACTTTCAGTCGAAAAGTGAGGCAACATGTCAAAGTCAAGTGGACATCGTTCGGCAAGCGCTGTTATCGGCTGGTTGCTGCTTGTGCTCGTGCCTGGCACATTGACCGGCCCAGCTCTTTTCGGAAATGTCCCGTTTGCGGCATTGCCTGGCTGGGTATTGCCAACATGCATCGCAAGCGGAATTCTCGGCGCGTGGCATGTCGTGGCCTCCCTTTGGGCGTTGGACGAAGATTTTGAATTTATCACCGGATACGTTCAACTACGGGAGGGATCTGTGTTGATTTTACCGTTTGTTCTGTTTGTAGGAACTCGATCCGTCTACCGCCGTCTGTTTCTGCCTGCGTTTGTGGCGCAACAACGTTGGGCAAAGCGGCGCGCGCAAAGGCTGCAAGCAGAGAATCGGGTTTACGTGGCGGGTGAACACCAGGACTTTGCTGACACCACTCCGCTGAAGCCATAACCCGGACCGCAGTAGTAGACGACAGGCGAGCGCAAGCCGTTCTATGCCGCGCAAAAACAGTGCCGGATGCTGAAGAACAATTCGCTAAACGGGTAGTCGGGCCATTGAAGTTGTCGATCCCTGATCGACTGGGATTTGGTGTCATTTCCGCATTCTTTGGCCTCCTTATCGGAGGTCTGATTACCCTCATCGTCATCGTAGTATTTTCATACGTTGGTTTCGGGCATGGGCTCCGGTGCAACACTTGGCTCGTTTGGTTCAGTATGGGATATTTTTTTGTCGTTGGACTGTTTCGAGGAGCCAAAGCCGCCGAGGTGATTGTCATTGGTCTTGCCGCAAGTGCAGCCGCAGTGATAGGCGGTATTGGAGTTGCCGGTGGGGGAGCAACTCTCGATGGAAACCCGACATGGAAACGAAGCATGTGGTGGTCAGTCGCGTATTTTGTGGGGGTCGGCCTCATCGCTTGGCTTGCCTAGGCTCATCTTGCATAGGTATTCAATTGCCCGAATTTGGATGTCTGCTATCTGGAATCTTGGCCGTCAGCTGTGTGTCTAAAACGGCTAGCCTCCCACCTCAAAACACCACATTAACGCCACCAGAGCGGCGTACCCAAATCGGCCGTCCGCGACGCGAGCCAGAGAGCGCGGTCCACGCCGTTCGCCTTGTTCATCACGCAGGCCGGCGGCCCACCCCTGAGATGACCGACACGCAGGCCAGCCACCCCCATCCATTGCGTATGATCAACGATCCCTTAAGAATCTCATTCCCATGCACATAGCAGTGAAAATCGTTACCGCCACCGTCACCGCCGCCATTGTGGTTGCTGCTGGCGCAGCCGCCTGGCATATCCACACCAAACAGCCGCAGCGCAGCGGCAATGTGGCGCTCCGGCAATTGAAGGCCCCCGTCAGCGTGGCCTATGACGAGCGCGGCGTGCCCCACATCAAGGCCGATACCGAGATGGACATGTACCGCGCGCTGGGCTATGTGCACGCGCAAGACCGGCTATTCCAGATGGAGATGGTGCGCCGCCTGGCCCGTGGTGAACTGGCCGAGGTGCTGGGCCCCAAGCTGCTGGAGACAGACAAGCTGTTTCGCACGCTGGGCATACGCGCCAAGGCCGAAGAGATGGGTAACAAGCTGGACCCGCGCAAACCCGCCGATATGGCGCTGATTTCGTACCTGGATGGCATTAACCAGTTCCAGAACACCCACCCTGTCCCACTTGAATTCGAAATCCTGAAGATCCCGAAACGCCCGTTCACGCCACAAGACACCTTTGCCGTGTCGGGCTACCTGGCATATAGCTTTGCCCAGGCCTTCAGGGTCGAGCCTGCTCTGACACAAATCCGCGACAAGCTGGGCCCCAACTATTTGCGTATCTTTGACCTCGATTGGCACCCCGAGGGCGTGATCCCGCCCGTGGCAGCGGCCGCAACCCACACCAAGCTCGCACTGGACAACAAGGACTGGGCTGGCCTGGGCCAATTGGCGCAGCTCAGCCAGGATGCGCTGGACGCAGCTGGCGTGCCCGCGTTCGAGGGCAGCAACGCATGGGCCATATCCGGCAAACGCACAGCCAGTGGCAAGCCGCTGCTGGCCGGAGACCCGCACATTGCGTATTCGGCTCCATCCGTCTGGTACGAGGCGCACCTGACTGCGCCGGGCTTTGATCTCTACGGCCACTACCAGGCGTTGAACCCCTTTGCACTGCTGGGCCACAACGACAAGTTTGGCTGGACCCTGACCATGTTCGAGAACGACGACGTGGACCTGATCGCCGAAAGAGTCAACCCCGCCAACCCAAATCAGGTATCCATCAAGGGCCAATGGGTCGACCTGACCACCCGCACGGAGACCATCAAGGTCAAAGGCGAGGCCGATGTGCAACTGACACTGCGCCGCTCGCCCCACGGCCCCATCATCACCGACGCGTTCAAGGAGAGTTTTGGCACAACGCCCGTCGCGATGTGGTGGGCTTTTCTGGAGACCGAGAACCCGGTGATGGATGCGTTCTACGAACTCAACCGTGCCGACAGCCGCGAGAAAGCCAGAGCGTCCGCTGAGAAGATACACGCCCCCGGCCTCAACATCGTGTGGGCCAATGCCGGGGGCGACATAGGCTGGTGGGCTGCGGCCAAGCTGCCTATCCGCCCCGCCGGCGTCAACCCTAGTTTCATCTTGGATGGCAGCACGGCCGAGGCCGACAAGAACGGCTTCTACAACTTCAGCTTCAATCCGCAAGAAGAGAACCCGGCGCGTGGCTACATCGTATCGGCCAACCACCAGCCCAAGCCCAGCAGCGGCGTGCCAGTGCCAGGCTACTACTGCCTGCCCGACCGTGTGCAGCGCCTGGATGGCGCACTGCGCGACCCCGACAAGAAATGGGGCATTGCCGCCGCACAAGCGCTGCAACTGGATAGCGGCAATGGCTATGGCCCGCGCGTCCTCAAAGACCTGATGCCCATACTCAAGGCCGTCACCACCGACCCCTACCAAAAAGCATTCCTTGAGCCGCTGGACCTGTGGGATGGCGACTACAGCCGCGAGAGCATGGCCGCGCTGCTGTTCACGCAGCTGATGTACGAACTGGCCCACGCCACCATGGCCGATGAGATGGGCGAGGTGCAGTTCAACAACCTGCTCAAAACTTTTGCCCTTGACAGCGCATTGCCCCGCCTGATTGCAGACGCCAACTCGCCCTGGTGGGACAACGTCAACACCAAGCAGACCGAGAACCGCTTCGAGACCGTGCGCATCGCCTGGGTCAATACCATCCAGCATCTGGAATCCATCTATGGCAAAGACCTGCTGAAGTGGAACTGGGGCAACGCACACACCCTCACACACGCGCACCCACTGGGCCAGCAAAAGCCGTTGGATAGTATCTTCAACGTGGGCCCCTTCAAGGTACCCGGTGGTCGCGAGACGCCCAACAACCTCAACATCAACATGGGGCCCGCGCCGTGGGCCGTGCGATCCGGCCCGTCAACCCGCCGCGTAGTGGACTTTGCACACCCCGACAAGGCCGTTGGCATCAACCCTGTGGGCCAGAGCGGCGTGCTGTTTGACAAGCACTACGCAGACCAGGCCGAGCTGTTTGCGCAGGGCCAGTACGTGCCTCAACACCTGAGCGCAGCCGACGTGACAGCCCACACCAAAAGCACACTCACACTGCGCCCCTAAGCCCCACACACAGACCCGACACCTGCCATCACCATGCCATTTGCCACCGAACCACCCTACAGCCACGGCCAGGCGCCTCGCACCGCGGTGCTGTATTGCAATCTGGGCACGCCAGACGAGGCCACGCCCAAAGCCGTGCGCCGATACCTGGCGGAATTTTTGAGTGACCGACGCGTCGTCGAGATCCCGCGCCTGCTGTGGATGCTGATACTGCACGGTGTCATCCTGCGCACACGCCCCGCGAAATCGGCGGCCAAATACGCCAGCATCTGGACGCCTGAAGGCTCGCCGCTGAAACTGTGGACCGAGAAGCAATCCAAGCTGTTGCAAGGCTGGCTGGGCCAGCGCAACCACGGCGTGAAGGTGCGCTACGCCATGCGCTATGGCAGCACATCCATCGCCTCGCAGTTGGACGCGCTGAAGGCCGAGGGCGTAACCCGCGTACTGGTGTTGTCGGCCTACCCGCAATACTGCGCAGCCACCACGGCCAGCGTGTTCGATGCCGTCTACGCCTGGGCCGCCCGCACCCGCTGCCTGCCCGAGCTGCGTTTCGTCAACCACTACCACGACCACCCTGACTACATCGGCGCGTTGGCCAACAACATCCAACGACATTGGAAGGCCAATGGCAAACCCGATCAACTGGTGATGAGCTTCCACGGCGTGCCCGCCCGCACGTTGGCGCTGGGCGACCCGTACCACTGCGAGTGCATGAAGACCGCTCGCCTGTTGGCGACCAAGCTGGGAATAACCAAGGAGCAGTTCAAGGTCACGTTCCAATCGCGCTTGGGCCGCGCCAAATGGCTGGAGCCCTACACCGAGCCGACGCTGATCGCCATGGCCCGCGCCGGTGTCAAACGCGTGGACGTGGTCTGCCCCGGCTTCACCAGCGACTGCCTCGAAACGCTGGAAGAAATCAGCATGGAAGCCCGCGCCGCCTTTCTGCTGGCCGGTGGCAAGACCTTCCACTACATCCCCTGCCTCAACGACGACCCCGAGTGGATCACCGCGCTGTGCAACATCAGCGAGCGGCACCTGGCGGGCTGGGATACACAGGACGAGCCCGATGGGGCAGCCATGGCAACATCGCGCATTGCGGCGCTGGCGATGGGGGCCAAGCAGTAAACGGGTCGGAATTCGGCATCAACGCAGGCTCGCTTGTGCACCCTGGTGCAACGGGCGCATCGAGCGGTTGTTCGGCATGCTCAAACCGCTACTGCGGCAGTTGCTCTTCCCGACCCAGGCGGAATTGCAATCGGCGTCCGGCTAAACCACTGCTGAAAAGTCAACGCCTGCTAGCCCGGATATTTCACGGCAGTAAGTAAAAACGAGGACGGAAGCCTCGTGCTCTCGCTCGTTGTCATAGGTATCTAACGCCAATGTCAACCGAGGACTGCCAATGCCAAACTGTGCCGCAAACCCCAACACAGAATCGATCAAACGGGGTCGCTTGGGCCGACGCGTTATTGAGGGCCGCTTTGATGGTGGCAACATGACCAGTGATGGTGGCGTCATGCTGCTGGGTGCCACCGACCAAAAGCTCGGACTGATGGATGCAGCGGCTCGCTGCATCACCGATCCGCGCAACCCCCTGCTGATTCAGCACAGTGTGCGCGACATGCTGCGC
>JANXVI010000097.1 GCA_025351745.1 Rhodoferax sp.
TGGCGTGGAGCTGCGGGTACACCCCAGCCTGATCCCGTCCAAGCGCCTGATCGCCAACGTGGAAGGCGCGATGAATGCCGTGGTCGTCAATGGTGACGCGGTGGGCAACACGCTGTACTACGGCAAGGGCGCGGGCTCCGAGCCCACGGCCAGCGCAGTGATTGCCGATCTGGTGGACATCACCCGCCTGCACACCGTGGACGCGGCCAACCGCGTGCCCCACCTGGCCTTCCAGCCCGGCGCTATGAGCGATACCCCTGTGCTGCCCATGGGCGACGTGGTGACCAGTTACTACTTGCGCCTGCGCGTGGCCGACCAGGCAGGCGTGCTGGCGAAGGTAACCGGCATCCTGGCCGAGTCCAACATCAGCGTCGATGCCATGCTGCAACGCGAGGCGGATGAAGTGGGCGGCGAGGGCACCGGACCGGACGGGACGCGTGGCATCCCCCAAACTGACTTGATCATTCTGACCCACGACTGCAAGGAAGCGAAGATGAACGCAGCCCTGGCCCAGATGCAGGCCCTGCCCACCGTGCTGGCGCCCATCGTGCGTATCCGCAAGGAAGAGCTGGCATGAAATACAGCCCCCACGTTCACTGCGTTCTCTGCCCCCCGAGGGGGCGCTCATTGCCCTTCAGGCGGCTGGGCGGTCAATGATGCTGTACCTGTCCACCCGCGGCCACCCCGACCGCAAGCGCTTCTGCGAAATCCTGCTGGAAGGCCTGGCGCCCGATGGCGGGCTGTACCTGCCGGAGTCCTACCCGCAGATCAGCGCCACGGCCCTGCAACGCCTACGCCGCACCTACCGTCAGGGCGCGCCCGGTGGTTATGCCGATCTGGCGTTTGAAATTCTGTCGCTGTTCATTGACGACATCCCCGCGGATGATTTGAAGGCGATTTGCAAGAAGACCTACACCGAAGACGTGTTTGGCACTTCCGAGATCGTGCCGCTGAAGACGCTGGAAGCGCCCAATGCCAAAGCGGGCGAACCCGGCCTGTACCTGGAAGCCTTGTCCAACGGCCCTACGCTGGCCTTCAAAGACATGGCGATGCAGCTGCTGGGCAACCTGTTCGAATATGAACTGGGCTGCCGTGGCGAAGAGCTGAATATTTTGGGCGCCACCAGTGGCGACACCGGCAGCGCCGCCGAATATGCAATGCGGGGCAAGAAGGGCGTGCGCGTCTTCATGACCAGCCCGCACGGCCGCATGAGTGCCTTCCAGCAGGCGCAGATGTTCAGCCTGATGGACGCCAACATTTACAACATCGCCGTCAAGGGCGTGTTCGACGATTGCCAGGACATGGTCAAGGCTGTGTCCAACGACCTGGAGTTCAAGCGCAAGTACCGCATTGGCACGGTCAACTCCATCAATTGGGCGCGGTTGCTGGCCCAGGTGGTGTATTTCTTTGCCGGTTATTTGCAGGCCACCGAAGAATCCGTACCCAAGCCCCCGGGCCCACGGGATTCGCTGGCGCCACGCAAAGAGGTCGTTCAAAAGGTCAGCTTCACCGTGCCCAGCGGCAACTTCGGCAATGTCTGCGCCGGGCATGTGGCCCGCATGATGGGCCTGCCGATCGAGAAGCTGGCGGTGGCCACCAATGAGAACGATGTGTTGGACGAGTTCTTCCGCACCGGCGTCTACCGCGTGCGCGGCAGTGCGGATACACACGAGACCTCCAGCCCGTCGATGGACATTTCCAAGGCGTCCAACTTCGAGCGCTTTGTGTTTGACCTGCTGGGACGCGATGGCGCACGTGTGAAGGCGCTGTTTGGCGAAGGACTGTCCAAAACCGGGCAGTTTGACCTGAGCGCCGACCCTGCGTTTGCACAGGCCGCCAGCCGCTATGGCTTTGTCAGCGGCAAGAGTACCCACGCCGACCGCCTGGACACGATCCGCGCGACATGGAACCAGCACGCACTGGTCATCGACACCCACACGGCCGATGGCCTGAAAGTGGCGCACGAACACCGCAACCGGTTGGAGCTGCGGGGCGGGCCGATGGTCGTGCTGGAAACCGCGTTGCCGATCAAATTTGCGGAAACGATTGTCGAAGCCCTGGGCCGCGAGCCGGATTGTCCGGCCAAGTTTGACGGCATCGAAGCTTTGCCCAAACGCGTGCTGGTGATGGATGCCGATGTGGCTGCCATCCAGGCGCTGATTGCGAAAGAATGCCAAGGCGCTTAAGGTAAATTGCGTTGTAGCCCCCGTATTTGCTACGTGATACGCTATAGATTGTGTAGCAAATTGGAGATGAAGTCAGCATGACCCTTGTAGCCCGTGCCCCCTTGTTGTCACTGGACGACGCGTTGGAGCGTTTGCTGGCCAATGCCAGCCCGTCGCTATATACCGAACAAGTGCCAGTGGGAGATGCCGATGGCCGTGTGCTGGCGGAGGATGTGGTGTCAGCGCTGCACGTGCCTTCGCAGGACAACAGTGCCATGGACGGTTATGCCTTGCGCTGTGGGGATGTGGTTCAGCTGGGCACCACCTTGCCGATGTCACAACGTATTGCTGCCGGCGCCAATGGCCAAGCTTTGCAAACGGGCACAGTCGCCCGTATCTTTACCGGGGCGCCCGTGCCCCCGGGTGCTGACGCTGTGGTCATGCAGGAGGATTGCACGGCTTTGCCACCCAGTGATGTCGCGCCCGATGTCCCTTTGGTTCAGTTCAACACCCAGCCCACACCGGGTCAGAACATACGCCGTGCCGGTGAAGACGTGGCGCTGGGCGACGTGGTGTTGTCCCGTGGTCAGCGCCTCGGCCCCGCAGAACTGGGCCTGGCCGCAAGTATTGGCATGGCCTCCTTGGCAGTCGCGCGCCGCCCCCGCGTGGCGCTGTTTTCCACGGGCGACGAGTTGGTCATTCCCGGCACCGTGGCGCCACAGGAAATGGCACCCGGCGCCATCTACAACTCCAATCGCTACTTTCTGGCCGCACTTCTGCGCCGCATGGGTTGCGTCGTCACCGATCTGGGCATAGTCCCTGACCAGCGCGAGGCCACGGTACAGGCGCTGCGCGATGCAGCCCAGTCGCACGATGTCATCCTGACCAGCGGGGGTGTGTCCGTCGGTGAAGAAGACCACATCAAACCCGCCGTGCAGGCCTTGGGCACGCTAGACCTGTGGCAAATCGCCATCAAACCTGGCAAGCCCTTTGCATATGGCCGTATTGGTGGCGCCCACTTTGTGGGCCTGCCCGGCAACCCGGTGTCGAGTTTTGTGACCTTTATGGTGCTGGTGCGGCCTTTTCTGCTGCAACTGCAAGGCATGCAGCATGTTGCTATGAAAACCGTAGCTGCTCAGGCAGATTTCACCTGGGCTAGAGCCGATAAACGCCGTGAGTTCTTGCGCGTGCGGCGCAATGCGGCTGGTGCTCTGGAGTTGTTTGCCAACCAGGGCTCGGGTGTGCTGACTTCGGCCGTCTGGGGTGATGGCCTGGTAGACAACCCACCGGGCAAGACCATCGTGCCGGGTGACACGGTGCAATTTGTTTCGTTTGCGGAGTTGCTGGTATGAAGGTACAGGTCAAATACTTCGCCTCCATCCGCGAGGCGCTGGGTAGCGGTGGCGAGACCGTGGAGACGAAGGCGTCGGACGTGGCCGGTTTGCGCGCCGAGCTGATTGCCCGCGGTGGCGTCTATGCTGAATCGCTGGCCCACGGCAAGGCCGTGCGGGTTGCTCTCAATCAGACGCTGGCCGTGGAAACAGCGCCCATGGTCGAGGGGGCTGAGGTGGCATTCTTTCCTCCAGTTACTGGAGGCTAGGGCCTGGGCGGCAGAGCGTTCTGCTCCGTGTCCCCCGCCCGCTGCGCGGGCTCCTCCTTTTATCTGCGCACAAGGCTCCGCCGTCCAGGCCTTTAGGCTGTAGTTACGCGCTCCAGCACTGCTAGCAGACGCTCGGTTGCGCCGCCACTGGCCGCCACCATTGGTAGCCGCAGTCCACCCTGAATCAAACCCTGATGCGCCAGCACGGCTTTGATCACGGCCGGGTTTGGCTCGGCAAACGCCGCAGTGACCAAAGGCACCAAGGGCTGCCATAGCGTTCGTGCACCGGGCAGGTCACCGTTTTGCAAGCAGCGTATCACTTGCGCAAACTGTTCCGTGCACACATGGGCGCAGGCTGAGATGGCGCCCGCGCCACCCATGGCCAGCGTGTTGAAAATCAGACCGTCTTCACCGGTTAGCACCTGCAGGCGGCCATCGGCAACCAAAGCCTGCGTCTTGCCAGCATCGCCCGCACAGTCCTTGATGGCCTGGATATTGGGATGCTCGGCAAGTGTCAACAGGGTCTCCAGCGACATGATTACACCGGTACGGTAGGGAATGTCGTAGATCAGCAGGGGCTTGTCGGAGGCATCGGCCAGCGCAGTAAACCATTGCACCAGGCCAGTTTGCGCGGGACGGATGTAGTGGGGTGCAGACACCAGCAAACCATCGACGGGGCGCAGCGCCAGTTCCTTGTACCAGGCCAGCGTCTGGCCCATGTGGTATCCCGATACGCCCATGACCACGGGCACTGTGCCGGCGGCCTTTAGCACGGTGTCCAGCACAGCCAGTTGTTCGGTTTTATCCAGCGCCGCGGCCTCGCCAGTGGAACCGCAGGCCACAAATCCGCTGACACCGGCCGCGGCGTAGTGCTGCACGAGGCGCGCCAGGGCGGGGTGGTCGACCGCGTCGCCACGGAAGGGTGTGATCAACGCGATCCAGAGACCAGAAAAGTCACGAGAGTTAGGCATGCATTTTCCCTTTGTTTTGAAAAATCGACCGATGGTAAAAACCGCCATCGGATGCACGCGAAAACCAAAAAAAGCGGGGTGGGTTTGTTTTGGTGGTTCCGTCGCTCATCTGAGAACGGAACCACAAAGCTCCGGTCAGATGAGCTTGGGTTTTTTTGCTTTGCTGGCGCGAGCCACACTGCGTGGCACATGGCGGGTGATCGCCACAGTGGGGATGCAGACGTGGGTTGCGGGCATGGTTGGAGTGTAGCAGCGCGCAAGTGCCACAATTCCGCCATGAACAGCAGCCGCCAACCCCCCCGCGTTTTCATACAAAACCAGGACTTTGACCTGAGCCAAGAGGTTATCGCATTGCGTGCCAACGATGCAAGAGTTGGCGCGGTGTGCACCTTTGTAGGAACCGTCAGAGACCGCAATAAAGCGGATGCAGCCAGCTCCGGCCCGGTTATGTCCATGGAGTTGGAACACTATCCCGGCATGACCGAAACAGCGATTGAAGACATGATCGACGCGGCGCATCGCCGATTCGACATCTTTGGCGCGCGGGTCATACACCGCATTGGCCTGTTGCAGCCCACCGACCAGATCGTGCTGGTGGCGGTGACGTCGGCCCACCGCGGTGAAAGCTTTAAGGCATGCGAATTCCTGATGGACTACCTCAAAACCCAGGCTCCGTTCTGGAAAAAAGAACAGACCGCCGCGGGCGCCCAATGGGTGGATGCTCGGATCAGCGACGATGCGGCCTTGGCACGGTGGGGCGTTCAGGTTAAAAACGCATGAGTTGGGCGCGCAGGCGGCGCGCGCAGTTGCGTTCACTTCATGGAGTAGAAATGGTAACAACCAAGTCCGTTTTTGCAGCCGTGGCCCTTGCGGCTGTATTGGCGTGGCCCTTTGCGGCGCGTGCCGAATTGGGCTTCCCGGATTAGGTGAAGTTTCCACCCCAGATCCAGATCAACCCCGACCAGAACCTGGTCAAGGAAGAGCTGGGCGAGGCCGAATTTGCGACCGACAAAACCGGCAGCACCATGGTGAACAAGCGTGGCGCCCACTACGCGCGCTGGCTGCTGTTCCGCCCGGCCACTGGCGAACCCGCGCCGGGCTATTACAACGGCACCGAGTAGCGCATCTTCAAGGCCATGAGCGCCACGTTTGCCAAAGAGGGCTGGCAGATGGGGTTTGTCGCTGACAACAAGGCCGGTTTCTCGATGCGCTTGGCCAAGCCGGGCAAGGACATCTGGGCCACGGTGAAGATGGACGCACTCCAGGCCCAGGTCAACCTGGAGATCGTCGAATTGGGCGCCACCGCCAACAAACTGGTGCTGACGCCACCCGCCGCTCAGCCCGAAAAAGTGGGTGACAAGGAAGATTTTCCCTACCTGCCACCGTATCCCGGTTCCACCCGAAAAGATGGGGGCCGTGGCAACGGCCCGCTGGATGTGTCCCTGCCCGGCAAGTCCGACAGCGAACCCATGCTGGTGGGCTCCGGCGTTGCCTACCGCAGCTACCAGGGCCCCAGCACGCTGTCCAAACTGCAGTTTGTGCGCGACTACCGCGAGGCGCTGCTCAAGGCCGGATGGAAGATGCAATACCCAGTCGAGGAGAAGGCTGTGAACGACTACGGCAGCCTGGCCGCCCAGTACACGCAGAACGGACGTGACGTGTGGGTCAAGCTGGAATACGAATACGGGGCCAAACTAAGCCACAGCGTGGCCGATGTCGGCGGCGAAGACTGGGGCAGCAAGCTGGACAAGGACTGCCGCCTGCCGCTATATGGTGTGTTCTTTGACTTCAACCAGTCCACGCTGAAGTCCGAGTCCGAGCCAGTATTGAACAAGGCAGCTGCCTTATTGAAAGCACGCGCTAACGTGGCCGTGGAAGTGCAGGGCCACACCGACAACGTTGGCACCGATGCCTTCAACCAGACTCTGTCTGGTGCACGCGCCGCAAGCGTCAAAGTGTGGCTGAGCCAGCACGGCATAGACTCGCAACGCTTGAGCTCCAATGGTGATGGCAAGACGCAGCCGGTGGCCGACAAGGGCACGGGCGAGGGGCGTGCCCGCAACCGCAGAGTAGAGTTGGTAAAGACGGGATGCCAGGCGCGGTAGAGCGCAGAACCGACTGCGCGCAGCGGGCAGTGGGCGGTCAATTCAAATAGGTAGGCCGCGTCGCATCCGGGCTCAGGTCAAACTCATCCGTCGCTTCGTCCACCACCATCATCGCCTGTGCAGCGTTAGGGCCCAGCTCCCATTGCGACTGCTGCAGTGCGTAGCCCATCAACTTGATGACGGCAAACACCAGCTCGGTAGATAAATCCATTTGGAAGCCGCGTAGTGAGGCGGGCTCGTCAAGTTTCTCATTGAAGTTGAGCTGCAGCTTGCCGGTTGCCAGGGGTGTCAAATTGACCTCGGTCACCAGCAACGGGCTTTGGCCCAGCGGGTGCACGCTTGCGCCGCTGTTGTACGGTGTTTTGAAATCGGCGTTTTGCATGACCTCTTCGCGCTTTAAGTCGGCGAGCATGGTTTTGGTTTGGGTGTCCATCGCTGCCAGATTGACAAAGCCATCGGTCTTGGCGTCTTGAGGAATCGCAAAATGGTCGATGACCACGCGGTTCAGCAGCGGCCACAGGCGTAAGGTCAAGCGCCGGGTCAGCCACACCTGGACTTCTGCGCCCGCGCCGGTGTTGATATCAACCAGAATGCGGTCGTGGTCCTGGCGGTAGCGGATCGATATCTGGCGGATGTCCATCGTTTGATTCTAGTCAAGTCGCTGTTCAGCGTTTGCACTTGAAATACACACATACAGCCCAAGCTCACTAGCAACCGGAGAATTTCAAATGCGAATGGACAAACTCACCACCAAATTCCAGGAAGCCTTGGGCGAAGCGCAAACACTGGCGCTCTCCAATGACCACGCCTTTATCACGCCCGCCCACCTACTGGTAGCCATGCTGCGACAGGACGACGGACCCAAGGCGCTGTTGCAGCGCGCGGGCGTTAACGTGCCTCAGTTGTTGGCCGGGGCCGAGGCCTACATGAAGAAGCAGCCCCAGGTGCAAGGGCAGGACCAGATCTCGGTGGACCGCGACATGGGTTCTTTGCTGCAGGCAGCCGAGAAAGAGTCCATCAAGCGCAAGGACCAGTTTGTCTCCAACGACATGTTTTTGCTGGCACTGTCTGACAGCAAGGCCGAAGTCGGCAACATCGCCCGCGCCAGTGGCATGACCCGCAAGAGCCTGGAGAGTGCGATTGACACGGTGCGCGGGGGCCAGAGCGTGGACAACGCCGATGCCGAAGAGCAGCGCGAATCGCTGAAGAAATACTGCATAGACCTGACCGAGCGCGCCCGCATGGGCAAGCTGGACCCGGTGATTGGCCGCGACGACGAGATCCGCCGCGCCATACAGGTGCTGCAACGCCGCACCAAGAACAACCCGGTGCTGATTGGTGAACCGGGTGTTGGCAAGACCGCGATTGTGGAAGGCCTGGCCCAGCGCATCGTGGCGGGTGAAGTGCCCGAATCTCTGAAGGGCAAACGCGTACTGAGCCTGGACATGGCCGCCTTGCTGGCCGGCGCAAAATTCCGCGGCGAGTTCGAAGAACGGCTGAAGAATGTGTTGAAGGACTTGGCCAAGGATGAAGGCCAGACCATCGTGTTCATCGACGAGCTGCACACCATGGTGGGCGCCGGCAAAGCCGAAGGCGCGATGGACGCCGGCAACATGCTCAAGCCCGCGCTGGCCCGTGGCGAGCTGCACTGCGTGGGCGCCACCACACTGGATGAATACCGCAAGTACATCGAAAAAGACGCCGCGCTGGAGCGCCGCTTCCAGAAGATTCTGGTGGGGGAGCCCACTGTGGAGGCGACCATTGCCATCCTGCGTGGCCTCAAAGAGCGCTACGAGGTGCACCACGGCGTGCAGATCACCGACCCGGCCATTGTGGCTGCGGCCGAATTG
>JANXVI010000105.1 GCA_025351745.1 Rhodoferax sp.
GGCGCCGTGGTGCGCAGCGCGGATAACGGCGTCACCTGGGCAGCCCAAAGCTCCGGCGTCAGCGCCAACCTGCTCGCGCTGAACGCAACGTCCAACCAAATCCTGGCGGTTGGCGCCGGTGGCACGGTGGCCACCAGCCCCGACGGCATCACCTGGACAACCCGCACCAGCGGCACTACAGCCGATCTTTACTCAGTTCTCAGTGGTTTCTCGCAGTACGTGGTGGTCGGCCAGGGCGGCACCAGCATCAACTCGCAATAACAACCGGAGACCCCTTAGGGCAGGTGCCGGTCTGGCACCTGCCTTGTCATGGCACTAAAGATGAAATGCAGTCAGCCGATGACGGCTCACCTTACGCGGCGGGTCTTGACAGCGGCAGACAGCGCATCCAGCGCCAGCAACGAATCATCCCACCCCAAGCACGCGTCGGTGATGCTCTTGCCGTAATCCAGCGCCGTGGCGTCATCTTTGCCGGGTGTGAACTTCTGCGCACCAGCGCTCAAATGGCTCTCCACCATCACCCCAAACACACTGCGCGAACCGGCCGCTATCTGATTGGCGATGTCACGCGCGACCTCCACCTGCTTTTCATGCTGCTTGCTACTGTTGGCATGGCTGCAGTCCACCATCAGCGACGTTGGTAGATTGGCCTTTTCCAGATCTTTGCAGGCAGCGGCCACACTGGCAGCATCGTAGTTGGGTGACTTGCCGCCCCGCAGGATCACGTGGCAATCCCGGTTGCCATTGGTTTGCACGATCGCTACTTGGCCATTCTTATGCACCGACAAGAAGTGGTGCCCCCCGGCTGCGGCCTGTATGGCGTCGGTCGCAATTTTGATATTGCCGTCGGTACCATTCTTGAATCCAATCGGGGCCGAGAGGCCGGAGGCCAGTTCGCGATGTACCTGGCTCTCGGTGGTGCGCGCACCGATAGCGCCCCAGGCGATGAGATCACCCAAATACTGGGGCGAAATCACATCCAGAAACTCACTGCCGGCTGGCAAACCGAGGCGGTTGATTTCGATCAGCAATTGGCGCGCGATGCGCAGGCCCTCGTCAATGCGGAAGCTTTCGTCCAGGTAGGGGTCGTTGATCAACCCCTTCCAGCCGACCGTGGTGCGGGGCTTTTCGAAATACACGCGCATCACGATCTCCAGCGTGTCTTTGTACTTTTCGCGCTGCTCCTTGAGGCGACGGGCATAGTCCAGCGCTGCCACCGGATCATGGATGGAACAGGGCCCAATCACGACCAGCATTCGGTCGTCCTTGCCGGCCATGATGTTGTGGATGCGCTGACGGGTCTGTGTGATCAACTTCTCCACCGCCGTTCCTTGAATCGGGAAAAAGCGAATCAAATGCTCGGGAGGGGGCAACACGGTAATGTCCTTGATGCGTTCGTCATCGGTCTGGCTGGTGCGGTCGGTCTGCTGGGGTGCATGTGGATACCAGGCATCGGATGTGGAAGCGGCGTTTGCGGTCATGGGGTGGCTCCTAAAGTGTGCAGATCGGACGAAGAACGAAGTGAAAAGGCAAAAAAAAACCGCCGGTGAATCGGCGGTTTGGTGAGGATTTGGGACGTCTTGTGTTAAGTACGTTCAGATCTCTCTACCGCCAAAAGCGCTTGAGAACCAAAAGTAGCTAAAGTAAAAACGGCCAAAATGCATGAAATGGAATGTAGCACAGTTGTTTTGGGCCCTAATCCGACTTGCGCCGCCCCCGGCGCCCCACCTGCCGCACCACACTGCGTTTGATTTGGCGGCGCTTCCACCATGCCCTCCAGCGGCTCCAGACGGATGGCGGCAGGCGATCCGCATCCGCAATCTCTGCGGCCGCCAGGCGCGATTGTTCATACACATCCAATAGCAGGGAGCCCGCGCCCAGCACGCGCCAAGCTGCCAGATCAAAGTCCGACAAGGCCGGGGCCCTGTTGCGCGGCGGCGCGGCCTCCATCGCCCACTGCGTCGCAAGAATCCGAAAGTGATTGAGTGCCGCAAAATGGGCATCGAACTCGTAATTGCTATGCCAGTCGGCACCCAAGCCCAGCAACAGGGCCCGGTGTGCGCGCAGATCCCCCACCAGATTGATCAGAGCCAGCGACAGTGGTTGTGGTTCAGTTGCGCGTGGCTGCAGCAGGGCCACCAGCGCTTCAATCTGTACCGCCAGGGCCTGCAGGCTCTCACCCACTTGCAGCGACTCTTCGTCGGCCACCGCTGAGCGCAGGAACTGGCTGTACTCACCAAAGGACTGGAAACTGTGCGATTGGGATGCCGACTGCGACGGTGCCTGCGATGGGGCATACGGATGCGCAGCATACGATTGCGGCAAGGTCCCAGCCGATGGATTCAAACTGGGCGGTGCCGACGATGTGATCGAATCCTCGGCCTCTTGCGAAAGGTTTTGGCTCGAGGTGGGTCGGTCCGTGTTCATAGATCAGGCGCCATGCTCACATGCTCGCCCAAGCCTTGTCAAGCCGTTCCACCCACCGTCAAACCGTCGATGCGCAGAGTCGGTTGGCCTACGCCCACCGGCACGCTCTGGCCCTCTTTGCCGCAAGTGCCCACGCCACTGTCCAGCGCCATGTCGTTGCCAATCATGCTGACGCGTTTGAGGCACTCCGGTCCGCTGCCGACAATGGTGGCCCCCTTGACCGGGTACAGAATCTTGCCGTTTTCCACCCAATAGGCTTCGCTGGCCGAGAATACAAACTTGCCGGACGTGATATCCACCTGGCCGCCGCCAAAATTGGTGGCATACAGGCCCTTCTTGATGCTCTTGACGATTTCTTGCGGATCTTTGTCGCCGCCCAGCATATAGGTGTTAGTCATGCGCGGCATGGGCACGTGGGCATAACTCTCGCGTCGGCCATTGCCAGTGGGTGCCACGCCCATCAGGCGCGCATTCATGGAGTCCTGGATGTAGCCCTTCAGAATGCCGTCTTCGATCAACACCGTGCGCTGGCTGGTATTGCCTTCGTCATCCACATTGAGCGAGCCGCGCCGGTCGGCAAGTGTGCCATCGTCCAGCACCGTCACGCCCTTGGCGGCGACGCGCTGGCCGATGCGGCCGCTGAACGCGCTGGAGCCTTTGCGGTTGAAGTCGCCCTCCAGCCCGTGGCCGATGGCCTCGTGCAACAAGATGCCGGGCCAACCGGAGCCCAACACCACCGTCATCTCGCCAGCGGGTGCCGGGCGCGCGTCCAGATTGGTAATAGCCGCATGCACGGCCTCGTCCACATACTTTGCAATTTGTGCGTCGTCAAAATAGGCCAGGCCAAAGCGGCCACCGCCTCCAGCCGAGCCGACTTCGCGCCGACCTTTTTGCTCGGCAATCACGGTCACCGACAGGCGCACCAAGGGGCGCACATCAGCAGCCAGCGTGCCATCGGCACGCGCCACCATCACCACGTCGTATTCGCTGGCCAG
>JANXVI010000134.1 GCA_025351745.1 Rhodoferax sp.
GGCCTGCGGTGCCGTGCGCGAGCGGGTGCGCATGTATTCGGGCGGCGAGTGGGTTCAGGCATCGCTGGTGGTGCGCGAAGACCTGCGGCCCGGCGACGTTATTCAAGGCCCGGCCATCATCGCCGAGCAGAACGCCACCACCGTGGTGGAGCCTGGATGGCAGGCGACGCTTACAGAATTTGACCATCTAGCCCTCGTCCGCATTGAAAAGCGTGCTATTAAATTTGCAGCAGGAACAACGGTGGACCCAGTGCTGCTGGAGGTGTTCAACAACCTGTTCATGAACATCGCCGAGCAGATGGGCCTGCAACTGCAAAACACCGCCTACTCGGTCAACATCAAGGAACGGCTGGACTTTAGCTGTGCACTGTTCGACGCAGAGGGCAACCTGATCGCCAATGCGCCGCACATGCCGGTGCACCTGGGAAGCATGGGCGAGAGCATCAAGATTGTGGTGCGTGAGAACGCAGCCACCATGCAGCCCGGCGACGTGTTCGTGTTGAACGACCCCTACCATGGCGGCACGCACCTGCCCGACATCACCGTCATCACACCGGTGTACCTGGATGGCAAGACGCTGAGCGCCGCCGGGCCGTCCCAAGGCGCGAGCGCCCCCCCGGGGAGCAGCGCAGTACGTGAAACGACCAGCGTGGGGGCCATGTTCTATGTTGGCAGCCGTGGCCACCATGCCGATGTGGGCGGAACGACACCGGGTTCTATGCCACCGTTCTCCACCCGCATTGAAGAAGAGGGCGTGCAGATCAACAACTTCAAGCTGGTGGATCGGGGCGTGCTGCGAGAGGCCGAGATGGTGGCACTGCTCAGCAGCGGCGAATACCCGTCGCGCAACACGCAGCAAAACATGGCCGACCTGAACGCCCAGATAGCGGCCAACGAAAAAGGTGTGCAGGAGCTGCGCAAGATGGTGGATCACTTTGGTCTGGATGTGGTGCAGGCCTATATGCGCCACGTGCAGGACAACGCCGAAGAGTCGGTGCGCCGCGTCATCACCCGCCTGAAGGACGGGGCTTTCACCTTGCCGCTGGACAACGGCGCGCAGATCCAGGTGGCGATCCGGGTCAACGCCACCGAGCGCAGCGCAGTCATCGACTTCACTGGCACGTCTGAACAACAGCTCAACAACTTCAACGCGCCCACCGCCGTGTGCATGGCGGCGGTGTTGTATGTGTTTCGCACGCTGGTGGATGACGACATTCCGCTCAATGCGGGTTGTCTCAAACCGCTGCAGGTCATCATCCCGCCGGGCTCCATGCTCAACCCCAATCCACCGGCTTCGGTGGTGGCCGGCAATGTGGAAACGTCAAGCTGCATCACCAATGCGCTGTATGGCGCTTTAGGTGTGATGGCGGCCAGCCAGTGCACGATGAACAACTTCACCTTTGGCAATCCAAAGTACCAGTACTACGAGACGATTTCGGGTGGCTCGGGCGCCGGTGTCCTGACCAACATCGCGGGTGAAACCATTGGCGGCTTCAACGGTACCAGCGTGGTGCAGACCCACATGACGAACTCCCGGTTGACCGACCCGGAGATCTTCGAGTTCCGCTTCCCAGTGCGCCTGGACAGCTACGAAATTCGCGACGGCTCGGGCGGTGCGGGCAAATGGCATGGTGGCAACGGCGGTGTGCGCCGCGTACGCTTTCTGGAGAACATGACAGCCAGCATTTTGTCCAATGGACGAATCCATGGTGCATTCGGTTTGGTCGGTGGGCAAGCGGGCGAGGTGGGTTTCAACCGCGTGCTGCGGGCCAACGGCGAGGTGGAACAACTCGGTCACATCGGGCAGGCGGAAATGCAGCCTGGGGACGTGTTTGAGATTTGCACGCCGGGGGGGGGTGGATACGGCAGCTCTCAATCCAGCCAGTAGCGCTAAATGTGTTTCTTGCCCCCGCACACTGCCTAGCACGCGTGAAAAATGGATTGAACCTTCCTGGTGCTTGCCGCGACTCAAGCCTGTATTGACTTGAACATCAGGAGCTCCAATGAAAAAAACTGCACTTACTTTAGCCGTCTTCGTCACCTTGATTGCAGGCGCCTACGCGGCTGCCCCCAAGCCCGGTTTGCCCACCACACCAGGCATTCCCACCAACCCGATACCAACACTTAAATCCCGCGCCATCACCGGCATTACCATGTCACCGACGCATCCATCGGCAGGAGAATTGGTTGTGTTCACAGTCACCTCCAGCGCTGGCGCGGCGTGCCATATGCAAGTGATGTTGCTCGCGCCGACGTTCGGGGCAGAGATGGAATCCACGCTTTCGGACAAAGCAAGTGGGGGTGGTAAATTTGCCGCCGCCCCGGGCACTGCGAAAGTGGGCATGAATGTGGGCGGTCCTGGCTCGTACACGGCCACCGCCCATCCCCATAAATGGACCAGCCCAAAGTGTGAGGGGGAGGCCCCATTGACGTTCGTCATACCCGATCCATCGGTGCTCAATCCTAATATTCCGGAAGCAAAAATGCAGGGTGCAAAACCCAGTAGTTTCCTACCCTAGGCATAGGGCCTCACACGGTGGGGTGGGGCCAGCCAAACCCAGTCTGTCGGTACCTGGGTTGATCGACCGAGCCAAGCTTGCCGAAGATTGGTTTTGCACGCGGGCAGAGCTACCATGCGGGCATGGACGCTATTCATCACAACTACCGTTTTCTGGCCCGCTACAACCAGTGGATGAACACCCATCTTTTGGATGCCACGGAGCGCCTGTCAGATGCCGAGCGCAAACAGGACAGGGGCGCCTTCTTCGGCTCCATCCACCATACGCTGAACCACCTGGTTGTGGCTGACCAGGTCTGGCTCAAGCGCTTTCACCAGTGCGGGCACGACAACGGCTGGCAGGCACCCTGTCTGACGGACTCCGTGCTGGATTTGCCAACTGACGCTGCGCTGAACACGGTGCTGTTTGATGACTGGGGGGCCTTGCGCGCCAAACGCGCACAACTGGATGCTGCCATCGCGCAATGGACGGCTGATATGCCCGATGGCTTTGCGCAGTTCACGATGCGTTACAGCAACTCCAAGGGCGTGCAGCGAGCCCACCCGGTTTGGCAATCCATCACCCACTTCTTCAACCACCAAACCCACCATCGTGGCCAGGTCACTGCGCTGCTGATGCAGGCAGGTGTCGACCCGGGTACTACCGATTTGATTGCCCTGGTCTGATTGCAATTTGCTCTGTTTTTGATAGCTGCTTACGCATATTCCACGAGGGCCAGCGGTACTTTTTACTAAAGTAAAAACCCGCCGAAGCGGGTTTTTGGGTGTTGAAGCACAGGTAAGGCTTACTTCTTGGGGGCGCTGGCAGTGCCCTTGGCTGCGCTGGCAGCGGGTGCAGCTGGTGCAGCGGCGGCGGCCTTTGCCGCATCTTTCTTGTCAGCCTTGGCCTTCTTGGCATCTTCCTTGGCTTGCTTGGCAGCCTCTTTCTTGGCCTTGGCTTCTTCTGCCTTCTTGGCCTTTTCTTCGGCCTTGGCCTTCTTGGCGTCGTCGGCCTTCATCTTGGCTTCAGCCTTGGGGTCTTTCTTTTCTTCCTTGGCGGCAGGTGCTGCTGCGGGAGCCGGTGCAGCAGCTGGGGCGGGCTTGGCATCTGCCTTGGCAGCGGGTGCGGCGGCCGGTGCAGCGGCTGCGCCCTTGAAGCCAGAACCGTTGACCGTCAGGCCTTCGGTGGAGAACTTGGCGGCATTGACTTCTCCCACGCCCTTGACGCGTTCAATGAAATCGTTCCAATCCTTGAAGTTACCCTTCTTGCGCTCGTCCACAATCTTTCCGGAGATGCCGGGGCCGATGCCCTTGATGCCGTCGAGTTCTGCCGTGGTGGCCTTGTTGACGTCAATTGCTGCAAAGCTGAGCGTTGCGTAGAGCATGACCATCAAGGCCAGAATTTTTTTCAACATATGCGTGTCTTTCAGGAGTGGTGTTGGTGGGCCGGGTGGCTGACACCAGAGGCTGGTGCCTCGTGCACAACGTGCTGTGAGTCACAGCGGTTGACCCGCCCGCACAACCGCATACTCCGTACAAACCCCCGTTCAGCACGTCATGCGCTGGCCGACAGTGCCTGCACGTAACAGCGCACACCGGTTTGCACATTGGCGAACACATGCTGGCAACCCGTGCTGCGCAACACGCTGAGGTCGGCCTGCGTATAGCTTTGGTACTTGCCACGCAGCGCATCGGGGAAGGCGATGTACTCGATCAGCTGACCGGCGACGGCTTGATGCAGCGACAAAACGCTCTCTCCACGTTGCTCGCGCAGCGTGTTGACCACCGTGATGGCCACATCGTTGAAGGGCTGGGCCTGTCCGGTGCCCAGGTTGTAGATGCCGGACTCGCCCGGGTGGTCGAAGAACCACAGGTTGACTGCAACCACATCGTCGATGTAGACAAAGTCGCGCATCTGGCCACCGGCTGCGTAACCGCCGTAGTCGCCAAACAGTTTGACCTTGCCATCGGCGCGGAACTGGTGAAACTGGTGGTAGGCAACGCTGGCCATGCGGCCCTTGTGCTGTTCGTGCGGCCCATAGACGTTGAAGTAACGGAAGCCCACGACCTGGTTGGTCTTGCCGGCCTTGGTGCGCTCAAAGTGATTGCCACATTCGCGGCGCATGCGCTGGTCGAACAAAAGCTTGGAGTAGCCATAGACGTTGAGCGGACGCTCGAATGCGGGCTCTTCACGGAAGGTGTCAGAGCCGCCATAGGTGGCCGCAGACGATGCGTACAACAGGCGCGCGCCGCGCTTCTGGCAGGCGTGGAACAGCTGGCACGATAGCGTGTAGTTGTTGGCCATCATGTACTTGCCGTCCAGCTCCATGGTGTCGCTGCAGGCGCCTTCGTGGAACACGGCCTCAACCTGGCCATAAGCGCCACCGGCAAACGCGTCATAAAATATGTCGGCGTCTACATAGTCGGAAATGCGCAGGCCCGCCAGGTTGCGAAACTTGTCACCCTGCTTGAGGTCGTCCACCGCAATGATGTCATCAATGCCGCGCGCGTTCAGACCCTTGATGATGTTGCTGCCAATGAAACCGGCGGCTCCGGTGACTACGATGCGTGTCATGTCTTGTTCTTTCTGTTTAGCGCGGTTCAGTGGTGGGCAAACAACTCGTCATAGCTTACGGTAGCTGTACCAAATTTGCCGACCACGATGCCACCAGCCCGGTTGGCGATGGGAACTGCGTCGCGCAGGCTGGTGCCCGCTGCGACCAGGGCCGCCATCGTGGCGATGACCGTGTCGCCCGCGCCGGTCACGTCGAACACTTCGCGTGCCATGGCGCTGACGTGCAGCTCTCCCTGGGCATCAAACAGCGTCATGCCTTCTTCGCTACGGGTCAACAAGATGGCTTCGAGGTTGAACGCGGTACGCAGCGCGTGCACTTTGGTGCCCAGATCGGTCTCATCACGCCACGGGCCAATCACCTGCTGCAATTCGGCCCGATTGGGTGTGATGACAGTGGCACCCTGGTAGCGGGCAAAGTCGCTGCCCTTGGGGTCGACGAGTATCGGTTTTCCGGCAGCGCGTGCGCGCGCAATCATGTCGGTGATGTGGCCCAGGCCACCCTTGCCGTAGTCTGAGAACAGCACGGCTCCGTGTAGCGGCAGCAGGTTCTCAAACGCTGCCGTTTGGGACGCCAGCAATTCATTCTTGGGCGTGTTCTCGAAATCCAGGCGCAGTAGCTGTTGCTGGCGCCCGATGATTCGCAGCTTGACCGTGGTCTTGAGCTCTGCGTCACGCCCAAAATGTGGCTGGATGCCGGTTTGCGCGACCAAGGCCTCGAGCTTGTGGCTGGCCTCATCGTCGCCCACCACGGTCAGCAACGATGCCTGCGCACCCAGCGTGACCACGTTGTAGGCCACGTTGGCAGCGCCGCCATTGCGCTCTTCCTCGCGCGTGACGCGCACCACGGGCACCGGGGCTTCTGGAGAAATACGGTCTACCGCGCCGTACCAGTAGCGGTCCAGCATCACATCGCCTACCACCAGCACCAGTGCGGTGGCCATTTTTTCTTTGGAAATGGTCATAACTCTTCAACCCTACGGGCGGGGTAGCTGTCCCAGGCCTGGCAGCCGGGGCATTGCCAGAAATGTTGTTTGGCCTCAAAGCCGCAGGCGGCGCATCGGTAGCGGGTCAGGGGCTTGACCGCCTGGTCCAGCGCGCGTTGCACCTGGGGGTGGAACTGTTCATGCTCCAGTTTTTCACCGGCAATCCACTTGGCGGCGGCTACCAGTGATGGTTCATTCTCCAGATGCCGGGCATACCATTCGCGAGCCGTGGCGGTGGGCGCTCCGCTTGCGGCTTCCAGCGCGACGATGGCGTCCAACACGTCCAATGAAGGTGTGTGCGCATAAAGCGCTTTCAGTCTGGCCAGGGCGCGCATGCCATGGCCGGCCGCAATCGCGCTTTGGGCCAAGAGGGGTGCAATCAGGCCAATCGCAGAAGGGGCGGAGGACAGGGCCTGTGTCAATGTCTCGCAGGCCAGCGCCGGTTGACCTTGTTGGCTTTGCAAACGTGCCAGATCCATGCGTGGGCGTGGGGCGTCGGGGGCAATATGCATAGCCTGTGCCAGGTGCTCTAGTGCCTGGGGCATATTGTTGGCAGCGGCGCAGGTCGCCGATTGTTCGCACAGGTAGTGGGACAGGCGACCCTTGAAACTGCCTTGGCCTGAGGACTCCAGCTTTTTGGCGATCAGGGCGGCGTGTTCCCAGTCGCGCGAGCGCTCGTAGTTGGCCAACAGCGCTAGCCGTGCCTGGCCTTCAAAACGCGTGCCATCGAGCTTGAGCAAGGCTTCTTCGGCCCGGTCCAGCAGGCCGGCTTTCAGGTAGTCCAGGGCCAATGCGTGCTGGGCGCGGTGGCGGTCGTCCAAGGCCAGGTCGCCGCGGGACAGCAGGTGCTGGTGCACGCGCACGGCACGCTCATATTCACCCCGGCGGCGAAACAAATTGCCCAAGGCGAAGTGCAGTTCCGAGGTGTCAGGGTCGTTTTGGACGGCTTCGATAAACGCGTCAATGGCTTGGTCCTGTTGCTCGTTGAGCAAAAAGTTCAAACCCTTGAAATAGGCTTTTGGCGCTTGGCGGTTTTCGATGCGCAGTTGGCGCATATCGAACCGCGACGCTATCCAGCCCAGTACAAAGACGACTGGCAGCGCCAGCAGCATCAGGCTGAGGTCAAATTCCATACGGGGGCTGTTGGGGTAGAGCGGCTTTGTCGGGGGCAGCCAGTGGGGTGGTTAATGCTGCAGAGGCTTCCTTGCGTGCCCGTGCTGCTGCGCGGCGGTGTTGCCACCAGCGTGGCACCATGCCCAGCACGCCAATGACCAGGCCCAACGCAAATGCGATCAGCACGACCAGTACCAAGGGCGCAGTCCATTGCTGCCCAAAGAAAAAGCGCACCGTGGCATCGTGCTGGTTGTTCAGCGCGAAGGCGAAAAGGGTAAAAAAAATGGCTGCTTTAAGCATCCACTTAAAGAACCATACAAGTTGTTTCATCGATCCCCTCGGTGGGTAGAGATTCTAATAGGCTACGGTTGGCGACAGCCCCTCTGTGGCATCACGGGTTGGCCTTTGTCACCAATTCCGCCGTGCGCTGGTCGACGGACTCGCGCAGCGCCTTGCCGGGCTTGAAATGGGGGACGCGTTTTTCGGGAATGGCCACGCTCTCGCCGCTTCGCGGATTGCGGCCCATACGGGGCGGGCGGTGATTGATGGAGAAGCTGCCGAAGCCGCGAATCTCAATGCGGTGCCCGGCGACCAAGGCGTCGTTCATGGCGTCCAGAATGGCCTTGACGGCAAATTCTGCGTCGCGATGGGTGAGCTGACCAAAACGGTTGGCGAGTTCTTCAACAAGGTCGGAGCGTGTCATGGGGGAATATTTTTATCCAAGAAAAAACGACCGGTGCCCCAACACATGCGTGGGCAGCGGCCGTTTGTTCAATTCAACAGCATATGAATGGTCTTATGGGACAGATCTTTAGCTCTGTCCCCAACTGACTAATTATTGTTGTCGAGCTTGGCACGCAACAACGCGCCCAGGCTGGTGGTGCCTGCGTTTTCACGGGCAGAAGACTGGCTCAAAGCAGCCATGGCTTCGCCTTGGTCTGCCATGTCCTTGGCCTTGATGGACAACTGGATGTTGCGGGTCTTGCGATCCACATTGACAACCACAGCCGTCACTTCGTCGCCTTCTTTCAGCACGTTGCGCGCATCTTCCACGCGGTCGCGGGAGATTTCGGAAGCGCGCAGGTAGCCGATGATGTCATCGCCCAGGTCGATCTCAGCGCCCTTGGGATCAACAGTTTTGACCTTACCGGTCACAACCTGGCCCTTGTCGTTGATCGACACGAAGGTGGTGAAGGGATCGGAGTCCAACTGCTTGATACCCAGGGAGATGCGCTCGCGGTCCACGTCAACTGCCAAGACCAAAGCCTCAACTTCTTGACCCTTCTTGAATTCGCGCACAGCGGCTTCGCCGGTTTCGTTCCAGGACAGGTCGGACAAATGCACCAGACCGTCGATACCAGCAGCCAGACCGACGAACACGCCGAAGTCGGTGATGGATTTGATCGGGCCCTTCACGCGATCGCCGCGCTTGGTGTTCTGAGCGAACTCTTGCCATGGGTTGGCCTTGCACTGCTTCATGCCCAAGGAGATGCGACGCTTGTCTTCGTCGATTTCCAGAACCATGACTTCGACTTCGTCACCCAGGGCAACGATCTTGGAAGGTGCAACGTTCTTGTTGGTCCAATCCATTTCGGACACGTGGACCAGGCCTTCGATTCCGGGTTCGAGTTCCACAAACGCGCCGTAGTCGGCGATGTTGGTGATCTTGCCGAACATGCGGGTCGACTGGGGGTAGCGGCGGTTCACGCCCATCCATGGGTCATCACCCATTTGCTTCAGACCCAGCGAGACACGGTTCTTTTCGGTGTCGAACTTCAGGATCTTGGCAGTGATTTCTTGACCAGCGGTCACCACTTCAGATGGGTGACGGACGCGGCGCCATGCCATGTCGGTGATGTGCAGCAGGCCGTCGATACCGCCCAGGTCCACGAACGCACCGTATTCGGTGATGTTCTTGACCACGCCCTGAACCACAGAACCTTCTTTGAGGGTCTGCATCAGCTTGGCGCGCTCTTCACCCATGGAGGCTTCGACCACGGCACGGCGGGACAACACGACGTTGTTGCGCTTGCGGTCCAGCTTGATGACCTTGAATTCCATGGTCTTGTTTTCGTACGGAGACAGATCCTTGGTAGGACGTGTGTCAACCAACGAACCGGGCAGGAAGGCACGGATGCCATTGACCAGAACGGTCAGGCCGCCCTTGACCTTTCCGGAAGTGGTACCGGTGACGAATTCGCCGGATTCCAGAGATTTCTCCAGAGACATCCACGAAGCGAGACGCTTGGCGGTGTCGCGGCTGACGATGGTGTCGCCGTAACCGTTTTCCATGGCGACGATAGCCACGGACACAAACTCACCTACTTGAACTTCGAGTTCACCCTTGTCGCTCTTGAATTCGGACAATGGAACATACGCTTCGGACTTGAGGCCGGCGTTGACCACGACGAAGTTGTGTTCGATGCGAACGACTTCAGCGGTAACGACTTCACCGATGCGGGTTTCCGAGCGTTTTTGTGACTCTTCAAATAGGTCTGCGAAAGATTCTGACATTTGCTTTGCGGTCCAAAAGACCGCGGGGTTAAGTTGTTGAACCACACCACCAGTGCGCTGCTGCGCGAGAGGGGCGGTATGGACCTCGCAAAGGCGGGCGCCTTTGCGTTTCTGCCACCAGCTATTTCAAACGGTTTGAAAGGGCTGTTTGCCCTGCCACCAATCCAACACGAGATTTGCCGATTCTTCAACCGTCAAATCCGAGTTGTCCAGCAACCGGGCGTCTTCTGCGGGCTTGAGTGGTGCAACGGTTCGGGATGAATCCCGGGCGTCACGTGCCTCCAGGTCCGCGCGAAGAGATGGGAGTGTAGTTGAAATTCCCTTAGAAATCAACTGCTTATAGCGCCGCTCTGCCCGGC
>JANXVI010000135.1 GCA_025351745.1 Rhodoferax sp.
GACAGGCGAGAGCCGCGTGCTCAAAGTAGACATATTGCACGACGTGGGCCGTAGCATCAACCCCGCCATCGACATCGGCCAGATCGAAGGCGGCTTTGTGCAGGGCATGGGTTGGCTGACTACTGAGCAACTGGTGTGGAATGACAAGGGTGTATTAACCACCCATGCCCCCAGCACCTACAAGATACCCACCGCTGGAGACGTGCCCCACCACTTCAAGGTCGACCTGTGGCCCGAGCCCAACCGTGAAGACAACGTATTTGGCTCGAAAGCCGTGGGCGAACCGCCCTTTATGTTGGCGATCAGTGTGTACGAGGCGCTGCGCGATGCCATTGCGTCGGTTGGAGGCAAAAACAATGGGCCAGTGCGGCTGACCGCGCCGGCCACTGCAGAGAATGTATTGAGAGCGCTGGCGGGGTGAGGTCGGAGGGGTGGTCGAATACCATTGCAGGGAATGTCCGAAATTCCTCTTCCGTGTGGGTGGCCAATGAAATTTCTGAAACTCCTCGCTCTTCTCTGCACCATCTTCTTTGGCAGTTCACTATCGGCACAGGTCGCCTCCACGGAATCCTTCTTGGATGCCCCCGGTCCGACGGGCGCATTGAAGGGAACGCTTCTGGCTCCAGCGTTGAAGTCAACTGCTGTCGTTTTGATCATCCCTGGCTCAGGCCCCACTGACCGCGACGGCAACAACCCCCTTGGGGTTAAGGCTTCCACCTACCGGCTTCTTGCGGAAGGCCTCGCCTCGCACGGCGTTGCAACGCTGCGGATTGATAAACGCGGAATGTTCGCAAGCGCAGCGGCCACGCCCGACGGGAACGCAGTCACCATCGCCGACTATGTGGCGGACGTGCGGACTTGGGTGGCCGCTTTGCGCAAGCAGACAGGGGCGCCGTGCATATGGTTGCTTGGCCATAGCGAGGGCGGACTGGTGGCAATGGCCTCCGCAAAGGACCAGGCAGATGTCTGCGGGCTTGTTCTGGTTGCCACTGCTGGCCGACCGATGGGGCAAGTGTTGCGTGATCAGCTCAAGGCGAATCCCGCCAATGCCACCATTCTCAACCAAGCGTTACCGGCAATCGATGCGCTTGAGCAAGGCCGTAAGGTCGATACCGCGAATATGCATCCGGCGTTGCAAGGCTTGTTTAAGCCCACCGTTCAGGGGTTCCTGATCAGCGCGTTTTCTTACGATCCGCGCAGCGTTTTGGCAGGCTACACAAAGCCGGTTCTGGTGCTGCAAGGGCAGCGCGACATTCAAGTGGGAGAAGCAGATGCCCGCCTTCTGAAGCTGGCTGATCCGCAGGCAGATCTCTTCCTCCTTCCCAACGTCAACCATGTCCTCAAGTCCGTAGCGTCGGACGACCCGCGTGCCAATATCGCAACCTATGCTGATCCGGGTCTGCCACTGGCTTTCGGTGTGGTCGACGCAATATTGGAGTTTCTCGCCGCCAAGGCAGATACCGCCAAGAAGTGAATTGGTCTGACGACTAACAGGCCAGCGGTAATACACTGCGGGTTTCTTTGTCGGCGTGCCCGCAACCGGGATACGCCCCTGTCCAGAGACACCCTATGCCAATGTCGCGCTCCGTGAACCGCCGCACCACCTTACTGGCTGCAGCCGCAGCCCTCGTCGGCCTGGCGCTGCCAGCAGTTGCACAGCCCAAGACCGTGCTGCGCATCTCGACCCCCGCCGTGCCCGATGCCTGGCACGCCAAAATGTGGACCGTGTTCAAGGACGCGCTAGAAAAATCCGCGCCCGGCGAATTCGATGTGCAGATCAACCTGAACGCATCGCTATTCAAGCAAGGTGCCGAGCCCACTGCAATGGCCCGCGGCAACCTGGAACTGACCTCCATGTCGGCAGCCGACATCGCCAAGCTGGTGCCCGAGTTTTCTATCTTTACTGCCGGCTACATGCTGCGCGACCCGGCCCACCAGCAAAGGGTGTTCACCGGCCCCATCGGCGCCGAACTCTTCAAGCGCGTATCGGAGAAGATGGACATCACCGTGCTGTCCACCTGCTACCTGGGTACGCGCCAAGTGAACCTGCGCGAAGCCCGCGAGGTCAAAACGCCCGCCGACCTGAAAGGCATCAAGCTGCGCATGCCGGGGTCCAAAGACTGGCTGTTCTTGGGCAATGCACTGGGCGCCACCTCAACACCGCTGGCGTTTGGTGAGGTGTATCTGGGCCTGAAGACTGGCACCATTGACGGCCAGGACAACCCGCTGCCCAGCGTGCGCGCCGCAAAGTTTTATGAAGTGACCAAACAGATCGTGCTGACAAGCCATCTGGTCGATAGCCTGTTTATTGCCATATCCAACAAGAGCTACAACGCACTGAACGCCACGCAAAAGCAAAAGGTTCTAGCCGCCGCACAAGCGGCCGCAGCGTACAACAACGACAACACGGTGCGGGAAGAAGCTCAACTGGTGGACTTCTTTAAGAAAGAAGGCTTGCAGGTCAGCACACCCGATGTGGCGGCCTTCCGTAAGACGGTGCAGGCGGCATACCAAACGTCTGACTATGCCAGCGCCTGGCCTGCGGGTCTGGTTGAGCGCATCAACGCCATCCATTGAACACCGCCAGCACCGCCACCATGAAGACCATTGCGCCCTGGCTGCAACGCGGCGCCAACGCCATTGGCGGTGCGTTGTTTCTGGCACTGTTTGGTGTGTTCATCGTGCAAATTGGAGCACGCTTTGGCTTCAACAAACCACTGCCGTGGACGGATGAACTGGCCGTTATCCTGTACATCTGGGTCATCCTATGGGCCGCCGCCGTGGTGGTGCCCGAACGCGAGCATGTGGTGTTTGACCTGGTGTGGAACAGCGTGGGTCGCCGTGCTCGGCAGGTGATGCAGATTGTGGGCAATTTGATGGTTGGCGGCCTGGCGCTGGTGGGCTTGCCCGCCAGTTGGGACTACGTGCACTTCATGGCGCGTGAGGGCACGCCGGTGTTGAGTGTGCCGCTGATGTGGGTTTATGCGCCGTTTGTGTTGTTGGTGGGGGCGTTGGTGGTGCGCAGTGCATTGGGGGTGTGGCGGGCGGTGAAGGGAATAGGGTTAGAAGTAGAGGTTCGGGCTTGAGGCACAGCACTTGTCAGTACACTGTCCGGACGTTATCATTGAGCCTGTGATATCAAAATGAGGCTCAACATGACGGCCACCGCCCCTTCCAAATCCGAACGAATCGACGTTCGCGCCAGTACACCAGTAAAGCTGCTGCTGCAAGAAGCGGCCCGCGCTGCGCATAAAAATGTGAGTGAATTTCTGTTGGACGCGGGAATCCTTGCCGCCAATCAAACCCTCGCGGACCGCTTGCGTTTTGAATTGCCTCCAGAAAAATGGGATGCGTTTCAAAAGGCACTTGACCAACCTGTCAGCGCAAAGCCCAAGCTTCGAAAGCTCCTCAAAGACCCAGGGCTGCTGGGTTGAACGCGCAGCCGTACGAGACAGTCCGTAAACTAACGAGCGCAGACTCGCTGGACGGTTTTGATTGTGGGCAAACCGCGCTCAACAATTTTTTGCAACGGTTTGCGCTAACGAACCAAAAATCCAACAGTGCCCAAACATACGTATGCTGTCAAGCTGGAGCAGTGGTCGGGTTTTACAGCTTGGCTGTGGGCAGCGTGGAGCCCATGGCGGCCGCACCCAGAGTATCCAAGGGCATGCCGCAACACCCGGTTCCAGTGATGATTTTGGCGAGGCTGGCGGTAGACCTTCGGCATCAGCAAACGGGCATGGGTCAGGCCCTACTCAAAGACGCGTTGAAGCGGACAGCCCAAGCCGCCGACATCGCAGGCGTCCGTGCTCTATTGGTTCACGCCAAGGACGAGGCTGCAAGGCAGTGGTACCTCAACTGGGAGTTTGAGCCCAGCGTGACGGACCCGTTTCATTTGTTTTTATTGATGAAGGATGTCAAGGCGCTCGTGGGACGCCAAGCCTGAT
>JANXVI010000147.1 GCA_025351745.1 Rhodoferax sp.
GCCCGATCCCACCGTCAACCTCCAGCGAAGTGGCGCTCAACATCTCCTGCGACAGCCGGGAAGCCGTCGACGCCATGAACGCGGCGGCCGCTGCCAATGGTGGAACGGCTGACATCAATCCGCCCGAGGACCACGGCTGTATGTACAGCCGTGACATGTCAGACCCCGACGGCCATATCTGGGGCGCGATGTGGATGGACCCGGCAGGGATGCATGCCGGTGACCAGAAGAAGTGAGGTAGCAATACGCCGCCAGCGCAACAAGAACACAAAACCTCAACCGCCGAGTGTTTTCGTGATTGATGCACTTTTGATAGCTACTCGTGCTTATTTGGCGAGGGCTAGCGGCCTAAAACGCTTACAACCCCTACTCCTAACCCCGGCCTCGCATACCGTTTGATTTGCGCCCCGCACCGCCTATGATGGCGGGAACTCATTTTCGGTAAGCGCCATGCGTCCATTGGACTTGGTTTTTTTTGCGACCGACGAAGCCGTCGCGGTATTGGAGGCCGCGCTGCAAGCGTCGACCCCCGGCGAACGCGTTCCCGCTCTGGTGGCGATTGCCTGGCAAATGCGCCAGCGCGATACCCAGCGTGCGCTGGCACTGGCCGATGCGGCCGAAACCTGTATTGCAGAGATAGGTACCACAGCTGCCGTGCTGCAGCATTCCAACCATTCTGCCCGCTTGCAACTGATACGCGCAGAGGCCAAGTGGCTGTTTGGCGAACTGGATGCGGCTAAGGCCATGGCCCATAGCGTGCTGCACGGGCTCGACGACGGGCCGCAGGACGCGCCCGCCGCCGCGCTGTGCCGCGCGGATGCCCGTTGGCTGCTGGCTATGCTGGCTGCGGGACAGGGCGGCCTGCCGCAAGCCCATACCGAGCTGGAGGCGGCCGCTGTCGCAGCCACGGGCCACGACCCTGTGCGCGTGACGATGGCGCAAGCCGCCATGGCGGGCTTTCTGGCCTTTCGCGATGTGGCGGCGGCCAAGGCCATGGGCACCGCATGCTTCACCACTGACTCTGCCGACCTCCACCCGGCCGCCGCCGCTGCGGTCGAGGATTTTTGGGGCCTGCTCGCCGGCCAGGGGGGCGACTACCTGCAAGGTGTACGGCACTTTAGCAAGAGCTACCCGCTGGCACTGGCCACCGGGCAAAAGCGGCGTGCACTCATCACCGGCACCAACATCGGCGGCAATCTCAACAGCCTCAACGACTACAAGGCCTCATTCGAATGGATGCAAAGCGCGCAAGATCTGGCGCGGCCCACCGGCTGGCCAGGCTTGGTGGCCTTGGCCCAGTTGCAAACTGCGGAGACCCTGCGCTTGCTGGAGCGCTTTGATGCCGCCGCCGATTTGCTGCGCGAAGCGCTGGCCATGCTGGCCTCACAACCGGCCTCGCGTTATTACGCGATGGCGCTGCAGTACCTGGCCGATGTCGAGCTCGACCGCAAACATTGGAGTAGCGCGCTTGATATCTTCCGCCAGTTAGAGCAACGCGGCATCGCGGGAGGCCAAGCCGATCTGATGACCGAGGCATCGCGCGGGCAGGCCCGGGCACTGTTGGAGCTGGGCCAGCCAGAGCCCGCCTTGCAGGCCGCACACGCCGCGCTGGCAAACGCATCGGCCGATGCCTACCGCCGCATCGCCGCGCTACGGGTGCTGGCCGATATCCACGCGCGGAATGCCCTGCCGGCGCCACCAGAGATGACCGCTGCCAGCGCCGCGCTGCACTACCTGCAGCAGGCGCTGGAAGCCGCAGCCACGATAGAAGACTACACCGTGCCCAGCGATTTGCTGGAGGTGCTGGCCCAGGCCTATGCCGACGGCGGGGACACGGTCAAGGCGTTTGCGCTGGCCAAACAGGCAATCGCCGCGCGGGAACGCACCCATAGCCAAGAGGCCAGCAACCGCGCCGTGGCCATGCAAGTGACTTATGAGACACAGCGGGCGCGGGCCGAAGAGCAGCACCAGCGGCAACTGGCCGAGGCCCAAGCCGAGCGCGCCAATTTGCTGGAGCAGGCGAACGAGGCCTACCACGCGGTACTGGAAAACGCGCAAGACGCCATCGTGCTGACCGACAGCCGCGGCCGCATCCACAACTGGAACAACCAGGCCCTGCTCAGCTTTGGCTGGACGCGC
>JANXVI010000159.1 GCA_025351745.1 Rhodoferax sp.
TCTGTCAGAAGATGCCTACCGTCGCCTGATGCGTGTGCACTACCTCGGCGGTGATCGGGTGGCTGCCTTGCTGGCATTCGACCAATGTGAACAGATGCTCAAGGACGATGTTGGCACCACACCTTCGCCAGAGACGCGGGCTCTGCTGGCCACTATTGAGCGAGCCCATAGTAGTCCAACCCCTACCTCCCCGCGGGTTCCTGCCTCTGTGCTGCGTCCACCCCATTTGATCGGTCGAGAGCATGCGTGGGCGGCTTTGCACCAGGCCTGGGATCAGGGTAGTGCGGCCATCGTTGTCGGTGAAGCGGGCATGGGGAAGACGCGGCTGATCACCGATTTCGCACAGGCACGCGGGCGCACGGTGGTGGTGGGTGCACGGCCGGGCGATGCGCGCGTGGTGTATGCGTCGATATCGCGCTTGCTGCGTCAGCTGCCACGCCAGGGACTGGACCAGTTGGAAGCGCCACTGCGCCGGGAACTGGCCCGGCTCTTGCCCGAACTGGGCGACGCTCCGCCTATTGCTTCGCCCGAAGAGCGCACCCGTTTTTTTAATGCCATTTCGGCCGTACTGAATAGTTCAGTCTTTGCGGTGGAGGGCTTCGTGTTTGATGATCTGCACTTTGCCGACGAAGCCAGCGTGGAGTTGTTGCAATACCTCTGGGCAGGTTCACGCAAGTGTTGGTTGGTGGCCGCGCGCGGTGTTGAAGTGGGCGACACCGGGCGTGCACTGATTGCGGCTTTCTCTACCCAGGAACACGCCGTGTCCATCTCGTTGGCGGCTCTGACACTGGAGCAGGTGCACGCATTATTGAGCTCCTTGGATTTGGTCGGCCTCGACCCGACAGAGGCTGCACCCGTGTTACTGCGCTACGCCGGTGGCAACCCGCTGTACCTGTTGGAGACGCTTAAGGCCTGGTGGACGAAAGGGTCACCCCTGATGGAGCCTGGCGCTCTCTCCCAAGCGCCACTGTCAGTGCGGTTGGAGCATTGGCCTAGTGCGGGAAACGTGGCCGCGCTGATCGAGCGTCGTATAACCCAGCTATCGCCGCAAGCTGTTCAGTTGGCGCGCTGTGCTGCCGTGGCCGGGGGCGACTTTTCCATCGAACTGGCATCACATGTGCTAGGTGTGCGCACCATCGACCTTGCCGACCCCAGCAATGAGCTTGAGGCAGCGCAGGTTTTCCGCGCAGGAGCTTTTGTACACGATTTGATTTACGAGTCTGCGCTAGCTTCGATTCCGGAACTTGTGGCACAGCGCCTGCACGCTGAGATTGCTGACTTTTTGCAGGCACGTGTAAGCGAGCCGGCTCGTCTCGCACAACACTGGGCGGCGGCCCTGCAATGGCCGCAGGCGGGCGCGGCCTACTGCGCAGCAGCTGCGCGCTCGCGCGATGCGTCTCGCCTGTTGGAACAGGCAAGCGTGCTGGCCGAGGCGGCCCAGTGTTTCGCGCGTGCGAATCTGCCACAAGAGCGTTTTGATGCCTTGCTGCAGCGTGCGCGCGTGCTCAGCGCCAATGATCTGGGACTGCCAGCCCAGGAGGCGATAGCGCAAGTCGAAGAAATCGCGTCTACCGATGCGCAGCGCCTGCAGGCCCTTGATGCGCGCCTGGAACTCTCCATGACGCGCTACGAGAGCGATGAAACGCTGGAGCTAGCGCGCCGCGCGATGGACAACGCACGTGCGTTAGGGCGTCGCGACCTGGAGCTGCGTTTCGCCATCATCCTGTCGGGTGTGCTTTGCGACTTGCGCCAAGCCGCGGAGGCGGTGGTCTTGCTAGGGCTGTTTGCGCCAGATGTTTGCAGGCAAGTCAACCTTGAACAGCAGTGGGAGTACTGGGAAGCTACTGCGCTGGCCCTTGATTACGCCAACCGCCTGCGTGATGCGTTGCCTGCTTGGGAGCAGGCACGCGAACTGGCGCAAGGTTTAGGGCGGCGTGACATGGTGTGGAAGACCATGTCGAACACCGCCTCGACTCTGGCTAAGATGGGCTTGGTTGTACAGGCCGCGCACATAGGTGCATCCGCGCGCCAGCTTGCAATGGACGGAAGCGAAGGCGTCACGATGCGGGTGCTGCAGATGCAGGTGACGGTGGCGCACCGCTTGCGTGATGCGGGCTCGTATGACGAAGCACTGCCCATGTTGGAGGAAGCCCTGGCCGGTTACGAAACCCTCGGAGGTTCACACACCGACAAGGCCCTTGTCGAGCAGCGCCTGGTGGTGCTCTACCAGCAATTGGGGCAACCCGCGCGTGCGGCCTCTTTGCTGGCCACACCACGGCCCGGCGTGCCAAAGGGTGTGGCCATGATCCGGCTTGCCCACTGTGCCGAGCTGGCCCAGCAAATGGGGCACGATGGTATTTCGCTGATGCGCCAGGCGTTGCAGATCATCCCCAATCCCGACGACATCTATTACCGCATCACCAGCCTCTTTGCGACCCGTCTCGTACCTGCTGAAGAGGGTGAAGCCATGGCCGCTAGCCTGGCCGTTTGGGCCGGTGGGCGTGAACGTTATGGCGTAGCGCTAGCGGGCCACGTGCGTGCAAGCGCCTGCGCCTTGAGCCTTAGTGCCCCAGAGCGGGCGTTGACGCATGCCCAGGCTGCGCTGCAACTGGTGCACGGCTATCTGCCCGATAGCTTCTACCTGCCAGAGGTCTGGCTGGTGGCGGCCCAGGCCATGGATGCGCTCGGACTCAGGGACGAAGCTCGTCGCGCCGCCCATGAGGGGCAGGTCTGGGTTAGGGGGCGTTGCACTGCGCACGTGCCGGTGGAATTTCGAGACAGCTTTCTGCACCGTAACCCGGTCAACCGAGCGCTGCTTGCCTTGAAGTCAAACGGGACCACAATGTCCGTTGATCCCAAGAGGTCCGGCTGACGGTTTGCGCACCGTTGGATTTCGTCCGCAATGCCGAACCCGGGTGCGCGCAAGCCACCCTCCGGTCTGTGCGCGATATCCAGCCAGTTCTCGTGGACACGCGGCTTCCGGCATGGCGATCCCTGAGAGGTGCATCAAACCTTTCGACTTCTAGCCTTTTTCAGCGAGCCTCTGTTGCAGAGCGGGGTCAACTTCATGGGGTTTTTGCTTTCGAGATGATGCGTGTGAAGACTCTAATTTTGGCAGAGTCAATTTCGGTGTAGAGGCCGACGTGGTCC
>JANXVI010000185.1 GCA_025351745.1 Rhodoferax sp.
TGTGCGCAGGGGAAAGGCGCAGCGAAACATCCAACACGTCCATCCGCGATGCCAGCTGGCACCGCAAAGGTCTTTTCGGCACCTTGCGCATCAGCACACAGGATGCGGCAGCCCTGGGCTGCGCCGATGGCGAATGGGTACGCATCAGCACCCGACGCAACACTGTCAATGCAAGCCTGGAAATCACCAACGACATGCCGCCAGGCAACATCTCACTGCCCAATGGCCTGGGCATTGACTACCGCCGTGCCGACGGCACACTGGAGCGCCGGGGCGTCTCGCTCAATGAATTGACCGGTACCGGCGACCGCGACCCCTTCGCGGGCACGCCGTGGCATAAGCGCGTGCCTGCGCGGGTCGAACGTATTCATGTCAGCGAAACACAAGGGGAGACTTCGCCCGCACAGGCTCTGGCTTGACAGTGCCTTGGGCCTTGGCCTGGCCTTCTGTCAGGCGTACCCATGCCACAAGAGCACCTTGAGTAGTTCTTGGCGCCGTGCATTATCAGTTTTCATGGCCCGGGGTTCCTGCGTGGTGAGGGGTGCCACAGGTCAAACTACTGAACCGCAAGCTGCTGGGAGTTTGGGTGGCTTCGATGTGCCTTAAGTATCATTGCATCCTTCGCCAAAAGGAAAATTTGTGAATTCTGTGTCCATGCATAACAAATATGCGCCATTGGGAATCTGGAAGATTACAGCATCGATAGTCACTCTGGCCGCCGTCGCGTTTATATGCATCGCCCCCCAAACTGCCAACGACTTTTGGCTTCAAACCAAAGTCGGCGAACTCATCGCAAGCAACTTCGAGATTCCCAAGACCCTGTTGTTTCCCTTTACAGAAATTCAAACCTCGAAGTTCAATGCGCACGAGTGGCTTCCATCTGTGCTGTTCTACGAAATTGTTCAATTGTTCGGCGAAGACGCCCTTCCATTGGTGTTGGGCGCATTCGGTCTTGCGCTTTTTGCCCTGGTAACCTGGCTTGCTTACCGGCGAAGCCAGCATTGCCTGGCATTGGCAATGATCTTGGGGTTGCTGGCAGTGTGCGTGCAAAACTTTCGCCATTTCCTGCGCCCTGAATTGCTCTCACTCATACTCCTCGTGCTGTATCTGCATTTAGTGGAGAGTTACAGACAAAAGCCTTCGCCAAAAAACTGGATTGGCCTGATAGCAGTGGTGATTCTTTGGTCGAATACGCACGGCTCATTCATTCTTGCGCCCATCATCGCCAGCATTTTTGCCGCAGGCGTATGGCTCGATACGCGCAGGAGGTATGCGGAGCCCAACTTTGTATCCAAGACTACTGCCAGGTCTTTTGGGGTACTTGCGGTGGTCACGCTAGTGTGCACAGCCATCAACCCGACTGGTTGGGAGCAGACTGCATTCGTGTTGAAATTCACAGGTTCGGATTTCAACAACGGCTATGTGCTGGAGTGGATATCCTCACTGGACCCCATTGCATGGCACTGGCGCGGCTTCTGGATCGGCCTGGGGTGCACCACTTTGGCGGTGGCCGTGTCCGCAATGCGATGGCGCCAACTCAGCGCCATAGATGCTTTATTACTCGCGTGTTTCATTATGTTGGCCATCAAGGCCACCCGCTTTGTAGTTTACCTGGGCATCGTCACCGCCTATGTATTGCCGCCACTCATCCCCAAAAACGTTCAGCGGCCAGACGTGAGTTGGCGGCTCTATGCGCTTTGCGCTGGTTTGGGTGCAACCGTATTGGGATTTGCCATCAAGTTTGGCAACGCGTATGGTGCATACCCCCACGAATCCAGCCTTAATCAGAGTTTCACCACCCCCATGCGTACCGCGTTGAGCAATCCAGCCATACGCGGAAACGTGATGACTACCTACGACTACGGTGCTGAGCTGGTGTATCGGGCCTATCCACGCTTGCGGCCATCACTGGATTCACGCATTGACTCTTACGGGGCAGACTACATTCTCTTCACAGAACGTCTGTTAGCGGAGAACGACCTGCTGGTCGATTTCGTTCGCCGGTACGACGTCAGGTACATGCTGCTAACACACGAAGATTTTCATCTCATTCGGTCGCTGCCCAGTTTGCAGCAATGGCGCATTCTTGTCATGGACAAGAGGGCTGTTTTGCTCGAGCGGAAAAACCTCTGATGGCGTGGAATGAATCTTGAAAACTTACGCATTGCACACATAACGTAGTCCGGTGCCAGTTGCGCTGCCAGATCCTATTGCGGCTCGCTTTGCGCCCCGTCATCCATCTGCGCGCCACGGTCGTCCCACAGCGGCGGTCCGCTTCCGTCTCCACCAAGCGCCGCGTGTTTCACGAAGGGCACACGCCACAGCCTTTGCAGGAAAAGGCGACGAAGTCGTCGTGCCCGCAGTCAACACAGCGGGCGCGGGCAAAGATGCCGTACTCCAGATATTTGCGAAACGCCTGGCGCACAAAGGTCGTTGGCGTGTGGCAGTCACCCTGGCAGTCGAGCCAGGAGCCTGGGCGGCAGAAGGCGTCGAAGCGAAAATTGGCCCCAGCCAAGATAGTTTTTGACAATCTAGCCGCCGAATATCTGGATATTTGGCAACAAATCGGCGAAAAATAGACCGCTGCGGCCAATTTGCAGCCGACGTT
>JANXVI010000423.1 GCA_025351745.1 Rhodoferax sp.
GAAGAGCTCATTCGTGGCTGGATCAACTACCGCGACTTGGCCGTGTCGCACTTGGGCGGCATCTACGAACGCCTGTTGGAATACAGCTTGGTGCATGAGGTTCAAGCCATTGACACCTACAAAGAAAAGCCCGAGATCAACCGCGTCACCGCACAGCCCGCCAGTTTTGCGCGCAAGGTGTCGGGTAGTTACTACACGCACGACGATCTGGTGCGCCTGATTCTGCGCGAATCCGTGGGCCTGCTGGCCAAGGAACGCCTAGAGGGCTTTGCCGCGCACCTGAAAAAGCAGTCCAAGAAAATGTCTTTCAACCCCGGCGATTGGGACGCGCTGGACGCCAAAGACCCGGCCAGCCAAATTCTGGAACTCAAAATTTGCGACCCCGCCATGGGCAGCGGCCACTTTTTGGTGGCGCTGGTGGACGACCTGGCTGACCGCGTGTTGGAGGCCATTGCCACCGCCACGCTGGAGGTCAACGCCCAGCCTTGGGCCGCGCATCTGGTCGAGAAGGGCCGCCCCTGGCAAAGCCCGGTGCTGGCCCGCATGGCGCACATCCGGGGCAGCATCAAAACGACCGCCAAAGACCACGGCTGGGTGGTAACTGACGCGCAGTTGGACGACCGCCACATCGTGCGGCGCATGATTCTCAAAAAATCCATCTTCGGCGTGGACAAAAACCCCATGGCCGTGGAACTGGCCAAAACCGCGTTGTGGTTGCACACCTTCACCGTGGGCGCGCCTTTGAGCTTTCTGGACCACCACCTCAAGATTGGCGACAGCCTGCATGGCGAGCAACTGCCGCACGTGCAGCGCGGGCTGCAGGCCCTGGGCTCCTTGCTGCTGCAAAGCGAGTTTGACCGGCTGGCGATTGCCGCCAAGGCCATTGCGCAGGTAGCCGACCTGACCGATGTGGATATTGGCGAGGCGCAACTCTCCAAACGACTGGCCGCAGAGGCTGCTGCCCAAGTGGCACCCATTCATGCCGTGCTGGACTTCTGGCGCGCTTTGCGCTGGCTGGTGCCCGGCTGGCCGGTGGACAAAATTGCCAAGTTGGGCAAACTACTGAAAGCCCCCAAAGACGAACCCAACCCACTGTTAGATGGCTTGGTCAAACTGCTGGACCCCAGCCTCAATGTAGTGGCGGTGCTCGGTGCGGGCCGGCTCGATGGCAACGATGCGGCGACCACGGCCGCCAACGATCTGATGGCCAGCGCTCGCGCCTTGGCGCAGCGCGAGACCTTCTTCCATTGGTGGACCAGCTTCTCTACCGTGTTTGGTGCAGGCAGCAACGGCGGCTTTGACGCCATCATAGGCAACCCGCCGTGGGATATGTTGCAGATGCAGGAAGTCGAGTGGTTTTCAGAGAGGGTACTGGCAATTGCGGCGCAACCACGGGCGGCGGACCGCAAGGGGTTGATCGCCAAATTACCGCAAACCAATCCAAAAGTTTGGGCTGAATTTCAAGCCGCAAGTCAGCGCTCCGACCAGGAACAGTTCGTTGTCAGAACCAGTGGCGACTTCCCCTTGCTGTCTGAGGGTCGGAGCAACCTCTATAAGCTTTTCGTGGAACGCGCCGGGAAGTTGATTCACAAGGATGGAGTGGTCGCGCTTTTGACCCCAAGCGGAATAGCCGCTGACAAGGGGTCGTCGGAATTTTTCCGTGGCATCAGTATTACAGGGCGTTTAGGTGGGCTTTTTGATTTTGAAAATCGAAAAGTATTTTTCCCCGATGTTCATGCAAGTTTCAAGTTTTGCGCTTTGGTTTTTGGAGGTATCGGACGGACGTTTCAAACAACTCGTTGCGCTTTCTATTTGCATCAACTCGATGAATTGGATGACCCTTCGCGCTCTTTGGTGCTGAACGCCGAGGATTTCAAACGTGTCAATCCGAATACTGGCGCTGCTCCAATTTTCCGAAATCGGCGCGATGCCGATATCACTTTGAAGGTGTACGCTAACAACCCTGTCCTGGTGAAGCACGGCGAAATCAGTGCGACTGTTGGCAGACAGCCAGACATAAAGCCTTGGCCTGTCAAGTTCTATCAGGGCTTGTTCAACATGACTTCAGATTCAAAGTTGTTCTTAAAACGGGATGAGCTGAAATCACAAAGTTGGACCCTTGCCGCTGAAACAAATCGATGGGCCAAGGATGGCGCTACTGCTTTACCGTTGTATGTGGGGCGAATGGTGCACCAATACGACCACCGGCATGCCAACGTCACGGTGAACGAAGAAAATCTTCAAAACGCCGCTTTTGGCGCTGTACTTTCGCACATTGAAAAGGCAAATCCATCTAAGTTGCCCGAGCCTCAATATTGGGTGCCAAACGAAGCCGTCCCTGAATCATTGCAGCGTGAATGGGCGCTGGGATTCCGCGATATTGCCCGCGCCACCGACGTGAGAACGATGATTGCTGCCATGTTGCCAACAGTCGCTGCAGGAAACACACTTCCGGTTCTGTTGAGTGAAACTCTTGGAGCAGGCGACACGTCATTGATTCTTGCAAATTTAAACTCCCTACCTTTTGACTACATTACGCGGCAGAAGGCCCAGTCCACGCACTTGAATTGGTACATCGTCGAACAACTCCCTGTCATAGCCCCCGCGCGCTTCCAGGAACCCCTACCCCCCGCCTTCGCCAAAGCCATGCGCGCCGCAAACCTGATGAACGGGCATCACCCGCACCCCACAGTGGCCGATTTCATCATCCCTCAGGTGCTTGCGCTCACCTACACTGCCCACGACATGGCCGCATTCGCCCGCGATCTTGGCTATGTAGATTCACAGGGCAAGGTGCTGCCGCCATTTGTGTGGAACGAAGACGAGCGCCGCGAGCGCCTGGCCGCGTTAGACGCGCTGTTTTTCTACCTGTACGGACTAGACGCAGCAGACGCAGCTTACATTCTCGACACCTTTCCCATCGTGCGCGAACAAGACATGAAAGCCTTTGGCCACTACCGCACGCAGCAAGATGTATTGAAGGTATTTTCGTTGCTATCCCCCGTGGAATCTGTGTAAGAAGCTATTGATTGCATAGCAGTGACCACCACTACCTTGCGCCCAAGCGTCACTGCAATGACGATAGTCCAGGCCTTGCGCCACGCACAGGTGTTGGGCCTGGACCGCTTGGATGCGCAACTGCTTGTGTTGCACGTGCTGGGGCGCGCCGCCCATGACCGCGCTTGGTTGTTGGCGCATGACACCGACCCTATGCCAGCAGACGCCTCGGCTGACTTCGAGCAAGCGGTGCTGCGCCGCGCAGCGGGCGAGCCGCTGGCCTACATCACCGGCCACAAGGAATTCTTTGGCCTGGACCTGCTGGTAGACGCCCGCGTGCTGGTACCCCGTCCCGATACCGAAACCTTGGTGGAATGGGCGTTGGAGTTGCTGCCGGGCAGCGGACGCGCCATCGACTTGGGCACCGGCAGCGGCGCCATTGCGCTGGCGCTGCAGCACGCGCGCCCGGGGCTGGAGGTGGTGGCCGTCGACTTCAGCGCCGACGCGTTAGCAGTGGCAAGGTCCAATGCCAAGCGCCTGCACCTGAATGTGCAGTTCGCGCAGAGCAGTTGGCTGGACGGCGTGCAGGGCGCATTCGACGTCATCGTCTCCAACCCACCCTACATTGCCAGCGCAGACCACCATCTGGCCGCACTGAAACACGAGCCTTTGCAGGCCTTAGCCAGCGGCGCAGACGGGCTGGACGACATCCGCACCATCATCCGCCAAGCGCCCAAACATCTGCTGCCCGGCGGTTGGCTGCTACTGGAGCACGGCTACGACCAGGCAGCGGCCGTGCGGTCACTGCTGACGGACGCAGGCCTGCACAATACGCAGTCGCGTCGCGACCTGGCAGGTATCGAGCGCTGCAGCGGCGCCCAGCGATCGTAAAGTCCACGGTTCTTACCAACCATTTTTGACAATTTGCCTGCCAGCCCTCGTAGAATAAGCACAGAGAGCTATCAAATTCGTAGCAAACTCAACCAACCTCATTTAGTCCTTCAGCCATGAACGCCAACAGCGCACACTGGTCCATCCTGTTGATCGTCAATATCCCGGTCTACCTGGCGATAGGCAAGATCATTTTCAAAGACTGGGGCAGTTTTATCGAGTCCGTGCGCCTGTGGTCCACCGCCGACTGGTGGTATTCGCTGAAGAAACAGTGGAGTGAAGACCCCAAAGGCACCAGCGAGCTGCCGCTGTTCATGCTGCTGTGCTTGTTGCTGGTCGTGGTGGAACACCTGATGTTTGGCAAGAGCACACTGGTCAAGCCCGCTGCGCAAGTAGCCAGCCTTTGGTAGCGGCCCCACCGCCGCCAAAGACCTACAGCGCCAAGCGGCATATCCGACTCGGACCGACGCCACAGTATCGTCTGGGATAATCACCTATTTTTTGGAGTTATTGCCATGAGCGACACACAACAACGCATCGACGAACTGGTCAAGAACAACGAAGTTCTGCTGTTTATGAAGGGCAATGCCAGCTTTCCCCAGTGCGGCTTCTCGGGCCGTGCCATCCAGATCCTGAAGGCGTGCGGCGTGGACCCCAAGGCAATCAAGACGGTCAATGTGCTGGAAGACGACGAAATCCGCGCCGGCATCAAGGACTACAGCAGCTGGCCCACCATTCCGCAGTTGTACGTCAAGGGTGAATTCATCGGTGGGTCGGACATCATGATGGAGATGTATGAAAACGGTGAGTTGCAACAGGCTCTGGGTTCTACGCCGGCCTGAGTTTTTCGGCTCCACCGCGTTTCAAGACACCTCTCTCACACGCAGCGGACACTGCTTCCGCCCGCAACAGGCCCGGGGTAACTGTTCTGCTCCGTGTCCCCCGCCCTTCGGGCTCCTCCTTTACCTGCGCAGAACAGCCACCCCGGGCCTGCTGCTAGAGGTTTTGATGAGCGAGGGAGAGATGAGGAGCTCGGTTGTTTCGTAAGCATCGCGACACGCCACCCAGGATCAGTTGGGCTGTGCGTTTTGCGGAGGTAAAGGAGGAGGACCTGCTTGCAGGTCCGGGGGACACGCAGCAAAACGTGCAGCCCAACTGATCCACCAATAGCACTAGCGCCCAGCAACAGGCCCCAAAAACTACTTCGAAGGCACGAACTCCCACAGCCGCTTGTTGGCAAACACCGCATCCGGATACTGCGGCTTGCCGCGCGACCCGTTGTAGCGACCCAGCGCCAAAAACAGATCGCCCTTCTCGCGGTCCAGGTAATGCCGCAAGATCACACAGCCAAAGCGCAGATTGGTCTGCATATGGAACAGCTTGCCAGCATCGCCATCGCCCAGCGCACGGGTCCAGAACGGCATCACCTGCATATAACCTCGAGCCCCCACCACCGACACCGCGAACTTGCGGAAATTGCTCTCCACTTGAATCAGCCCGAGGACCAATGCCGTGTCGAGCCCAGCGCGCTTGCTCTCGTACCAGACAGTTTGCAAAAATTCTTTGCGGGTTTCAAAGTCTTTCTTTTTCTTGCTCAGTCGCTCGCTCATGGCGCCCAGCCAGCGCAAGTAATGCAGGCGCGCGTCGGTGCTGCTGAACTCCGGTATCGGCGGCGCGGCGTTACGCACTGCGCTGCCAAGGGCCGAGCGCACCGAGTCGATCAGCGGCTCCTCAATCTGGCCACCCGCCCAGCACCGCTCTCCAATTGATAGCAGCCCAAGCCCAACCAACGAGGGCATGAGGCAGTTTCTGCGCGTAACGCTAGCCCCCAGCGCACTTTCCTCAGCCGCTACACCCGCTGTTACGCCATCCGTCATACCGCCAATTTGGAGCGAACCAGTGCCGCAACTTCGCCCAGGGCGACCTTGGTGGCCTCGGTGTCACGGCGGTGTTGGTACTCGACCACGCCTTCCTTCAGCGTGCGGTCGCCAATGGTGATGCGATGCGGCACGCCGATCAGTTCCCAGTCGGCAAACATGGCGCCAGGGCGTTCATTGCGGTCGTCCAGCAGCACGTCTACACCGGCAGCCAGCAGTTCGGCGTACAGGGCGTCAGAGGCGGCCTTGACTTCGGGGAAGCGGTCCGGGCTGATAGGGCACAGCACT
>JANXVI010000424.1 GCA_025351745.1 Rhodoferax sp.
TCCCGAGAATCGGAAAATGCACCGTTGCCGCATTTGACATCCATCACCAGTCCATCCAGACCGGCAGCCAGCTTCTTGGACAGGATGCTGGCGGTGATCAACGGCACGCTCTCCACGGTCGCTGTTACATCACGTATGGCATACAAGCGCCGATCAGCGGGCACCAGGCCGGTAGTCTGTCCGACGATGGCGCAACCGACGGTTCGAGCCACGCGGTCAAACCATTGCGCGTCAGGTGCTGTGCAGTAGCCGGGTATGGCGTCCAGTTTGTCGCAGGTCCCGCCGGTATGCCCCAGACCGCGCCCGGAAATCATGGGTACAAACCCACCACATGCCGCGACCATGGGCGCCAGCATCAGGCTGATTTTGTCGCCCACACCGCCAGTGGAGTGTTTGTCCAGCACCGGGCCGGGCATATCGGGCCAAGCCATGACCCGGCCCGAGTGCGTCATGGCACGGGTTAGTGTTACGCATTCGTCTGGGTCCATGCCGCGCAAGAACACCGCCATGGCCATTGCAGCCACTTGGCCGTCGCTCCAGCTGCCGTCAACCAAGCCTTGGACGAAATGTTGGATCTGTGAATAGTTGAGGCGCCGCCCGTCGCGTTTGGTGCGGATGATTTCTTGCGCCAGCATGCCGTGAGACGTCGGGTTTCAGTAAGTGCTGGTGGTAGACGCCGCTGCCTCGCCCGACAACACGGCTTCGATGTCATTGAGCAGGCCGCTGGCGCCAAAGCGAAAGCGTCTTGCGGTCAAAGCGCTGGCGCCCAACGCGGCGGTCGTCAGCTCCAAATAGACTTTGGCGTCCGGCACACAGCGGATACCGCCCGATGCCTTGAACCCTGCGGCCGGCAAGCCGTAGTTGGCAATTTCGCGCAACATGACCGTGGCGGCTTCGGGCGTTGCCGAGGTCGCAGTCTTGCCGGTGCTGGTCTTGACGAAATCGGCACCCGCGTGCAGCGCCAGCCGTGTAGCTTGGGCAATCAACTCGGGTGTGGCCAGCACACCGCTTTCGATGATGACCTTGAGCGTCAGCGGTCGGCTGGCTTTGCGTACCTGTTGCAGGAAATCCGCACATTCAAAGGATTGGCCGTTCATCAGCGCGCGGTAGGGCAGCACCACGTCCACCTCGTCGCCACCGGCGTCCTTGATCGCCTTCACGTCCGCCAATGCCTGTGCCGCATCCAGCGCGCCCGTGGGAAAGTTAGCCACCGCCGCCACACGGATGCTCTGCGGCAGCAGGCTGCGCGCCTGGGCGACAAAGCGGGGCCATACGCACACCGCGGCTACCGGACCAAACCGCGTCTGGGCCCGCTGGCACAGGGCGATAATATCGGCGGGCGTATCCGCTTCGTCCAGACTGGTCAGATCCAGGCATTGCAGGGCCAGGCGGGCGGCTTCGGGCAGGGGCAGGTTGTGTGGCATAGAGAATTCAGAAAAAAAAGGCACTAGCCTTCGTAAAATGTGTGTAGTTAGCTATCAAAAACATAGCATTTATGGGCGCAGCGAAGGCAGATCTGCCAGACTGGCGATCAGGTCTGCCAAGAACTGCCCGGCGTAGCTGCCCGATGCCTGGGCCTGCTGCAACGTGGCCGCGTGGGTCAGGGATTCAAAGCCCAGCCCGGCGCCCATATTGGTCATCAACGACAGGCCCAGCACACGCATCCCGGCATGGCGGGCCAGAATGGTTTCGGGCACGGTGCTCATGCCAACCGCGTCTGCCCCCCAGGCGGCAAACATGCGAATTTCGGCCGGAGTTTCAAACTGGGGACCCAGCGCCCACAGGTAAGTGCCCTCAGCAAGCGCCAACCGGTGGAACTGCGCCAGCTGGCGGGCGTGGGCCAGCAGTTCGGGGTCATAGGCGGCGCCCATGTCGACAAAGCGCGCATTGCCAGGCTCGCCCACCAATGGCGAACGTTGTGGAGCATTGATGTGGTCTGTGATCAGCATCAGGCTGCCCGGTGGCATGGACGCGCGCAGGCTTCCGGCGGCATTGGTTTGCAGCAGCAACCTGACGCCCCAGCTTTTGAGGCTGCGTATGGCCCCCGCCATACCTGCGCAGTCTCCGTCTTCGTAGGTGTGGGTGCGGCCCCTGAGCATGGCGACACGCTGTGCCCCGATACGGCCTACCGCAATTTCACCCGCGTGGCCTTCTACGCTGGTCGAACGAAAGGCCGGTAGTTGGGCGTAGGGCATGGTCCGCACCTCACGCATTTGCGCCGCAGCCTCCGCCCAGCCAGAGCCTAGAATCACCCCGACTTCTGGCGCCGCGCCAAAGCTGCCTTGCAGGGTGTGCACGCTATTGGCGATGGCTGTTGCAAGGGGCATGATTGGTGTTAGATGGGGCGCAAGCCAACAGCTCAAAAGGGTGGACAGACGATGCAATCGGTATTGGATGTAAGGGTGACCCGGCCACCCCGCGTGAATTGTCAACAAAGCGGAGTTTCGCCACCATGACATGGATCAACACATCGGACTCTGCGCAACCCCAGAGTCCCGCACTGCACACCTTTCTGTGGCACGACTACGAAACCTTTGGC
>JANXVI010000316.1 GCA_025351745.1 Rhodoferax sp.
GGCCTGATGGTTCCGGTCATCAAGGATGCCGACAAAAAAGGCATCTTCCTGATCAGCCAGGAGATGGGCGAGCTGGCCAAGAAGGCGCGCGACGGCAAGCTGAGCCCGGCAGAAATGTCTGGCGCCACCTTCACCATTTCCAGCCTGGGCGGCATTGGCGGGCGTTACTTCACGCCCATCATCAATGCACCTGAGGTTGCGATTCTGGGCGTCTGCAAGAGCCAGATGGAACCGGTGTGGGATGGCAAGGCCTTCCAGCCGCGCCTGATGCTGCCCCTGTCGCTGACCTGGGACCACCGCGTCATCGACGGCGCCGCTGCTGCGCGCTTTAACGTCTACCTGGGGCAGATCCTGGGTGACTTCCGACGCGTATTGCTTTGATTGTCGGAGGCTTGTGGTAGCAGCAAGTGGGGCATTGGGCCCCGCCTCATACTGTCAAAGGCCCAGAAATCGGCGGAACCCAACACCCCACTCGCTGGGGCGAGCAGCTAGGCACTCGATGCCTTTGAGAAAAAATCCCTACTGATTAGGAATGAACATGGCAATCGTAGAAATCAAAGTCCCCGATATCGGCGACGTCACCGACGTCAGCGTCATTGAGCTGATGGTGAAGGTAGGTGACACCATCAAGGCCGAGCAAAGCCTGATCACCGTGGAGAGCGACAAGGCCTCCATGGAGATCCCGGCCAGCCAAGGCGGCGTGGTCAAGGAACTCAAAGTCAAACTGGGCGACAAGGTCAGCAAAGGCTCGGTTGTGTTGCTGTTGGAAGTGGCCGGTGCGGATGCGGCTGCAAGTCCGGCCCCTGCCAGTGCTCCTACGTCAATTAAGCCGGTAGCCCTCGTAGAACCTGCGCAACATGCTCCTAAAACAGTAGCATCTGTAACAGCGGCGCCAGCGGTCGCTACACCCGCAGGCGGCAGCTACGCCGGTACTGTGGACATGGATTGCGATGTGCTGGTGCTCGGTGGCGGCCCCGGCGGTTACTCGGCCGCCTTCCGCGCCGCGGACTTGGGGCTCAAGGTCGTGATCGTGGAGCGCTACGCGACGCTGGGCGGTGTGTGCCTGAACGTGGGTTGCATCCCGTCCAAGGCGCTGCTGCACGTGGCAGCCGTCATGGACGAAGTGAGCCACATGTCGGCAATGGGCGTGGACTTCGGCGCACCGGTCGTGAATGTTGACAAGCTGCGCGGCCACAAAGAGAAAGTCATTGGCAAGCTGACCGGCGGCCTGGCCGCCATGGCCAAGATGCGAAAGGTCACCACCGTGCGTGGTTACGCCAGCTTTGTGGGCGCCAACCATGTCGAAGTCGAAGAGACCAACGGCGACGCGCAAGAGAAGACCGGCGCCAAGAAGATCATCGCCTTCAAGAACGCCATCATCGCAGCGGGCTCACAAGCCGTGCGCCTGCCTTTCATGCCCAACGACCCGCGCGTCGTGGACAGTACCGGCGCACTGGAGCTGAAAGAAGTCCCCAAACGCATGCTGATTCTGGGCGGCGGCATCATTGGCCTGGAAATGGGCACCGTCTACAGCACGCTGGGCGCGCGCCTGGATGTGGTGGAGATGCTGGACGGCCTGATGCAGGGCGCCGACCGCGACCTGGTCAAGATCTGGCAGAAGATGAACGCCAAGCGTTTCGACAACATCATGCTCAAGACCAAGACCGTCTCCGCACGCGCCTTGCCTGAAGGCATTGAGGTCACGTTCGCATCGATGGAGGAGGGCGAGGCAGGAGGCAACGCAAGCGTTGCGGCCCCCGCGCCCCAGGTGTACGACCTGGTGCTGCAAGCCGTGGGCCGCACGCCCAACGGCAATAAGATCGCCGCAGAAAAGGCCGGCGTGGCCGTGACCGACCGTGGCTTCATCAACGTCGACGTCCAGATGCGTACCAACGTGCCTCACATTTTCGCCATCGGCGACATCGTCGGCCAGCCCATGCTGGCGCACAAGGCGGTGCACGAGGCGCACGTGGCGGCAGAGGTGATCGCAGGTGAATTGCAAGATAATAAAGAGCTTGCTGCGGCCGCCTTCAATGCCCGAGTGATCCCCAGCGTGGCCTACACCGACCCCGAGGTGGCTTGGGTCGGCCTCACCGAAGACCAGGCCAAGGCGCAAGGCATCAAGGTCAAGAAGGGCTTGTTCCCCTGGACCGCCTCCGGCCGCGCGATTGCCAATGGCCGCGACGAAGGCGTTACGAAGTTGCTGTTCGACGATTCACCCGAGGCCCACGGCCACGGCAAGATCCTGGGCGGCGGCATGGTCGGCACGCATGCTGGCGACATGATTGGTGAGATTGCGCTGGCAATTGAGATGGGTGCGGACGCCGTAGATATCGGCAAGACCATCCACCCCCACCCCACGCTGGGCGAGAGCATTGGCATGGCAGCGGAGATTGCGCATGGCAGTTGCACGGATGTGCCGCCTGCGCGGAAGTAAGCCAGCCATTGAAGTTCACTCTTCCCCAGCACGAGTTGCATCTATCAGTCGGCATCCGCACGCCCACTGTCCCTGCGCAGTACGAACGACTGGGCCTGCACGGCTATTTTCAGGTTCTTGTAAGAGCGTGGCAGGCAGCAAAATCCAAAAGAATTTACACACTCTCCTTGCACAAATGCGTCAGTTAGGTTAGCTTCACTGGGCTAGCGAAAAATAAATTTTGCAGTCATTTCAAGAATTTGCGTACCCTGGGGAGGGCATGTTGGATCTATCACTCGTGTCGGGTCATTCGCACAGGTTGCTTTTGCTGGGACTATCGGTAATTGCCATCGCATTTCTCAGCCAGAATTGGGCGACGCCGTTGTTTGTTTTAACCCTTCTGACTTTTAATTTTTACACGCTCGCAAGCAGCGTTTCGCACGCGCAGATCAGAAGCATCTTGTTGTGGATCAATTGGATCGCTTTACCATTGGGCTTCTACGTTTTGCAGGTCAATGGCTATGTCGGGGTTCTAGGAGACAGCTTGGGTGTTACTTCGAGCAACGCGATCCTTTTGCTCGGCCTACCCTTTTACAGCCTGAGCATTCTCAGTCTGAACCATGAAATCCAGACCGGACGAATTCCGCGACCGAGCTGGACAGACTATGTCCTATTTGGCGTCTATTTCCCAAAATTCCTGTCTGGCCCGGTTGAACAACCCGCACTGCTTGCAAAAATCAGCGCATTTAAATTCAGCTACAACCGTGTAAGCCTTGATGCAGGTTGTGACTGGCTTATTCTGGGAGCCTTTTGCAAATTCATCCTAGCCTACTACTTGTCGCACAACGTGCACATCGAGGAAGCGAAGGATGTACCTACCATTGCGCTATCAGTAATCGCCTTCGAACTGCAGGTGTATTTTGACCTGGCGGGCTACAGCTTCATGGCCTACGGCATCAGCAAGGCACTGGGCATCGAACTGACTCTGAACTTCAATCACCCATTCTTCTCTGGCAACATCCAGTCCTTCTGGCAGCGGTGGCACATCAGTCTCGGTAGATGGTTTCACCAGTATGTTCATACGCCTTTCCGCGCCAAAGGTCCCCAGTCCTATTGGGTACAGCTGCTGCTGCCAGTACTCGTGTTCTTGTTATCGGCGGTTTGGCATGGGCAGACCCTGAATTTTCTGGTGTGGGGCTTATGGCACGGGCTGGCCTACCTCATTTATGTTCGCCTATTGCGAGGTCGCCATTGGTCCCCCTGGCTGGCGCTTCCGGCTCTGTTAGTTGTGCTGCTGTTTGGACGATTCCTCTTTATGGAAGCGGAGTTCCACATCCTACTCATTAAGCTTGATCGGCTCCTGTCGTTGAAAGCTTGGCAAGAAGGGTTTGGGATTTCGTCGTTGACACATTCTGGCGTCGCAAAGCACGTGAATCTTGATTTCTGGGTTGCTTTTGTTCTGTCTGCTGGCTTCCTACTTGCTGAGAAGCGAAATCAGCGGCTGGGGCTTCCCGCATATGCGGTATTCCATAGGCCCGCAACCCAATGGCTGATGATTGTGCTTGCACTGCTTTTGATTGAAGGTGCGCCAAAAGGATTTATTTATGCCCGGCAGTAGCAAACGACTTCTGGCGCTCTTGCTAGGCCTTGCAGCCCTCGCTTTAGGCGTGCGGTTTATTGCTTATCCCGACATCTCCGTACAGCAACCTCAAGCGAAAGTCGACGTCGTTCGCTTGAAACTGGCCTTGGCACAAGCCGCAGTCCATCCCGCTATTTTTCTGGGGGGAGGCTCCAACGCATTAACTGGACTGCGGGCTAAAACCTTCAGCGAGCGGCTGAACCGCCCGGCTTACAACTTGAGCCTGCCTAACGAGGGTGGAGACTTTCGTATTGCACTTGCGCTGCTAGAACGTTCTACCCTGCCCGGGGACACGGTGATCTATTCCTCGCGAGGCTTCCTTATCGAGGCCCCGATAGTCAACGACGGTGTACCGGTTATCCTCAAATACCTCCGCGGCAAGTTTGAGCTAACCGACCGCTCACTGTTACGTATTTTGATTCCTGACGAGGGTCCGAATACAACCAACCCCTGGGAGCAGGCCGGAAACTTCACCCAATTGGGTGACCTCAATCTGTGCGTGCCGTCACGATTCCCGCTGTCACCGCAACTATTTGAAGACAAGATTCCTGGCAGAAAGCAATTTCTTAGCGATCTGGCAGCATTTTCTAGCCGCATGACAGGGCGTGGCGTTAAGGTATTGTTTGCGGCTCCTGATATGTTTGTGCGTCCTGAAGATCTGCCACGGTGGACGTCGCGATACCAAAACACGCAGACCGAACTGGAACAAGCCGGGGCGCAGTGGCTTGCGATGGATGCCAGTACGGTTCTCGTAACGGATGCGAGTCTGTTTTGCAACACTGCTTTCCACCCCAGCGAAAGGCGCGCGATAATTAAAAGCCAAATGATGGCCCAGAAGGTAGCACTTGAAAACTAGTTGATGTCACGTCTAAAGCTTCAATACATCTTGCCGTTCATTGCCCTCCTCGTTTTGGGCCTGTTGGTCGCAGGAGTCTTCTATAAACAAAACTTTGGCGATAGCGTAACATTTCCGTCCTTGGGAGACCAAGAAAGCAGCCTTGATTGCAAAAGTATCGACAGGGACAACCTGCTGGTAATCTTGGCTGTTGGCCAGTCGATAGCATCGAATTTCGGCAGCGTGCCGCATCGGCCCGGCCCTAAGGTATTTTCCTTTTACAACGGACGCTGTTTCCATGGTGACGATCCCTTGCCTGGCGCTGATGGCAGTGGCGGCAGCATCTGGTCACGGTTGGGTGACCTGTTGATCGAACGGGGCCTTGCAAAAAATGTATTGCTGGTCGCGGTAGGGTCGGGTGGATCTTCGGTCTCCGAGTGGGTGCCCGATGCTAAGTTCTATCCCCGTTTGCTTGACGCAACAAGCAGTCTTAAAAAAATTGATCTGAAGCCAAATCTGGCTTTATGGCTGCAGGGTTCTCGTGACAGTCAAATGGAGCCTGCGCGTTACAGAGATCTGCTGCAGGAGTTTATTTATGCGTTTCCCTTTTTGGGCATTCAACTGGGCCAGCCGACGCGCATGCTGGTGGCTACCCACACGCGATGCAAATCAGGGCCGTCGCCTGAGTTGCAAGCGGCACAACGCAGCGTGATTGATCCCGGTAAATTCATTTTTGCTGGCCCCAACATGGATGTTTTGGAAGACGACAAAAAGTACGATGGTTGTCACTACAATGAGTTGGGGTTAAGTTCCGCAGCAAAAATGTGGTTAGCAGCAATAGAGAAAGCAATGCCCCCGTCCAATGCGTTTCCACTTGCGCCGACCGGCTTGCCTACGAAACCCTGAAACTTGCAACCCTAGCGGGAACCCATGAAACTAGATATTCTCATTCCCGTTTTGTTGGGGCGACGCATCTTGGTATTTTGGGTTTTTTTTATCGTCGCTGCTTTTGGCACCGCGTTGAATTTCTGGATTCCCAGGCAATTTAGTGGCACAGCCAGTCTGCTAGTGGACACCAAAACCGCCAATTTCGGACTGCTTTCCTCGATTGGCGAAGCAACCGATCAACGCTTTTTGCGCGAACAAGTCGCATTAATCTCAAGTTACAGCATGGCGCTTAAAGTCGTGGAATCACTGGGATTGGACAAATCTACGGAAGCGCGCCTGATGGTGGCCGCCAAAGAAGATACCGGAGAGAGCGGAAATGGCGTCACGCTCAAGCGTTGGTTGGCAACAGCTTTGCAAAAAAAAATTCAAGTCCGGACGTCTTCCGATAGTAATGTGGTAGAGGTGGAGTTCACTTCTACCGATCCGCGTCTTGCCGTGACGGTCGCTAACACATTTGTACAAGCCTATACAAAGACCGTCGCCGAAAACCAAAGCAACAGCTCAAAGCGCCAGAATCAATTCGTGCAGCGGCAGCTCGCAGATTTGCGTGAAGGTATCAGCAACGTGGAAAAAAACATCTACGACCTGCAACAACGCGAAGACTACTTAGCTATCGGCGACCGTTTCGACACAGAAACCAAGCGCCTAAGGGACCTGGGGGTCCGCCTGATCAGCGCGCAACCCACGATGGACCCGGCGCTAACGCAACTGCGTATCGAGTATGAGGCACAGAAGACAAAGGTTGCGGATATCAATATCCTGCTGGCCAACCTCAAAGTGCAGCAATCCAACCTGGAAGCTATGCGACGTTCACACGACTTAGCCTTGCAACACTTTTGGCAGGAGTCGCTCACTCAACATCCCGATGCGTTTACGGTAGTGATCCTGCGCGCGGCGGAAGTAACCGACGCCCCAACACTACCTAAACTCTGGATCAATCTGCCTTTGTGCTTTCTGATCGGTGGGATTCTTGGCATTGCTGCTGCGCTGCTTGCGGAGTTTTTTGACCGGCGCATTCGTACAGAGACCGACGCCAACGATGTGCTTCGCCTGCCGGTACTTGCCTCAGTGATCTTATGAGAGAGTCTGTTTTTCAGAGTCTGGAAGGGCGGTCGGCCCACGCAGGCAACATCGGCAAACTTTTGCTGGATGCTGGCAAGCTCACCCCGCTGCAAGCTGAGAAAACCATGATCCTACAAAAGGAGCGTGGTATTCGTTTTGGCGAGGCTGCAGTCCAGCTTGGTTATGTTCAGCAAAAAGATATCGCTGAAATCCTGGCTGTGCAATTTGACTACCCCTATTTGCTCAAGGGGCAGAGTGCCCTAAACCATAAATTGGTGGCCGCCTATGAGCCGTTCTCAAAGTCTGTCGAGGCGCTGCGCAGCCTGCGCACACAGCTGATGCTGCGATGGTTTTCCGCGGGAAACAAAACTGTGATGTTTGCCAGTTTTGAATCGAACGCGGCATGTAGCCTGACCGTGGCCAACCTGGCTATCGTGTTTTCACAATTGGGTGAACGTACCCTGATCATAGATGGAAACTTGCGATCGCCTCGCCAACACCGTTTGTTTGGCCTCCCCAATGACAGTGGGCTTACCGACATCTTGGCTCAACGTGCCAACACTGGGGTAATTCAGAAGGTGGAGAACTTGCTCGGATTGAATTTGCTATCGGCTGGTACCTCAGCGCCTAATCCGCAAGAGCTACTGTCACGTTCTCAACTGGGCGAGTTACTGCACGAAGCAGAGCAAGCTTTCGATATTGTGTTAATTGACACTGCACCTTTGAACGAATCTTCAGATGCTCAGCTAATTGGACCGCTTGGAAAAGCAGTAGTGATGGTTTTGCAAAAAAACACGAGTACAGCGCGCGGAGCAGAAAAACTCAATGCTGCCATGAAAGTCACTGGAGCAGAACGCTTGGGGGTCATACTCGTGGATTAAGGCATTGTCAAACTACGGATAGGAAATTCGACCGCACAAGGCCAAGTATGGCATGGCTTTATGGCATCAAAATCCCTTGGGCTCCTGTGGTTAGAGCGAGCACAGCCACCCTGTGCCGCGCCAGCGGCCCAAAGTCCCGTGTGAGGTCTGGCGTG
>JANXVI010000323.1 GCA_025351745.1 Rhodoferax sp.
GTGACGGTTGGGCTGCGTTTGAGGAGCGGAGTTTTGAGTCCTTCCGCAGCTACTACCAGTTCATGCCCAAGGGTGTGGTGAAGATGGAGTACACGATTAGGCTGAACAACGTCGGCGAGTTCTCATTGCCACCATCACGTGTGGAGGCCATGTATGCGCCGGAAATGTTTGGCGAAGCGCCGAATGCGCGTGTCAAGGTGGTGGCGGCCAAGTAGATGAAGAAAAAAGTGGGGGCAACTGCACCTGCTTTTTGCCCCATATTGCTCTTCGGGACGGCAAGCGCGTCGGACCCGGCTATTCCAATCATTTTGTGACGACCATGTTCAAATCACGGCACCCTGCCCTTCTCTCTTGTCTGGCGATTTACTTCGCTGCTTTCGCACCGCACAGTTATGCACAAACACAACGCAATTACTCCGATGACGATAGGCTGGAGGCAGGCAGTCAGACAGAAGTCGTCCACGTACTCGCAGACAAAATGCGCGACTTTTATGTATACCCCGAGGTCGGAGAAGCAACTGCCAAAGCGCTCAGGAAGAAGCTCACGGACGGTGGTTACGATTCATTGAAGTACGCAGTCGGGCTGGCTACCGCATTGACGCATGACCTTCAAGCGATAAACCACGACCGCCATCTAGGAGTTTTCTACGGAGCCCTTCCCTACCACGGCCCCGACTACATACCAACCGTGGAAAGCGAAGCTATCCGGTTACAGCAACTGCAAGACAGCAATTCTGGGGTTGGCACAGTGCAAATGCTTGCGGGCAACATCGGCTACATCGAAATTCAGGCATTTGAACTAGAAAAGTACGCCGCCCAGTCATACGCCAATGCCATGGTGCTGCTGGCCGAAAGCGCCGCATTGATCTTCGATATGCGCTACACACGCGGTGGCGAATCCGAAGGCGTGGCACTCCTGTCCAGCTACCTCTTTGACAAACGGACACATCTTGGGGACGACTATGGGCGGGACGGCAAACCCGTAGAGCAATTTTGGACCACAGAAAAGTTGTCCGGCCCCAAGTTCGGCCAGAGCAAACCTGTTTATGTACTGATGAGCCGCCGCACCTTTTCGGCCGCTGAGGAATTTGGCTACAACCTCAAGCATGCTGGGCGTGCCACCCTGGTTGGAGAGGTCACCGGCGGAGGTGCGAATGGCGGTGACTGGAGACGTTTGAGCGATCATTTTTACGCGTTTATTCCCGACGTGCGTGCAGTCAATCCCGTCACAAAGACCAATTGGGAAGGTACTGGGGTAGAGCCCAATGTACTGGTACCTGAGCAAACAGCCCTCCTGACGGCACAAAGGCTAGCTGTTCAAGCAATATCAGCTACGGAGAAGAACTCTCAAAAATTGCAAGTTCTGCGTGCAAGGTTGAGCGAGTTGGACTCGGAGTTGGCGTTGGTTACCGCGCCGACTGGACAATAGCGGCCAGTCACATTACGCTGGCAGCAATTTGCTATCGTCATAATAGCGAATAACGCATATCCGACGAGGGCTACAGCCCGATTTACTTTAAGGGAATCATAGCGGCGCCGTAGATCCCCACCAACTCAAACCTGCCATACGCCAGTTGCGCCTGCGGCGAATCCATGTCAATCTGCGTGGGTGACACCACCGCCATCCACTGCGCGGCGCCGCCCGAACCGCGGGCTGGCAGGCGCCAGTTGCCACGCGGCAGGTCGATATCACCAGCACCCATGAAGTTGGCGCCGTCGGTCGCGTTGGGGAACACCAGGCGCAGCGCGCGGCCATCGGCATCCAGGTGCAACACATACAAAAACCCGGCGGTGTTGGACGCCACCCGCACACCGGTGGCGTCGTCCGCCTTCGTCTGGCCGGCAGAGGCCTGCATGCTCACCCTGATTGCCGGTGTGGCGCGCCCCAAGGCGGATTCCATGCGCACCAGCCACGCGGCATCAGCAGAAGACCCCTTTGCGGCGCAGCCTCCCAGCGCAAGCAACAAACTCAGGGCACATGCCGCCATCGCGCTTGAAAATTTTTGCATGCAAAAGGATACCATCCGGGTCTTGAAAACCATGCAACCCCGCAGCCTGCTCATCCTGTCCACCGCGGTCGTCGTGCTGGTGTGGCAATTGCCCTTTGGCCAACAACTGCTGTACCCGCTGACGCTATTGGCTACCTACGCACACGAGATGGGCCACGGCCTGACCGCTTTGCTGACCGGGGCAGAGTTCGACCAGATGTTGCTGCATGCCGATGGATCGGGCGTGGCGGTGTGGCGGGGCAATCCGGGGCGCTTGGCCTCTGCACTTATCGCCGCCGGTGGACTGGCCGGCCCAACATTCGCCGGCGTGGCGCTGTTGCTGGCGTCCCGCAAGCCGCGGTATGCACGCAGCGTGTTGGCGGTGTTGTCCGTGCTGCTGCTGGTGTCCCTGGCGGTGTGGACGCGCAGCGCATTTGGAATCGCATTTCTGTTCGCGGTGGCGGCAACACTGGGCCTGGCAGCCAAGGCCCTGCCCGATGCGGCGGCAGCGTTTATGCTTCACCTGATCGCCGCCACGCTGTGCCTGTCGTGGTTCAACAACCTGGGCTATATGTTTTCTGCGCAGGCCGTTGTCAACGGCGTGGCCATGCCCTCCGACAGCGCCGTCATTGCGCAGGCCTTGTGGTTGCCGTATTGGTTTTGGGGTGGTGTGGTCGCGGCATTCTCTTTGGCCGTCACGGCGCTGGCGGTGGCTAAGACTTAGCGCCCAGTTGACGCAGATCATCCAGCAGCAGGCGTAAGGGCGCGGCCAGTAAGCAGTTGCCCCCCCGATCACCACCACTGTCCGTATTTCCGACCTCGCCCGCCTCGCACCTGTCCGCCAACTGTTGCAAGGCGTGCAGGGATGCAGGCCCCGTACCCGCCAGCACATTGGCCACACCCGACAGCGCAGCACTGGCCGCTTCGACAGCCTCACGTTCACCCTGCCCTTTGTAGCCACTGTGGACGAGATCAAGCCCCCGGTTCAGCACCACGGCATCTTGCACCACGCGTGCCGTCAGCGCCGCAATGCGCCGGTGGTGCCGCTCGTGCAGGGGGTGCGCAGCCTTGGCCCGTGACCACGAATACTTGCGGTCGGCACTGCCTGCCAA
>JANXVI010000392.1 GCA_025351745.1 Rhodoferax sp.
CCGATGATCCAGACAAGCCAAAGCCCCTTATCCGCGCCAAGCCGTCTAAAGGCAGCGCATCGTGAAGATGAAGAGCCCGCCGAGTGGAAACTTGTTACTATGGTTTTGATAGCTACTTAGGCATATTCCACGGGGGCTACAAGTAAATTTCGCGTAAGCGATGCCGCCCAACCGGCATGCCACGCCACCTGCTACTTTATTCAAACCCGCTTTCATACTAGCGCCCAATATTAAAGAATGCTTTAATGTAATTTAATTCCATTAAAGAACTCTTTCGCACCATGCGCACTACCGGCACCTACGCACCCTCCACCACCATGGGCGAATTGGTGCAGGCATTCGTGCCGCACGCCCTGCCGCCAGCCAAGCCCGTGCTGGCACCCGAAAGTTATGTGGAAGCCAACCGCGCGGCCGAGATGGCGCTGGCCCGGTTGTCGGGGGTGGCAGGGCTGGTGCCCTCGGCAGATTGGTTGCTGTACAGCGCCATCCGCAAAGAGGCGCTGCTGACCTCGCAGATTGAAGGCACCCAAGCCACGCTGGCAGACCTGTTTGACGCAGAGGCGGGCTTTGCGGTCAGCAACACCGACGATGTGGAAGAAGTCACCAACTACCTGCGTGCCTTCCGGCTGGTGCAGTCGCAACTGCGTGACCCGGCAGGGCCCCCTTTAAGCGTGCGTTTGCTGTGCGACGCACACCGGCTGCTGATGGACGGCGTGCGTGGCAACGGCAAGCAACCGGGCGAGTTGCGCCGCTCGCAAAACTGGATTGGCGGCACGCGGCCCGGCAATGCGGTGTTTGTGCCGCCACCGCCCGAGCGGGTGCCTGCCTTGCTGGCGGACCTGGAGCGCTTCATCCATGACACCGCGCAGCCCTTGCCACCTCTGGTGAAAACGGCGCTGACCCACCTGCAGTTTGAGACGATTCACCCGTTCTTGGATGGCAATGGCCGCATTGGGCGGCTGCTGATTGCCGCGCTGCTGGAGCATTGGCGCTTGCTGCCAGAGCCCTTGATGTACCTCAGCGGCTACCTGAAACAACACCAGGCCGAGTATTACCGCCGCCTGTCCAACGTGCGCACTGAAGGCGACTGGGAGGGCTGGGTGGCGTTCTTCCTGGAAGGCGTGGCCGTGGCTGCGCAGAACGCGGAGCGCAACATCGTGGCCATTGCCACGCTGCTGGCCACCGACCGCCGCAGTTTGCTGGCTGCGCCCAAGGCCGGGCCTAGCAGCTACCGCTTGTTTGAAATGCTACCCATGATGCCGCGCTTCACGATTGACCAGGTACGCCAGAGGTTGGCCACCAGCTTTCCCACCGCCACCGCGGCGGTCCAGGTGTTGGAAGATTTGGGCATCGTCACCGAGCTGACCGGGCAGAAGAAGAACCGTAGCTACAGTTATGCAGCGTACATTGCGTTGCTGGCTGAATAATAAAAAGTTTGAGGGGAGGGGATCATGCTGATCAATTCAGCGGACGACAAGTCCAAACGCCTGGCATTGCTGCAAGATTTGCAGCAGTCACCCATGCTGGAAGGTGCACCCCTTTTCCTGCGTGAGAGGGGATATGCTCTTAGGGTTATCGATCACTGTTCAGTTATCCCCGAACCCAACTGGTTTCACCTTTGTCAGTCGAAAAGCGCAATCCTGTAGTCATGCCCCCATCTACGTCAATCTACGACCAATCACCCAGCGCGCCCCGTCACAGCGTCAAAGAGGGTGAGATCGAATACGGCTTCATTGGCAAGCTGCAAGGTCTGAAATACGAATACCGCGCCGACATCCGCGATCGCGCCGCTCTGGAGCGCAACTTTCGCGAAAAGTTTGAAGCACTAAACCGCGTCAAGCTGTCCGATGGCGAATTCGCCCGCCTGCTCGATGAAATCGTCACCCCAGACGTATTCACCGCTGCCAAGACGCTGCGCACCATCAATTCGTTCACCCGCGAAGACGGCACCCCGCTGAACTACACCCTGGTCAACATCAAAGACTGGTGCAAAAACACCTTCGAGGTGGTGAACCAGCTGCGCATTAACACCGACTACAGCCACCATCGCTACGACGTGCTCATCCTCATCAACGGCGTGCCGTGTGTGCAGATCGAGCTGAAAACGCTGGGCATCAACCCGCGCCGTGCCATGGAGCAGATCGTTGACTACAAAAACGACCCCGGCAACGGCTACACCAAGACCCTGCTGAGTTTTTTGCAGATCTTCATCGTCAGCAACCGCACCAACACCTACTACTTCGCCAACAACAACGCCCGGCACTTTGCGTTCAATGCCGACGAGCGCTTTTTGCCTATCTACCAATTTGCGGATGAGGCGAATAGCAAGATCACCCAGCTCGACGAGTTTGCTGACAAGTTTTTGGTGAAGTGCACTTTGGGCCAAACCATCAGCCGCTACATGGTGCTGGTGGCCAGTGAGCAAAAGCTGCTGATGATGCGGCCCTACCAGGTGTATGCGGTGAAGCAAATTGTGGACTGCATTCACCAGAACTGTGGCAACGGCTACATCTGGCACACCACCGGCAGCGGCAAGACGCTCACGTCCTTCAAAGCCTCTACTCTGCTCAAGGACAACCCCGACATTGAGAAATGCCTCTTTGTGGTGGACCGCAAAGACCTGGACCGCCAGACCCGTGAGGAGTTCAACCGCTTTCAGGAAGGCTGTGTGGAGGAAAACACCAACACCGCCACGCTGGTGCGCCGCCTGCTCTCTGACGACTATGCCGACAAGGTGATCGTCACTACCATCCAGAAGCTGGGCTTGGCGCTGGACGAAAACAGCAAGCGCAACAAGCAGCAAAAAAAGGACGGCAAGGCCACCTTCAAAGAACAACTGGCACCGCTGAGCGACAAACGCATCGTCTTTATTTTTGACGAATGCCACCGCTCCCAGTTTGGCGATAACCACGACGCCATCAAGAACTTTTTTCCCAAAGCGCAGCTCTTTGGGTTTACCGGCACGCCCATTTTCGAGAAGAACGCCACGGTCAAGCAGTTCGAGGGCGAAGAAGGCCAGTTACGCACCACGGAAGACATCTTCCAAAAGCAGCTGCATGCCTACACCATCACCCACGCCATTGAAGACACCAACGTGCTGCGCTTTCATGTGGACTATTTCAAGCCCGAAGGCAAGAACCCACCCAAGCCAGGCGAAGCGCTAGCCAAACGGGCCGTCATTGAAGCCATTCTGGCCAAGCACGACACCGCCACCGCCAGCCGCCGCTTCAACGCAGTGCTGGCCACCGCCAGCATCAACGACGCCATCGAATACCAACGCCTGTTTGAAGAAATACAAAACCGCAAGCGCGAGGAGGCTCCAGAGTTTGTACCGCTGAACATCGCCTGCGTTTTCTCGCCCCCTGCTGATGGCGACGCCGATGTGAAGCAATTGCAGCAAGACCTGCCAACGGAAAGAGAAAACAACCAGCAAGACCCCGAGGGCAAAAAGGCTGCCCTCAAAGCCATCTTGGCCAGCTACAACACGCGCTATGGCACCAACCACAGCATCAACGAGTTCGACCTGTTCTACCAGGACGTGCAAAAGCGCATCAAAGACCAGCAGTGGCCAAATGCCGACTATCCCGCGTCTAAGAAGATCGACATCACCATCGTGGTGGACATGCTGCTCACCGGGTTTGACAGCAAATACCTCAACACCTTGTACGTGGACAAAAACCTCAAGTACCACGGCTTGATACAAGCGTTTTCGCGCACCAACCGCGTGCTCAACGGCACCAAGCCCTACGGCAATATCCTGGACTTTCGCCAGCAGCAAGCCAACGTGGATGCCGCCATAGCCCTGTTCTCCGGCGAAAAATCAGGCGAAGAGGCCCGCAAGATCTGGCTGGTAGAGAAAGCCCCGGTCGTCATCCAGAAGCTGGACGCCGCCGTTACCGTGCTGGCCGACTTCATGCAAAGCCAGGGCCTGGCCTGCACGCCCGACGCTGTGCACAGCCTCAAGGGTGACGACGCGCGCGCTGCCTTCATCAAAAACTTCAAGGAAGTCCAGCGCCTCAAAACCCAGCTCGACCAGTACACCGACTTGACCGAGGACAACGCCGTCGCCATCGAGCACATCTTGCCCGCAGAAAACCTGCAAGGCTTTCGCGGCGCATACCTGGAAACCGCCCAACGCCTTAAGCAACAGCAAGCCCAGCAAGACAAGAGTGGCGATGCGAAGGGCGATGACGCAGCCGATGTGGATCAGCTCGATTTTGAATTTGTGCTCTTCGCCAGCGCAGTGATCGACTACGACTACATCATGAGCCTCATGTCTCGTTACACGCAGGGCACTGGCAAGCAGAAGATGACCAAGGATGAACTGATTGGCTTGATTCTGGCCGATGCCAAGTTCATGAACGAGCGCGACGATATTGCTGCCTACATCAACACCTTGAAAGCGGGCGAAGGGCTGAGCGAGGTCGCCATCCGCGAGGGCTATACACGGTTCAAAAAAGAGAAAGACAGCGCGGAGCTAAACGCTATTGCCACCCGTCACCAACTGGCCCCCACCGCCCTGCAAGCCTTTGTGGACGGCATCTTGCAGCGCATGATTTTTGATGGAGAGGCGCTTGGTGACCTGATGGTTCCGCTGGATTTTGGTTGGAAGGCCCGTGCCCAGGCCGAGCTGGTATTGATGAAAGAACTGGTACCGCTTTTGCACAAGCGTAAGCAGGGGCGGGAGATTTCGGGATTGAGTGCGTATGAGCAATAGGACACTGTTCGTGCCTAAGCTCCGATTTCCTGAGTTTGAAGGTGCATCAAGGTGGGAGATAAGGACTTTGGGCCTGATCAGTCTTATGCAGGCTGGGAAGTTCGTGCCCGCAGCTGAGATTCAGGATCGATATACGCTGGGTCTTTTTCCTTGCTATGGTGGAAACGGTTTGCGTGGATACACAGCCACATTTACCCACTCTGGAAAGTATTCGCTCATCGGGCGTCAGGGCGCACTCTGCGGAAATGTTAAGCAGGGCACCGATCAGTTCCACGCCACTGAACATGCGATTGTTGTGACCCCAAAGGATGGGGTGATTGGCGATTGGTTGTATTTCGTCCTCGACTTAATGAATCTGAACCGCTTCGCAACCGGCCAGGCACAGCCCGGGCTATCGGTCGATGTGCTTGAGAAACTGCCTATTGCCGTTCCAAGTAAAGAAAAGGAACAACAAAAAATCGCCGACTGCCTGAGTTCCTTGGACGAACTGATCGCCGCGCAAGCCCGCAAAGTGGACGCGCTCAAGATCCATAAAAAAGGGCTGATGCAGCAGCTTTTCCCCCGCGAAGGCGAAACCCAACCGCGTCTGCGGTTTCGTGAGTTTCGGGATGTCGGGGAGTGGGTACCCAAGCGGCTCTCCAAGGTGATTGATCTTATTTCTGGGGTGCATCTTTCGCCCGACGAATACAGCACGACCGGAGAGGTTCCTTACTTCTCCGGGCCATCTGATTTCACAAACGATCTTCAAAATGTCAAGAAATGGACAAACCGGTCTACAAACGTTTCACAGGCCGAAGACACGCTGATTACGGTTAAAGGGAGTGGCGTTGGCGAAATATCGTATTCCATGCTTCCTGAAGTAGCGATGGGGCGACAACTCATGGCCGTTCGCACAAAGCAAGGCTCCAGCCAATTTATCTTTCAATTTCTGTTGACTAAGAGATCGCGCTTCGAAGATTTGGGCTCAGGCAATCTAATTCCAGGACTATCGCGCGCCGCCATACTCGATTTGGAAGCCCATTTTCCTTCCACACCTGAGCAAGAGCGCATTGCCAACTGCCTCAACACTCTCGACGACTTCATCAAAGCCCAAACCCAAGAACTCGAAACCCTCAAGACCCACAAAAAAGGGCTAATGCAACAGCTCTTTCCATCGTCGGAGGCGGTTGAGGCATGAGCAACCTGATTCTCTACACTACCGACGACGGCAAGAGCCAGATTCAACTGCGTGCTGATTTGGGCACGGTGTGGCTCACCCAGCTTGAAATGGCCGAGCTTTTCCAGACCAGCAAACAGAATATCGCCAAACACCTCAAAGCCATCTTTACTGAGCAGGAGTTGGCCCAGGATTCAGTTGTCAACCAACGGTTGACAACTGCCGCTGACGGCAAAAACTACCAGATGGCGCATTACAACCTGGACGCCATCCTGGCCGTGGGCTACCGGGTGCGTTCGCCGCGTGGCGTGCAGTTTCGCCGCTGGGCGTCCACGGTGCTGAAGGAGTACTTGGTCAAGGGCTTTGTGATGGACGATGAGCGTCTCAAGAACCCGGACGGCCGCCCGGACTACTTTGACGAGATGCTGGCGCGCATCCGGGACATACGGGCCTCAGAAAAGCGCTTTTACCAAAAGGTGCGCGACCTGTTTGCGCTGGCGGCGGACTACGACAAGTCGGATGAGACTACACAGACGTTTTTTGCCACGGTGCAAAACCTGTTGCTGTATGCAGTGACGCAAAAGACGGCTGCGGAGCTGATCATCAGTCGCGCCAATCCTGCGGACCCGCACTTCGGATTACTGAGCTGGAAGGGCACTCAGGTGCGCAAGCAGGACATTGTGGTGGCCAAAAACTACCTGACCGAGGATGAGGTCGACACCCTGAACCGGCTGGTGGTCATCTTTCTGGAAACCGCAGAGCTGCGCGCCAAGCGGCAAACCATCACCAGCATGAATTTCTGGCGTGAGAACGTGGGGCAGATCGTTGTGTCCAACGGCTTCCCGTTGCTCAGCGGGGCCGGCTCTGTTAGCCACGCCCGCATGGAGAAAAAGCTGGAGCCGCTGTATCTGGACTTTGACCAACGCCGCAAAGCGGAAGATGCCCGCGCTGCTGATGTGCAGGATGAGGCTGATTTAAAGGCATTGGAAAGCACGATTAAAAATCGACCAAAGACATGACCGACGATATGGAAATCATTCACTCCCC
>JANXVI010000399.1 GCA_025351745.1 Rhodoferax sp.
TATGGACGAGGGCTACCGGCCATTTTCTTGAAAACTTCTAGCGCAATAAAGCCGTTTGGCATCAGACTACGGCACTGCCGACCTGGCTGCCGCATGGTCTGCCTTGAGCGGACTTAATGCCGCCGCCTGGTCGTAGGCCGCGCGCGCCTGGTCGCGCAGCGGTGTGGCATTTGCGGGCTCCAATTGGGCCAGCCAGGCCCATGCTTCACCCAAGTTGAGCCAGACGTCGCGCGTGGGCGGAAATTGCGTGTTGGCGGCTTGCAGGGTTTGCACGGCTTCGCGGGCATTGGCAGTGGGACTGGCCTTGGCCTGTGCATCCCACGATGCGATGGACTGGGTAAACACCGGTACGGCTTCCGAGTGGCGGCCATTCAGTGCCAAAGCACGGCCACAGCGGCTGGGGGCTTATGGGTTTACGCAATAAAACTGCCCCAAAAGGCTCACAAGGTGCGAAATATTTTTTCGTCATACTCGCGCGTGCCATGATTCCCAACCACAACGACGTCACCGCCTGACTTAACGCGCAGGCCGACCATGCGCCCGGAGCCACCGAAGCCGTGTTTCAGGCGCTGTATGGCGATTTGCGGCGCCTGGCGCCCAGCCACATGCGCCAGGAAAATCCCAGCCACACCCTGAGCGCGACGGCGCTGTTGCACGAAGCATGGTTCCGGCTGGACGCACAGCAGGTGCCGCAATGGAAGAACCGCGCCCACTTTTTAGCCATGGCGTCAACGATGATGCGGCGCATTCTGGTGACCGATGTGGTGGCTGTACATGAGGCCCTGCTGGCCTTTGCCGTCATGGACCCGCGCGCCGCGCGCATGGTGGAGCGGCGTTTTTTTGGTGGCCTGACCAATGACGAGATTGCCGAGGTGCTGGAGGTCTCATTGGCCACCGTCAAGCGCGACTGGGACTTGGCCCGCGCCTGGCTGCGCCGCGAGCTGGGGCGTTGCAAAGCAGCCTAAGTGATTGCTACTATTTTGATAGCTACCAAGGTAATGAGCACGAGGGCTACAACACGATTTAGCCAATGAACAAGTCTCAACGCCCGCCCGCAGTCTTGTGCGCGCGCTCGTACAGCGGCATAACCTTGGGCAGGTTGGCCTCGATGTCGGCGATGCGCCGCGTGCCCGCCGGGTGGGTGGACAGCCACTGCGGCGGCGCGCCCTTGTTGGCGGCGCCCATCTTCTTCCACAGCGTCACGCCGGAGCGGGGGTCAAATCCCGCGCGCGCCGCCAGTTCCATGCCCACCAGGTCGGCCTCGGACTCGTCCTCGCGACTGAACTCCAGTGTCAGCAAATTGGCGCCGCCACGGGCCACGCCGTCGGTAATGCGCGAGTCGATGCCGAAATAACTGGCAGCCAGCGCGCCGCCGATTCGCGCAATCACGTTGGTGGCCGTGCCTTTGGCCATGCGTTCACGCGCGTGCTCGCGCAGTGCGTGGGCGACTTCATGGCCCATCACCATGGCGACTTCGTCGTCGGTCAGTTGCAGCTTCTCCAAAATGCCGGTGTAAAAGGCGATCTTGCCGCCGGGCATGCAAAAGGCATTGATCTGGCTGGATCCAATCAGATTCACCTCCCACTGCCAGTTGCGGGCGCGGGGGTTCCAATCGAGTGCAAAGGGGATCAGCCTTTGGGCGATTCCGCGCAGGCGCACCACCTGGGCATTGTCTTTGGGGGCCAGCGCACGCTTGTCACTGGCTTGCGACAGCATTTGACCGTATTGCTGCGCGGCCGAGCGCTCCACCGTCTCGGCCGGCACCAAGTTAGCCAGCACCGAGTTGCCGCCGACCTCAACCCCTTCACGCGCATGGGCCACAGGCAGGCTACAGGTAAGGGCCACTGCCAACGTTGCCGCGCGCGTAAACGGCCGCCATTGCCACCAGCCACCCAAGGATTCAGAACTGATTTTCATGACGGTATTATTCCTTCATGACCACCCCAACGCCCAGCGCGCCCCTATTGACCCATTCGCCCACCAGGTTTGCCCCCTTTGCAGCCGGGGGCGGATCAAGCCACGGGGCCCGTCGATGACCGAGGCCGTTGCCCCCGCACGCCGCAAACGCACGGCATTGGAGGTGCTGCGAGAGCTTCGACAACCCAAGGTCATGGTCATGTTGGCGCTGGGCTTCGCCTCCGGTTTGCCCTTCCTGCTGACCGCGAACACCTTTGGCTATTGGCTCAGAGACGACGGCACGAGCCTGGTTGCTATTGGTTTCATATCGTGGGTCGGTTTCGCCTACGCCTTCAAGGTCTATTGGTCGCCGTTGGTGGACCGTGTTGACGTTCCGCTGCTGGGCCGGCTGGGCCGCCGCCGCGGCTGGATGCTGCTGTGCCAGATTCTGGTCTCGATCGGGTTGCTCGGCATGGCCCTGGTTGGCACGGCTGGGGGGCTCGCGGCCATCGGCGCCTTTGCCTTGTTGACCGCCTTTGCCTCCGCCACGCAAGACATTGCGATTGACGCGTGGCGTATCGAAGCAGCGGCAGACGCGGACGAAGTGGGCCTGATGACTTCAGCCGCCCAACTCGGCTACCGCATCGCCCTGCTCGTCACCGACGCCCTGGTCATCGCTGCAGCGGCCCGTGTCGGGTGGTCCATTTCTTATATCGGTATGGCCGTGCTGATGGCGTTGTGCACGATTGCGACCTTGTGTGCCGCAGAGCCAACGCGTGCCGATGTCGTGCTGCACCAGAAGCCACCGCTGTGGTCCTTGCGCGGCCTCTCCGATGCCATCGTCGGCCCGTTTGTGGACTTCTTTGCCAACCACAAGCGCGCGGGGATGGTCATGTTGCTGATGGTGGCGCTGTACCGCCTGCCCGACTTCGTGATGGGGCCGATGTACAACCCTTTCTACCATGACCTCGGTCTATCCAAAGACACGGTCGCCTGGGTGCGTGGTTCGTCCGGCCTGGTCGCCACTTTCCTGGGCATCGCTGCGGCGGGATTGAGCGCGGTGCGCTTGGGCATGCTGCCAACACTGGTCACGGGCCTGGTGCTGGAAGGCGTCGGTACGGCAGCATTCGCTTTGCTCACCCTCAACGCCAGCACCGGGGTTTTTGCCACGGTGATGACGCTCGACGCGTTTGCCCAAGCCTTCGCGGGCGTCGCTTTGGTTACCTATATGTCGAGCTTGACGAGCCTGGGCTACACCGCCACCCAGTACGCCATGCTGTCGTCAACCTACGCTTTGCTCGGCAAGTTTTTGAAGGGATTCTCCGGAATCGCGATCGAAACACTCACGCCCACCCAGGGGCTGCTTGGTGCCTACGCCACGGCGTTCGTGGCAACGGGCCTGACCGCAATCCCGCCGCTTTTGCTATTGCTACTGCTGTGGCGCATGCAACGAATCAGGCGCTAGCCCAGGCAAAACATGCGTATGTAGCTCCTATTTTAATAGCTAACGGGTTCATGACCCAGGTCGACTGATACCGCGCACCGGGGGGCATCGGCGCTACTGTTTACAGAACTTTACAGCCACTTCAGACCGTGCGCACACGCCGTCGCAGCCCGGGAGATAGACTTGGCCCATGAGCCAACACCTGCTAATGATCGAAGACGACTCGCGCCTGTCCGCCATGGTGGCTCAGTATCTGGAGCAGTCAGGTTTTACCGTGAGTTGTGCCGGCGACGGGGCCACGGGTTTAGCCCAACTGAACAGCCCCAGCAAGGGCGTCACCACCGATCTGGTGATTCTGGA
>JANXVI010000416.1 GCA_025351745.1 Rhodoferax sp.
AGGTGGTCTGGTTGGGTGCGCCAGCGGCGTCGGTGGTCTTGATGCGTTCGACCTTGCTCCACTCCACACTGGCTGCGCCCACGCCGCCTGCGGCGTTTTCCAAGCTCTTCATCGACGCCTTGGTAGTGCCCGCAACGGTGACAGCCTCAAACTTGGCAGAGAACTTCTCCAGCGCCAGCCCGCCCCATAGGTTGGCCGTGGTGGTGTGCCATGCGCCGTTTTGCTGGCGGCTGATGAAGCCATTGGCCAGGCGGCCCATGTCATCTTTCCAGGCCGGATCGTCCATGACGCTGAGTATCAGGCGTGCGGTGTTGACATCGCCGTTTTGCATCAGCCACCACCAATAGTCATCCTTCTCGGTGCTGAAGATCATCTTGGTGCTTTGATAGCTGATGCGGCTGCGCAGGATCTGGTTGGCCTCTGCCATACGTTTATCGCGCTCGGGCACGTCTTGCACGCGTTTCAGAATGTTGAGCCAGTCGATGACCGTGTGGGTGGGCCACTGGTTGGGCGCGATCGTGATGCTGCCCAGCATGCGGCCCTGGGCCTTGCCGTAGCGCGACAGGGCTTCGATGGCGGCGATCTTGCGCATGTCCAGGTCCTTGCGCGGGCTCCAGAAGCTGCGCTGGATGCGGCCCTCCACAAACGCGATCAGGCCGCGCTCCATCGGCGCACGGACATCGTCGCTCAGCGCAAAGGCGGGGTTGATGCTGGCCGCTTCATGCGTGGCAGACAGCAGGTAGGCGGTTAGCGTGTCGCTGCCATGGTCGGCCTCGCCATCGCGCGGCGGGAAGTAGTTCGCCAGGCCGTCTTTGTCGAGGTAGCTCGGGATTTGCGCGGCCACGCTTTGCCAGAGTTTGCCGTCGCGCAGGCCGACCGATTTGCTGGTCTTTTGCTCCAGGCAGATGAAGGGGTAGTTTGCGAACCAGTCCCGGACGCCGGGCAGACCCTCGGCCAGCTTGGGTTGCAGCGACATTTTCAGTCCGCCGCGTCCGGGAATGGCATCGGCGGGTGCGTTGACGTCCAGCGTGAACGGACCATCCAGCTGCACCAGCGTGGCCTGCTGCACGGTCAGCGGTACCGCGGGGATGATGCGTTGACGCGCCTTCAGCGCGTCGCGTGCGCCGGTGATGGTGTCCTTGGCCTCAATCTCCCACAGGATGGCCTCGGAGCGGACCTGGGCGAGCTGCGCCGGGGCGGTCACCATCCAGGCCACTTCGCGCGCGTCACCGGCGGGGATCTCCACCGTTTGTGGTGGCAGGTCCAGCAGCGTGGCGCGCGGCGTCACTTCCACCTTCATCGCCTGCTTGGTGGTGTTGCGCAGTGTCAGTTGGGCGCGGAACTGGTCATCCTCACGCACCAAAGGCGGCAGGCCGCTGATGATTTGCAGGTCTTGCGTGGCGCGTATGCTGGTCGAGCCCGTGCCGAACAGCCCGGTCGATGCATCTGCAACGGCGACGATCTTGAAGGTCGTCAGCGCGTCGTTCAGCGGCACAGTGACCTGGGCTTGGCCGTTGGCATCCAGCTTGACGGCGGGGTTCCACAGCAGCAGTGTTTCCAGCAGCTCACGCGCGCCGCTATGGCCGCCGCCGCCGCCGGCCGGCACGGCCTTGCGGCCATAGTGCCTGCGGCCAATGATTTCCATTTGGGCCGTCGACGTTTCTACGCCCCAGGACCGGCGTTGCAGCATGGCGTCCAACAGATTCCAACTGGTGTTGGGCATCAGTTCCAGCAGGGCCTGGTCCACGGCGGCCAGCGCCACTTCCGCATTGGCTGCGGGTTGGCCGTTGGGTAACTTGACCTGGATCGTTACCTTGGCCTGGCTGCGCACGGCATAGCTTTCTTTGTCCGCCTTGACGCTGACATCCAACTGGTGAGCCTTGGTGCCCACGCGAATTTCGGCAACGCCCAAGCGGAAGGCGGGCTTGCTCAAATCCACCAGGGCCGTTGGGGCTACGTACTCGCGGCCTTCGTACCAGAAAGATGTCCACCATTCGCTCGGCGCCTTGTAGCCCCAGGTGAAGAAGCTGTACCACGGCACTTCGCGCAGGCGGCCGCGCAGGGCCAGTACGCTGACGTATACATTGGGTCCCCAGCCGTCCTTGATCTTGACCTGGACTGTGGGGTCTTGTCCGTTGAGTTGCACCACCTGCGTCTCGATGATGCCCTCGCGCTCCACCGCCACCAGAGCGGTTGCAAAGCGGAACGGCATGCGCACCTGGAACTTGGCCGTCTCGCCCGGCTGGTAGCTCTTCTTCTCGGGCAGCAGGTCGATCCGGTCGGTGTTCTCACCGCCAAACCAGAGATCTCCCTGCTTGGTGACAAATACTGACGACGCGGCCTGGATGCTGTTGCCTGCGCTGTCCTTGGCGGTCACGACCAGCTCCACTTCACCCGCTTCGTTGAGGCTGGTTTCGCACAGCAGCAGGCCGCGTGAATCGCTCTTGCCAGTGCAAACGCTGCCCAGTTCCTTGACGGTTGTCTTGTTGTCGTAGGTATAGAAGCCGCCCACCATACGCTTGCGCGTTGTCGTGACGATGCGGGCGGTGGCCCTGACCTCCATCGCCACATCGGCCTGCGGCTTGCCGCTCAAATCCAAAGCAAGGGCCTGGAACTTGATGCGCTGGCTACTGGAAACCCAGCCTTCGGTTTTGATACCGGCGACCACCGCGGCGGGCCACAGGGTCTGCGTGCTGCGAATGGTTTGTACCTCGCCATTGGGGTCGGAGTAGGTGGCTTCCAGCAGCAGGTCTTGGGGTTGGCGGCTAGCGGGTATTTTGTCTACCGTCACCTTGCCGGCGCCATTCTTGTCCAGCGTCAGCGGCAGCTTGTCGGCGATGACCTTGGCATCGGCGGTCGCGTCAGGCTCTTCTTCACTTTCGGGTCGATTCTCTTTGTTGCCACGCGGCGCCTGAAAGTTGAATTCTGAAAAATCGGCATAGCTCAAATACTTGCCACGCACCAGGGCAGACACGCGCACCGGCAGGTTCACGGCACCACCGCCAGAGACGTAGTTGATCTGCACATCTACCGGCACGGTCTTCACGTTGACCAACGGCTTCTTTTCGGTGGGTGCGACGCGGCCCTCCAGCACCGGCAGCCGGAATTCTTCGACGCGGAACGAGCCCGTAGTGAAGGAGCGATCCTCTTTTTCACCACGCAGCTCCACCTGGTAAACACCCAGTTTGGCAGCTGGCGGAATGGCGAACGTGCTTTCGGCACTTTGGCCACCGGTGGCGGTCTTGCGCCACACCAGATCCTGCGTGTATTGCTGGCCGCTACCTACATGGGTTAGCACCAGTGTGTTGGGTTGTACGCTGGTCAAGCCAAAGCCCTGGCTGGTCTCGGTGCGCAAGATGTGTTTCATGGACACGGTTTCGCCCGCGCGCAAGAGCGTGCGGTCAAAAATCGTGTGGGCGCGTTCGTCGGGCCGCACTTCGCGACTGGTGGGCAGGTTAAAGCGCCAAGGTTCAATGCCGCGGTTCCAGTCGCTCCAGGTAAAAGCCATGTCGTTGACGGTACCCTTGCCGTCGGCAGTGGGCTGCGGTGCGCGCGCACTGACAAAATAGGCGTGGGTGTAAGAACCCTCTGAGTTGCAAGTCGGCGCCTCCGGTGATATTCCACTCAAGTTTGCAATGCCTTGTCCATTGGTCACCGCACTACCGACTTGACGCCCGGTGCAATCTGACACACGCACTTGGGCATTGGCCACCGGTATTCCCTTGTCCAGCGTGGTCACCCAGGCCACGGCATTCTCGCGCCCCAGCTTGAAGTGCACGCCCAGGTTGGTCACCAGCGCCGAGGTGCGGACCACCATGGTGCGGTTGGCGCCGTGGCGTTCATCCAGCAGTGAGGAGCCCAGTTTTTGCGAGCTGATTTCCAGTACATGAAAGCCTGCTGCAAGCGGTATGCCCACTACTTCAAATGGACGCGGGTCGTTGCTGGCGGGCTTGGGCAGGTCCAGCGTTTTGACATCGGCCTGGCCACCCAACAAGGACAGCATGCGGGACTGTACGTGGTCCTTGTCGGAATCGTCTACCGATTTGGGCAGCGGCCCTTTGACATCATGCGCGGCGATCTTGCGGGAGATGGTGAAGTTGTCATAGCGCTGCACCTTCAAAAACCACTTGATGATGTCGGCATCCGTGCCAGGCGTGAGGGTGCTGACCTTGCCTGTATCTGGCGGCACAGCAACCGCAGTCTGCCCGACTTTGAGCCCCTTGGTGGCCAGCGCCGCCTCAACGTTGCGCAGCGTGACCGGGAGCATGGCGATGCCGTCAGGTTCCGCGAAACGCTCCACGATGCCAAACGGGGCTGCCGCAAATTTGGCCAGCGGTGGCATGGGTCCAGTGGATACTTTTAATGGGAAGCTGTCAGCGTTGCGCAGGGCGCGGCCTGACGCATCTTCGAAGTCTTTGGGCAGCTCCAGCGTGAATGCTGTTTGCTCGGTAAAGATGCCTTTGAAGCTGATGCTGTTGACCACATGGCCCTCGTCTGCCGAGGCGCCGCCGTTTTCGTCTGGCGTGGGTTTGATGCTCTCTTTGGCGGACTTCAGGCGGATGCCCTCCAACCCCCTGGCCAATACTGGGGCGTTAAAGCTCAGGGTCATTGGCCGAATCGGCAGGCATGCGCTTTGCGCGTTTTCGCGCTCGCAACTGAAGGTGGCAGTAAATGGCTCCCGCACCTGGAAGTTGAAGCGCTTCTCCACCGAATTGGCCACACCAATGGCGTTGCTGCCGCTGGCTGGAGTGCTTACCCCCTTGCCGTATACCAGTTGAACCTTTGCCGAGGGTGTCAGCGTGCGGTTGCAGGCCAGTGTCACCACGCTCAATGGGTCTTGGGCGGCTGCGGCTTCAAGCCCCTGCGATTTGAGCAGTGCCGCACGGTCTTTGCCGTCAATCAGCCGTATGGCTACGCGCTCGCCCAGGCCCTCTACCGAACACCAAACATTCGCCTGCACACTGGCCAACGTGGCTGGACCGTTTAATCGCAATGTAAAAAATTGCTCTTCGTCTATGCGTTTGCCGCCATGGGGCTGGGTACTCTGTACAAACGGCCCACCGGTATTGAACTTGTAGCTGGTAGCACCGGTCAAGTCGGCGCCCTTGGCAGACTTAAAGCCCGCACGCACGGCCAGATTACAGGTAACACCGGGGGGCAGATCGCTCTCAAACTCATAGGCCCAACTGCGGTCGGTCACCCAGCGACCAGAGCCTTTGGTGACCTGGGCGTCGCTGCAACTGAGTGTCAGGGGCGCCTCTGCCTTGGGGTCACCAAAGTTGACCGCGCTGTCGTCGAACTTGGCCACCACCTGTCGTACACGGGCTATTTCGCCCTGCGGCGAGACGCTGACGATCTGGATGGCCTGTGCTTGCAAGGCCGCAGTAGCCAATACTGCCGCGCAGGTTTTGTAAAGGATGTTGTGGCCCACAATTGCTCCCGTTATGAACCCGCGAGGTTAGCCGATTTGGAGCAATGCGCCCAATAGGGCGCGGAATGGTTTCGATTTGCTTGGCCAGATCATCATGCCGCTTGGGGGTGATCAGTGCCAATACATGAGTGGCAAGGACGTGTTTGAAGCCCAAGTGGGCTCGCTTGGCAACGACGCCGATCGCTTGCGTCAATTTTCGCCACGGTACGTCGCCAAGCTGATAAAGTCCCCCGTGTTGATGTTTCACGGCACGGAAGACCGCAATGTGTCTATTTACCAAGGCGAGTACATGGACGCTGCGCTGACAGAAGCTGGTGTGCCCCACAAATTTGTCAAGCAAGTGCGCGGCGACCACTACCTAAGTATTTGCGAGCACAAAATGCAGTTCTATGCGGAACTGGACGCTTCCTTGGCGGACAACCTGGGCGCCAAAACAGCCCAATAGAATCTGTGCTTGACGGGTGGGCCTTGTCTATGTCTTCGCTAGCGGCCCGTCTTTTCCATGCCGTATTTTTTGAAAATCCGGTCATAAGTTCCATTGGCCTTGATGATTTCAAGACCCCTGTTGAAGGAACCTATGATTTCCTGGCCCTTGGGGTTCTGCATCCCCACGGTGATATACAAAGGGTTGACGGACAACGGTGTCTTGGCAAACTCAATATTCTTTAGCGACTCGGGATCTTTGGAGCCGATGATCGAGCGGGCCACAATTTCGTCTTCCAGTGTCAGGTCAATACGTTGTCGAAGCAGCTTTTTGATGTTGGTCATCAATTCGTTGCCGTTCTCGAGCTGAAATGCATTGGATGCGCCGAAGGCATCGCTGTAACCGTAACCCCGGATGGTCCCGATCAGCTTGCCGTGAAGACTCTCCAGGCCATTGAATTCAAAGCTATCGCCTTTGCGCTTGATGAAACGCACATTGCCTACGGAATAGGCGTTGCTGAATAACAAAACTTTGGCCCGCGCATCGGTGCGCCAAGTGAACGGCAGGATATCGTAGCTACCGTTTTTGATGCCATTCTCGGCTCGCGCCCAAGGTACATAATCCATTGTCATGGAATGGCCCTGGGTTTTGAACGCGGCGCGAATAAGTTCCAAACCAAGTCCGCCGTCCGGGTTGTTGGGATCGCCGTAGGGTGGGTAGGGGTCTCCGGCAGCGGTAAAGGTGTCGGCTCGGCTGACTGTTGCCAGCAGGCCGAAAGTGAACACCACTACAACTATCCGCCAAGATTTTTTCATCAGCAAGTCCAACGAAGCCTTTATTGGCTGTTTTGGCTACGGCGCGGGCAGCAACGGACCGCTCGCCAGCAAACTTTGTCAGCATACGCACTGGGTGTCAAGTATGGCCGCGCTTTTTGGTGCAATTGCCGAACGGGTCTTTTTTGTTGTCACCTGATTGGAATAATGGGTGTGTGCACCATTGCGCGCTTGCCCTAAACTTAATTTCTTACTGTGAAGGAGCTTTCACCATGTTTGCTATCGAACCGATTGGACATGTAAGGTCGAGTCGCCAACTACCTGAAGACGATGACTGGGGCGCCGAGACTTCGTCGATCGAGCTCGCCAGTGCGTTTGGAGAGGACGCGCTGATGGGATTGGAGGCGTTTTCGCACGTCGAGGTCATCTTCCTGTTCGACCAGGTATCGCCAGACAAGATCATTCGCGGCGCGCGCCATCCTCGAAACAATCCGGCTTGGCCTCTTGCGGGCATTTTCGCGCAGCGTGCGAAGAACCGGCCCAATCGCATCGGCAGTACCATCGTCCAACTGGTCAAGGTTACCGGTCGGCAGCTGCATCTGCTCGAACTGGACGCCATCGACGGCACACCGGTGATTGACATCAAGCCGGTGATGGTCGAGTTCCTGCCACGCACACCCGTGCGCCAGCCTGATTGGTCACATGAACTGATGCAGCCTTACTGGCGATCGCGCACTTAGCTGCAGGTCGATGCAAAGACCCCTGGTTTAGCCGTCAGATGACGACCGTGCAGGGATCACGATAAGCAATGCGACCCCAAGCAAACCCACCCACTTAGCGACAGAAAACAAACTCATTGGGCATGCAACCACAGCGGCCCAGACCCCATTGCCACGGGTCATGAACCACACCACGAGCCAAGTGGCAAAATTCTCCAGCAGGTCACTGCAGACCGCCACTGGCAACGCCCAGCCCAATGTATTCAACCACGCGGCAGGAACTTGGCCGACCCGGCGCAAACCAGCGTGTCTGGCGAAAGCCGCAACGGCGAACCACGACAACACATAGGAATAAGCGCTGATCAAGCCGGTGCCCCACACCAGCGCCCATAGGGTTGAACCGAATCGGGCTTGCACGCTACCCAAGTCTTCGCCCTGCCACCATAGCAATTGCCAATGCGCAAAAGCTGCATTCTGGCCAAGATCACTGCTTGCACGTGCCGCGAGTGCCTGCCACTCCAGCGTCCATGCAAACGCATTGGGATTCAGTGCTTCGCCGTGTGCAAACATGAAAAACAGTACCGCCAGCAGCCCCGTGGCTAAACCGTTCACGGAGCGCGGCTGGGCCCATACGGTGTTGTTCGGAAAGTGGTAGGCGTACTCGGTCACGCTGGTGTGCTCGCGTGCAACCACCGAATGCGATGGGCCGGTGTACAAGCTTACTTTTTCCGTATCCCTTACCGCCATACCGGTCAGCGCCCACAGTGGGCTGGTATAGAACTGGTTGTGCACAGGCGGGGTGTTCTCGACCCCGATGGCATTGGCAAACGCCGATGCCACAGCGACCTCCGAGTCGAGCCACGCGCCGTTGTATTGCAGCGCCAACCCGCACTGCACCGCTTCACTGACCAGCCAGCACAGCGCGCGATCGGCGATACCGGTTTGCCCCCAGACAAAGCCGCCGCCCACATCGCAATGGGCACCGCGAAACCAGAGTTGTGTGATCGTGGCTGGCTTGAGGGTCGACGTTTGGTAGGTCCCGTTGTTGTCGGCGTAGAGCCGTGGTTTGAATTGAGCCCGCTGCTCGTCCAATGCCAAGGCCTGGCGCACGTTCAGGAAACGCTTGCCTTTGATTGTCGGAAGTGCGGTGATTTTGGCGGTGAAGGGCCCCATGCCTACCGAGGCTACGGTGTCCCAAACACCAACAAAATGGATTTCCACCACCCGCGACGCGGCGTTTGCGAACAGTTCGGATGCCTGCTTGGCGATGGCTGCAATCTGGACTTTCTTGAGTTCGCGGTCTGAAAAATAGGTGTGGATCAAAGTGGGCAGCATCGACTCCATGTGTGGCCGCAAAATACCAAACTGGTTGACCAGGCCCGCCACGCTACGTGCAGTGAACGCGCCACGGGAAAACCCAAAAATGTAAATCTGGTCGCCCGGCTGGTAGTGGCGCATCAAGAACAGAAAACAGTTGGCCATGTTCTCATAAACGCCGCGCCCAAAGGCTAAGCCCGCCACCCGTTGCGCCCAACGGCTGAGGCCGTCCAACCAGGTGGTTCCGGGCAATTCGCCGGGGTTGCCGACGCCCGGGTCATAAAGCACCATCTGGTTAACGTTTGCTGGAGACTGGGCTAGCAATTGCGCCAGTTTCACGACATTTGTGTCGCTGGAATTGCCCGTCAAATTGTTGTTGGTTCCGTCACAACAGATGACAAGCTGCCGCCCCGATGGGATTGAATCCATTCTTGCGCCCCCTGGTAGACCTAGTGTGGCAGTCTAGCAAGCCCTTCGCGAATCATGCAATGGGCACCATGGGACATCCCTGGCGCAAGAGTAGGTGCAGTTGGTCATCTACATTTCCGAGGTCCGCTGTCTGGAAGCGCCCCGCGCCAGCCACTGCGATCTCGTCCGCGCCCCCAGCTCCAGCTAGGGGGACGCGCTTGCGCCTGGCACGGCCAGTCCGGCGGGCTCGTGCAGAAGGTGCTTCCGCCAATCTGGCAGCGGTGGTATACGGAAGACGGCGGGGAAGTGGCTAGGGCAGACGTCGTGCTTGCGGCATGACCGCCCGCAAAGTTTGCAGCGGGTTCACCCCCATCCGCTGACGCTTGGGGTTAGGATTGACGCACCCATGAAACCTGTTTTCTCATTGCTCAGACTGTGTCGTGTTCCGGCATTTTTTGGCTGTCTTTTGACCCTGGCAGCCGCCGGGCAGGCACCTGTGGACATGCGTATGGCGCTGGTCATTGGCGATTCGGGCTATCCCGGCAACGCCTTGATCAATCCGGTAAACGATGCAATTGCCATGGGTGCAGCGCTGCGTGGCCTGGGGTTTTCGGTCCTGGAGTTGCGTGACGCTAACAAAGACCAAATGGTTGCTGCCGTGTCTCGAATGCAAGATGCATCAAAGGGCAAAAACGCGATTGGCATGTTGTTCTACGCCGGTCATGGGTTGCAGTTGGATTGGCGCAATTACATGGTTCTAATCGATGCAAAACTGACCAAGGCATCGGAGGTCTCTGCGCGGGCGGTGGATGTGAACTCTGTCATAGACGCTTTCAAGACCGCCGGCAATCGCATGAACATCGTGGTTCTGAATGCCTGCAGGGACAACCCCTTCGGCGAATCGCTGGCAACCAAGGGACTTGCCCCCATGGATGCTCCAGCGGGTACTTTTCTGGCCTATGCGACCGCGCCAGGCAATGTGGCAGAGGACGGGGAAACATCGGGCAGCAATGGGTTGAACACCCGGTATTTGTTGCAGGAGCTAACCCGACCCGTAGCACGCATCGAAGACGTATTCAAGCGCGTGCGTCTCAACGTTCGCCAGCAGAGCAGAGGGCGGCAGATCCCCTGGGAAAGCACTAGCCTGGAGGATGATTTCTATTTCAACGACGGCATAATTGTGTCGCCGGTACAACTCAGTACATCCGAACTTGCACGAACGTTTGCCATTGAAAAACAGGATTGGGCCGAGATCAGCGCCTCCCGGAATGCCGCAGATTTTTGCGCCTTTTTGGTCAAGTACCCCAAGGGTTTTTTGACGGAGCAGGCGCGGTTCAGGTTGGACCAGGTGCAACGTACTTTGCTCACGGTGCCGCCCGACAAGGTGGAATTTAATGGCGGTGCGGTCATCTTGGACCAGATGGGCGGTATCAAGAAGAACCGCTTTGGAGTCAAGGACCCCGTCCTGGCGCTTGCACCTGCCGATATAGCTTTGGGTAAATCCTGGCATACGGCATTTGCCAACGCGCGGCCAGATGGTTCGCGTGAAGAAAATTTCTACGATAGCAAAGTTGTGGCGTTGGAAGAGATTTCTGCATTGGGGCGAACGGTCAAGGCCTACAAGGTGCAGCGCAAAGGCCAAGCCCGCCGTCCAGACAGCTTTACAACTTTGGATGCCAACTATTGGGTAGATCCACAAACCATGCGTGTTGTCCGCAACGATATATTGTTTCGCAACGGCAGCAGGATTGTGGAGTATGAAAGTTCAGTTCTGGTGGAGATCAAGTTCGCCACCGCATCAAGGAGTAGCCCGTGAAGCTTGCCCGATGGTTTCCTGCATTCGTTTTGGTATCAACTCTCTTCTTGTCCGCAGGTAGCGCCTTTGCGAAATTGCCAGGCAAGAGTTTCGCGCAAGTCTGGCGGATCAGTGGCACGGTATCTGCCGGATTGGCAGAGTCGCAGCGGGTCCGCGAACTGAAGTTGGGCGATACCGTCTATGTGGGGGAGCAGCTCCAGGCGGCAGCGAACGGGGAGGTCGTCTTGCGCGTAGAGGATGGCGGCTACTTGGCGATACGCCCCGGGGCGCATTTTTTGGTCGAAGACTTTGCGGCAAACAAGGCTGATAGCGGCCGATTTTCTATTCGCCTGATACAGGGTGGGTTGCGTCTGATCACTGGTTGGATAGGTAAACTCAATCCCCAAGGCTATCGCGTACAAACACCGACGGCAATCATTGGCGTACGGGGTACGGACCACGAAACCTATTTTTTGACGGATCAGATGGCGTCTACCTGGTCACAGAAGAGTGGCACGTATGACAAGGTAAATTCCGGTCAAACCTACTTGAAGACCGCGGACGGCAGTGTGGACATAGCGCCGGGCCAGGTGGGATTTGATCGTTCGTCACCAGTTTCCAAAACCAGAGCGCTCATTACCCTGCTGTTACCGGTCATCCTGGACAAAGTGCCCGACTTTTTTGTCCCGGGGCAATTTGACGCCGAACTGGACCAAATGTCACCCAAAGCAGTGTCTGAAACTTCGCAGCCCGCCACGGCCGCTGCGCGAGACGCCGGGCGCTCAGGCAGTGCGGACGTGTCCGCGAATGCCATGCGGCAATCGCCCGCCCGCCTTCCTGACGGACGTTGTAACGCAAAGGGCGTAGCGCAGGCGTGGCTCTCTCAACTGGATGAAGCATTGGCTCGCAAGGATGTGTCGGGGGTTTTGGTATTGTTTGCAGCAGACGCGCGCATTGGCGCAGCAGTTACCGATGCATCGGGCGGGACCCGGACCGTCAGGCTGAGCCGGGACGAATTCGCTTCTGGTGCGATGGCTGCATTAAAAGCCCTGAGTGACTACAGCCAACGCAGGCTGTCGGTATCTGGGGAGCCGGTGGACGCCAAAACATGTGATTCCGTGTCGGTCAAATCTGTTGTGATCGAGCAAGGCAAACAAAACGGCAAAGCTTACCGTTTTGAGACTTTGGAGGAATACCAACTGGTGCAAGTTAAGGACCAGTGGCTGGCCACCACTGCCTCGTCAAGACAGCAATAGCAGATAGCGGCAACGCCGACCGACCAGCAGGTTCACGGCATCAAATCCGCGACCCCATCCCAGGCCTCTGGTGCCAAGCGGCCTTCGAAGCGAGCGATGACCTTGCCTTTGGCATCGACTAACAGTGTTAGCGGTAGCTTTATGGGTACGGAGATGCCTTCGTCCTGGCGTACAGCAATCAATCCTTTGGGCTGTTGCGCCTGGGTTTGTCCTTGTATCCGCTCGTAGGCCAACCAATCGCCGGAGTTTTTGTCGACGTTCACGGTCACCAATGCAAAAGGTTTGTCGCGCCAGCCGCCCAGGTTGGTGCGCAATTCAGGAAGGCTGTCGCGACACACGGCGCAGGAAGTGGACCAATAGAACACGATGGCCACTTTGCCGCGGATGCGGTCCTGCGTGAAGGGCTCTCCGTTGATGCCGTAGGCCTTCAACTCGAGCAAAACGGCGCCAGGCTTGGTGGGCGCCGTTTGTGCAGATGCAAGGGTCGTGCAGCATGCTGCCACCGTAATAAGGCAATTGATTAGAAATTTCATCGTGGGCATAGCATCGCTGGCAGGTGGTAGATGGGGAAAAAGGTTGGTGTGCAGGGGTTCCATTGGTCCACCGTCGTACTGTAAGGCCTGGCGGCGGAGACTGCCAATGCATTAGTCGTCAGAGAAGTGACTTTATTACGCAGAAAATACCCATGGCCAAAAAAATCACGTTTCCGAGACCCCTGCCACCCAGTTGCGCAAGGCGCACAAGATAGGGATTTCGCCTAGTGTTTGCGTGCGGCTATTGGCAGCAAAGCAGGTACAGTGCGCACTGGCTGATTGATGAACTCTGGAGTACTGGTTTTGGATTCTCTTCGCGCTTTTTATCCCCTGCTCGCCACGGTGGCAGCCTACCTCATGGGCTCCTTGTCGTTCGCCGTCATCGTGAGTCGCAGCATGGGCCTGAACGACCCCCGTACCTACGGCAGCAAAAATCCTGGCGCGACCAATGTCCTTCGCTCCGGGTCGAAGGCTGCGGCCATCGTGACCCTTTTGTTGGACGCCTTGAAGGGCTGGTTGCCGGTGATGCTGGTCAAGTGGTTTGGTGCAGCATACGGCCTGGGCGATGGAACCATTGCAATGGTTGGATTGGCAGCCTTCCTCGGTCATTTGTTCCCCATTTTCTTCCGCTTTGCAGGTGGCAAGGGTGTGGCTACTGCGCTGGGAGTGCTGCTGGCCACTAGCTGGATTCTCGGTTTGGCCACGGGCGTCACCTGGCTGGTGATCGCATACGCCTTCCGCTATTCGTCACTGGCGTCCTTGGTGGCGGCGGTGTTTGCACCGATCTACTACGTGTTTGGCGATGGTTTGGTGTGGGCCATGGACAAGAGCATTGTGTTGTCCACTGCGGTGATGTCGTTGCTCCTGATCTGGCGCCATACCGAGAATATTTCTCGCTTGGTAAAGGGCACGGAATCCAAGCTGGGCAGTAAGAAGAAAGCCTAATTTCAGCACCGGGCTCGTCTGAGCAGCGCATTAAAAAAACTAAGGATTATGCGCTGCGTGGGCACCCAGCCGAAGCATTTGGAAATGGTTGATACGGGCGCGCACGGCGGATGCGGGTAGCGCTGTTTTGATCTTGGGCTTGTAATTGTCTTCCGTGCGGTGCAGGCGCGGGCTGGGTATCCACTCGCCTGACGGGGTGGTCAGGATCGCTACGTAAGGGTGGTTGTGTTGGCTGCTGCGCCGCAAAACCACTGCCGTCTCGTCGCTGTCCAAACGCACAAACGTGCCTGGCGGGCATAGGCCCACCGCACGCACCAGGGCGTGACCGATTTCATCCGTTTTGGCCGAGGCATTGGCAATCACCGACCTTGCCGACTCCGTTGCACTGCGACCCGAACGCGACATACGTGGGCTGATCATCGCAGCATAGCGGTCCACGACCTTGAGAATGCGGGTCAGCCGCGTCAAGGGCGGCGCCGTTCGCAAGTCGGCCTTGTCGATGGTGTTGTCATGGTGACCCAACACAATATCCAGCCATTGGCCATCGGTGACGCCCAAATTGCCCAGCATCAGCGCGCCTTTGGCGGCGTGTGCACTGATGGCGTCTTGTTGTTCTGGCGTGGGCTTCTCGACCTGCGTGGCCAATGCGTCCTGCATGGCCGTCATCGCAATATTCATCGTCAGTGCTGCGTGCACCAGGCTGTCACGCTCGGGTTTGGCGATGACCAGCTCAATTGCAATCAAGTGGCACAACACAGCGCATACCAGGGCGTGGGATGCGCTGTAGCCCACCGGCGAATTGCCAGCCAGTTGGAACAGCAAATACAAACCCACATCGGGATCACGCTGCAATAGCCCTTGCATCCAACGGTCGTACTGCAGCACCCGGTGGGCAAACTCTTGCGTGCTGGCCGGGCTGCCCAGAATCACACCCAGGCCCGATTCCAGGTCAGACCACATGGCCAGCAGGTCTTCGTATTCGTTTTCGCTTTGGATGCTCACAGCACTACCTTAGTAGCGTTTTTCCAGCACCATTTGGTCATTGGCGCGTGTCATCTGGAAATGGGTCAAAAAGCTATTGCCCAGCAGCACCACGGACATGGACCCTGCGGACACGGCGGCATCAACGTTGTGCACCACAACATCGCCCACGCGCACAGAACCCAGTTTGATGAGCCAGCCCTGGATGACTCCATTGGCGGTGCTCATTTGAATCGGTTGCCCAGACTTATAGTCAACACCCAAACGCTGGGCTTCGTTTGCGCTCATGGCGACTGAAGTAGCCCCCGTGTCCACTACCATCTGCGTGGATTTTCCATTGATCTGGCCCAGCGTATAGAAATGTCCGCCACCACCCGCCGACAGCACAATACGGTTACCACTGGCGCCAGTACCTGCACCGCCGCCCACGCTGGCCGGTGCGTCACCTACACGCAGTGTGTGCCGCTTGCCCGCGATCTCCACCAACGCTTGGTCGCCTTGAGTAGAGACAATTTTCACGCCCCTGAAGGTATCGCCGACCGACACCGTCTTGGGTGCACTGCCATCCACGATGATCAACGCACGTCCGCCCAGCATGCCCGAAAGGCCCACCGTTTGTGCCAAGGCCGCTAGCGGGCACAGCAGGCAGCCAACGAGACAGGCGGACAGTGCAATTTTTTTCATCAATCGCGGAAATTATTAAAACTCAGCGGCAAATCGGCTACGTCTTTGCGGATCAAGGCCATGGCCGCTTGCAAGTCGTCGCGTTTGGCACCGGTAACCCGCACGGCGTCACCCTGGATGGCCGCCGTCACCTTGATCTTGCTGTCCTTGATCAGGCGCTGGATTTTTTTGGAAATTTCGGTCTCAATGCCATTGCGCACCTTGATGACGACCTTGACCTTGTCGCCTCCCATTTTTTGCACATCGCCCTTGTCCAGAAAGCGCACATCCACCTCTTGTTTGGTGAGCTTGTTGCGTAGCACGTCTTCGATTTGGTCGAGCTGAAATTCGGCATCACCAATCAGCGTGATTTCTTTATCTTTCAGCGCGATACTGGCTGACGTGCCCTTGAAATCAAAGCGCGTAGTGATTTCTTTGGTGGTGTTGTCCACCCCGTTTTTGACCTTGGAGAGTTCTGCTTCGCAGACGGTATCAAAAGAAGGCATGTTGTGTGGTTCTCGAATGCGACAATCCTGCCATGTTAGTCGAGAAAAACGTCCCACTCCAGCCCTTTAACACCTTCCATATCGTGGCCAAGGCACTTGCCCTGGTGCGTATTGCCAGCGAGGCCGATGTGCAAGCTGTATTGGACACTGCCGAATGGGCCAATAGCCCCAAATTCGTCTTGGGCGGCGGTAGCAATATCGTCATCACCGGTGACGTGAAGCCATTGGTGCTCAAAGTAGAGGTCAAGGGCATACGCTTGGTGGGCGAAACCGCCAAGGCCTACATTGTCGAAGCCGGCGGGGGCGAGGTCTGGCACGATTTTGTGGCCTGGACGTTGGCCAACGGCTACCCTGGCCTCGAAAACATGGCACTCATCCCAGGCACCGTGGGCGCATCCCCCGTGCAAAACGTGGGCGCCTATGGCGTGGAGTTGCAAGACCGGTTTGAATCGCTGGACGCGATGGACCTGCAAACCGGCGCTGTGTTCTCGCTGAACGCCGCGCAGTGCGCCTTTGGTTACCGGGATTCAGTCTTCAAGCACGGTGGCTCTGTGACGACGGGCGGGCAACAAACCCTGGGCCTCAAAGACCGTGCGCTGATTCTGCGGGTGCGTTTTACGCTGCCCAAGGCCTGGAAACCCGTGCTGGGTTATGCCGATATTGAGAAAAAGATGGCGGAAAATGCCGTGATTGAGCCAACAGCCCAACAAATATTCGACTGGGTCTGCGCCATCCGCCGCGCCAAGTTACCCGACCCAGCCGTCATCGGCAACGCCGGCAGCTTCTTCAAAAACCCCCAGGTCTCGCCCGAACAGTGCGCTGACATCATTGCCCGTGAGCCCCGAGTCGTGCACTACCACCTGGCCGACGGCTCCATCAAACTTGCGGCGGGCTGGTTGATCGATGCGTGCGGATGGAGGGGCAAGAGCGTGGGCCAGGCGGGCGTCTACGAGAAGCAGGCACTGGTGCTGGTCAACCGTGGTGCCGGAGTCGACGGCGGTGGCGCTACCGGCGGTGAGGTCATGACGCTGGCCAAGGCCATACAGACCAGCGTTTACGAGCGCTTCGGGATCTTGCTGGAGCCGGAGCCGGTGTTCGTTTAGGCCACACCGTCACCGTAGATCCCACTCCGACAGTTGCTGGTTGCTTGCAATCAGCCGCGCCACCAGCATCTTGATGAAAGCCTTGTCGAAGCAGGACTGTAGTTCGGCAGATGCTTGCTGCAGCGACGCGCTTTTGATCTTTAGAACAGAGACCTCTGTCTCGGCGATCACGGTCGCGGAACGCACTTGCTTCCCGGGTTGCAGGTAGACCATCTCGCCAATGCTGACGCCAGCACGTAGCTTGGTCAGTGCCAGATTCTTCTTGGTGACTTTGACCACTCCGTCCAGCAGGAGATAGAACGATCTGCCAATGGAGTCTTCCTCCATCAGCACGGTGCCGCGGTCCAGTGTGCGTATGCGGCCCAGACGCAAAGTCTCCCATATCGCCACATCGCTGAAGTCCTTGAAAAAGTCCAGTTGCCGCAGCGTTTGAAATCGCTGGACCTCGGTGAACTGTGAGGCCAGTTTGGTCAGGCTGGTGCTGGCCCCAACGATGGCATCCTCAAAGTCGCTCCAGTTGGCAAACCGGTCTTGTGGTTTTTTGGCCAGTGCCTTGCGCACGACATCTTCCAGCATGCTCGAAAGGTCCGGGCGCAACACGCGCATGGATACCGGCTGTTCGGCACCGATCTTGTAGATGGTGGAATAGTCCGTCTCGCCCTGGAAGGGCTTGTGGCCGGTCAGCAGTTCGTACAACACGACGCCCAGTGAAAACATGTCAGAGTGCTGGGTGAGCCTCTCTTCGCGTATCTGCTCGGGTGACATATAGGCCGGTGAGCCTATCAGGCCGGCCAGTTGGGTGACATCGCCGTTTTGCGACAGCGCGGCGCCAAAGTCTGTCAGCTTCACTGCACCGTCGTTGCGCAACAGCAAATTGGCGGGTTTGATGTCGCGGTGCACCAGGCCGTGGAAGTGCGCGTACTCCAGTGCATTGCAGCACTTGAAAACAATGTCAAGCACTTCGGAAACCGGCAGCAGGGTGTCGGGTGTAGTGTGCACTTCCAACGAACGGCCAGGGACGTATTCCAACACCAGATAGGGCGGGTTTGCGCGCTCGTCGAAGTCGATCAGGGAGACGATGTGGGGGTGGTTGATCTGGCCCGCCAGAACCGCCTCGTTGTGCAGCAGGCGGCGGTATTTCCCAGACTGCGCCGGGTCCTTCAGCAAGTGCGGGTGAATCTGCTTGATGGCGACCAGGTTGTCGCGGAACGTGTCACGCGCCAAATAGACCACTCCACTGGCTCCGCGACCGAGTTCGCGCTCGATCCGGTACTTTCCAATGTCCGACGGGGTGGCAGTGGCAACCATGGCGCGGTCCGATTTGATGAGGTATGTCGATTTCACCACAAGCCAGACCCCGCGTGTGCCTGGAGCAGCTTCACTGTGCCCTTACCCAAGTCCCTGTACTTGGCCCCTTCGGCCACGAAGCGATACAGCGAGGTGATGAAGCATCATTGATTCGCATGCAACTTCCAGTCACCGGTACGACGGGAGGATCCCAAGACTTTATGTCTGCTTCCCGCGACAACGTAA
>JANXVI010000442.1 GCA_025351745.1 Rhodoferax sp.
GAAGAATGCGTGCAGGGGCTTGCCTTGGCGTGGGCCCACACGCTGGCCTGTTTTCGCCGGGGGATGTTGAAACCGGACATCATGGATGTCTTTGAGTGCCGTGCTGGAGTTGGCGAACTTGAAGGCGAAATGGGGTTTCATAGGTGTCCTGGTCAGGGTTGTGACAATGGTGGGGTGCAGGCGTACTCACAGCTCAATGCTGGCTGTGCTTTTGCGGCGAATGCATGCGGTTGCGCAGGTCCAGCACTGCCATGGCCACCCGCTGCTGCAGGCACTGCACAGTCACACCAAGCATGTCGTCCTGGTTGCCCCAGCCCAAGCAATTGCGTAGATCTGTGGCCAGTGCTTCGTCCTGGGTTGCCAGCTTGCGCAGTGCATCGCGCACGACCGAGCGGATCACATCGCTGGATGAATACGGTGCCTTGACCGTCTGTCCCAGCAGGATCTCGATACCAGCGACCAGAATGGCAACGTAGAGGGTGTCCCGCGTGCGGGGGCCAGCCAGCGTCCGCTTGCTGCCCGCTTCCGCAATTGCGCGCAGGCGGTCTATAGGGAGACGCTGAAAGCGGGGGCTGTCATTGCGCAGCATGGTCAGCACCCGGTTCACATCGCGCTCGGCCATCACGCTGCGGATGAAGGCGCGCAGGTTGCTGTCGGCGACCAACCGGACGGCCCGGCGAATCAAGGTCTGGGGATCGGCTCCATAGGTGACCTCCAGCACTTGCTCCACGGTCTTGACGGGTAGATAGCTTTGCAAGTTGGCGTCCCCGAACTCGTCTTGGGTTCTGGCTTTGTTCTTGCCGACGCCCTCGCCCTTGCGCCGCAGCATGGGAGTGGCAAACCGTTGGGGAGACAGCAGTGCCAACTGGTTTAAGCCAACGGCGCTGTTGCTTGTCGTAGAGGTATTGGCAGATGAATGGGTCATGGTCATGTCCGGTTTCTTTAAAGGTGTTCAAAAGTTTTAGGCAAAGCTCTCCCCCCATCCGATAGGCATCGGATTTGAAAGAGCCGGGGTTGGCCGTCGGTGTGGGACTTAGCTCAGATGCATGGGTGGATGCGCTTGCATCCAGGCCTGCATGGCTGACACCCTAAGCACGGGCGGTGGTTGGGCAGACTCACCTGAATCCGGCCGATCTTTTGCAGGAGCTTCCTTTGGACGGGCATCGCGCGAATTGGTGACTTGCGCTGGCTTGCGTTTGAGTTCCCCGCGGTTTGCTTGTTCGCTATGCGGACCTTCTGCTTTGATTTCGCTGGCAATAAACGTATGCGTAAGCAGTCGGTCCATTGCCGATCCGTCGGTTCTTGTCAGGTTGGGCACGTAACGGCTGTAAACGCGGAAGAGCATCTCCGTACTGGTGTGGCCCAACTGACGCGCAATCCACTCAGGAGCTTCACCAGAGGCCAGCCACAGCGTAGCGGCGGTATGACGCATTTGATAGGCCTTGCGATGGGCAAGCCCCAAATGCCTGAGCAATGGCGACCAAACACGATTGATGAAGTTTTTGTTATCAATCGGGTTCCCTGCCTGGTTGCAAAACACATATTCGGATGTTCCGCCTGTCACTTTGTGTTGCGCCTCCAGAGCGTCGTACACGATCTGACTCATCTGGATATCGCGGCTGCTCCCATCGGTTTTGAGCTCGTCTTCCTCACCCAGAACAATGGATTCGCGGACCAGAATCAAACGGCGAGCGAAGTCTACGTACTTCCATTTGAGGCCGTGTGCCTCTCCCGTGCGCATTCCGGTGAAGAACCTTACCGCGAAGTAGTTGCGAAAATCGGCACGCGTCGTTTGGAGAATTTTCTGAACTTCATCCATATTGAATGGCAGCACATCGCTGCGCTTGATACGCAGGGGTTTGATGTTGCGAAAGGCTGAATTGAAGTTGTAACGATCGGCTGCTTCGTTCAATATCTGCCGCAGTGGCTTCATCACTGCATTGACGCGCCTGGCCGAGAGAGTGGCGTTCTTACCCCGTCCAGCGAGCTTGGAAATTTCGGCTCTGAAAGCGAGGACATCTGCCTTGGTGATTGCGCCCACTGACTTGGCGCCGAAGAATGGGAGGATGTACTTGTCAATAGCCCCGCGCTGGGTGACACGATAGCTACGCCTCCAGGTGATTTCACTTTCCGTGAACCACAGGTTGGCGAACACCCGCATAGTGGGTGTTTCGGGGGTTGGTTGGTTTGGTGGACCCGAATGAACCGGAAGCTCATTCGTTCGATCTGCAACCAACGGTTTGCCAAAGGTTTTTACATAATCGAAGGTGCCCGATGCAATTTCGACCTCAATGCGATCCAACGCCTTTTGAAGGCGCTTTCGATTCGCTGGAATGTCAGGGAGCGCGGTGTACTCGCGCACACGACTCCCGGCGTATCGAAAGTCCATGAAAAGGGTACCCTTACTTGCAAGTGTGCGGATACTACCCATGAAGCACTCCCCCGTTCGCGAGTGGGATGGCGTACGAACCCGCCGACGACACCAGTTTCATGTCGGCTTCTACGTGTTCCCAGATGTAGAGCGTCTTGCGCCCTCCAAATGGGCGGATGTA
>JANXVI010000464.1 GCA_025351745.1 Rhodoferax sp.
CCTGTTTTTTATCGAAATGCGGGCCGGTATAGCGCCCACACGCCAAAGAAAAAAACCCCGCTACCGAAAAAGATAGCAGGGTTTAAATATCTGTCGTGGTGCCGCTTAACGGAATCGAACTGTTGACCTTCTCCTTACGAAGGAGCTGCTCTACCAACTGAGCTAAAGCGGCTATAGGTAGCGCCGCTCCCGAGAGACGGCGAAAGGCGATTTTACACACTAAATTTGTGTAAAAAGTGTGTATGACAGGAGAAGGTTGTCACATGGCACTATGTTTCCAAACTTGCGTGTTGACGTACTAGCCTTGTGACGCCAACCTAACTCACGCAATTGTGCAAGGAAAGTGCGCAAAACCGTTGGCATTGTGCTGCGCGCCTGGCTTTTACACGGAGCCGAAATTGCTGTTCATGCCCCGGTCGCTAGTATGCGTAGGGTAGTGGACGTGCATATGCCGACAGATATGTGGCAATTCGTACTGGGAAAAAGTGGATTTCAACGGCCAATGGGCCACTCGTTGTCGATGTTCCCGTTTAGCCTTCCAGGTGGTAGCGCGTCACGCGCTCCACTTCGTTTTTGGAGCCCAGTGCCACGCTGACGCGCTCATGCAGTTTGCCGGGCTGGATGTTCAAGATGCGTTCCTTGCAATTGGTGGCGGCACCACCCGCTTGTTCGACGATCCAAGCCATAGGGTTGGCCTCGTACATCAGGCGCAGCTTGCCGGGCTTCTCGGGTTCGCGCTTGTCCCAGGGGTACATGAAGATACCGCCGCGGGTCAATATGCGGTGCACGTCGGTCACCATGCTGGCGATCCAGCGCATGTTGAAATCCTTGCCGCGCACACCGTCTCTGCCTTGCAGGCATTCGTCGATATAGCGCTTCACCGGGGCGTCCCAGTGGCGCATATTGCTCATGTTGATGGCAAATTCCTTGGTGTCTTCTGGGATGCTCATCTTCTCTTGCGTCAACACAAACGAACCTTGTTCGCGGTCCAGAGTGAACATGGCCACGCCGTTGCCCACGGTCAGCACCAGCGTGGTCTGCGGGCCATAGACGCAGTAGCCAGCAGCCACCTGTTTGCTACCTGCTTGCAAGAAATCTTGCTCCGACACGCCAGCACCCTCGGGTTTTTTCAGCACGCTGAAAATGGTGCCGATGCTGACATTGACGTCGATGTTGCTGGATCCATCCAGGGGGTCAAACAGCAGCAGGTATTCGCCCTGCGGGTAGCGGTTGGGCACCAGGTAGATGCCTTCCATTTCCTCGCTGGCCATGGCCGCCAGGTGGCCGCCCCATTCGTTGGCTTCGATCAGCACTTCGTTGGAGATGATGTCCAGCTTCTTCTGGATTTCACCCTGGATGTTTTCGCTGTCGGCCGTACCCAGCACGCCACCCAAGGCGCCCTTGTTGACAGCATGGCTGATGCTCTTGCACGAGCGGGCCACCACTTCCAACAACAGGCGCAGTTGGGCGGGGATGGAGCCGTCTACGCGTTGCTCTTCAACCAGGTAGCGGGTCAGGGATATTTTTTGGGCCATGGGGATTCTCAATCTGCGAGGGCGCGGTCAATGACCTCGCGGACGTCGTTGGAGAGGTCCGACTTGGCGGCCACGCGGGCCAGTGCCTCCCGGGCGGCGCTGCGGTAGGGCTCGGCCAGGCGCTTCCACCGGTCTAGCGCGCGTGCCAGTCGGGCGGCCACTTGCGGGTTGATTCCGTCCAGCTCGATCACGCGCTCGCTCCAGTACACATACCCTGCAGCGTCAGCGCGGTGGAAGCCGCCTGGGTTGGCATTGCAGTAGCTGAAGATGACGCTGCGCGCGCGGTTGGGGTTGCGGATGTTGAAGTCGCGGTGGACCATCAATTGGCGCACGGCGGGCAGCACGTTGCCACCTCGGTCGGGCGCACCGGCTTGCATGGCAAACCACTTGTCCAACACCAGATCTTCGTTTTTGAACAGCGCATGGAAGCGTGCCAAGGCCGGGGCGGCAAGGGGGTGACTGCTGCTAACCAGTGCCTGAAGGGCATTGGCGCGGTCGGTCATATTGCCGGCATCCTTGAAGCGTTGCAAGGCCTTGCCGGGCCATACTGCATCACCGTTCTGTTGGGCAGCCAGGCACAGGTAGCACAGCGCCATGCCGACCAGGGCGCGGCGGCCCGATGAGGTGGCGTCTGGGCTGTAGCCACCGATGTCCTGGTGTGCCTCAAAGGCCCATTGCCAGTCCGCCTGCAAGCTGGTTGCGATCTGCATGCGCATGGCTTCGCGCACCCCATGGATGCGCTGTGGGTCCACCACGTCGAGTTGTTCGGCAATGTAGGTTTCGCTGGGCAGCGTTAGCACCAGGTCTTTGAACGCCGCGTCGAGCGTTGGGTGGCGCAGCACGCTGCGCATGGCCTCGATGTATGCATCATTTAGGACGGTAGCCCTTGTGGAATTTGGGTGAGCTGCTATCGCATTTATAGCACTTCGCAGTGCTAAGCGTTGACCCGCTTCCCAGCGACTGAATGGATCAGTGTCATGGGCCAGTAGCGTGAGCAACTGCGCATCGGAGTAGTCATAGTCCAGTAGCACGGGTGCCGAGAAGCCGCGCAGGATGGAGGGCACGGGTTCTTCGGCCACGCCGGTGAAGGTGATGCTGGCGGTCTCACCTGTCATCACAAACAGGTGATTGTTGGCTGGCACGTCGGTGCCGCCTTGTACTGTGAGGGGAATGTCTGCACCGGTGTGGCTGCCCACCAGGCCCAGTAGTACCGGGATAACAAAGGGCTCATGGTGTTCCCGGTTGGTGGTGGTGGAGCAAAATTGCTTGAACGCCAGTGTGTAGGTCTGGGTCGCTGCGTCGTAGTTGCTGCTGGCAGACAGATGGGGAGTGCCCGCCTGGCTGTACCAGAGCTTGAACTGTGGCAGCAACTGGGCCAGACTGGAGCCAGGGTTGGCATCCGCCATGCTTTGCGCAAAGTCGTCGCAGGTCACGGCCTGGCCGTCAAAGCGCTCGAAGTACAGCTTCATGCCCCGCGCAAATCCTTCTCGGCCAGAAGGATCGTTGGGCCCTTCGGTAGCCAGCGTCTGCATCATGCGCACGACCTCGGCACCTTTTTCGTAAATGGTGACGGTGTAGAAGTTGTTGATCTCGATATAGCTGTCCGGGCGCACCGGGTGGGCCATGGGGCCAGCGTCCTCCGGGAACTGGGCGGTGCGCAGTACGCGCACGTCTTCGATGCGTTTAACGGCGCGGGCCGAAGCCTCGCCACACATGTCCTGGCTGAATTCCTGGTCGCGGAACACAGTCAGGCCTTCCTTCAGACTCAGCTGGAACCAGTCTCGGCAGGTGATGCGGTTGCCGGTCCAGTTGTGGAAGTATTCGTGCCCGACCACGCTCTCGATGTTGGAGAAGTCAGCGTCGGTGGCGGTGGCCTGGCTGGCCAGCACGTATTTGGAGTTGAATATGTTCAGGCCCTTGTTCTCCATGGCGCCCATGTTGAAGTCGGCGGTGGCGACGATCATGAAGCGTTCCAGGTCCAGCGGCAGGCCGAAGCGGGCTTCGTCCCAGGCCACGGATGCCATCAACGAATTCATCGCATGTTCGGTTTTGTCCAGGTCGCCTGGGCGCACGAACACCTGCAGCAGGTGGTCTTTGCCGGCCCGGCTGGTGATGCGCTGCTCGCGCGCGACCAGTTGGCCTGCGACCAGTGCAAACAGGTAACAAGGCTTCTTGTGTGGGTCAACCCACTTGGCGAAGTGGCGACCGTCTTCCAATTTTCCGCTATCGACCAGGTTGCCATTGGACAGCAGCACCGGGTACTTGGTCTTGTCGGCGCGCAGCGTCACGGTGTACATGGCCATCACATCCGGGCGGTCCAGGAAGTAGGTGATACGCCTAAAGCCTTCAGCCTCGCACTGCGTGAAGAACGAGTCGTTACTGGTGTACAGCCCCGACAGCTTGGTGTTCTTGCTCGGTGCGCAGGTCGTGAAAATCTCTAACTGGAAGGGCTCGTGGCCTTCAGGCAGGTTTTCCAGCACCAGACAGTCGCCTTCCATCTTGAAAGACGTGCCCTGGCCGTTCACCAGCACGCGCGCCAGGTTCAGCTCTTCGCCATCCAGCTTGAGTGCCTGCGGCGGCACGTCCGGGTTGCGGCGCAGCAGCATTTTGTTCAGCACGCGGGTCTTGGCCGGGTCCAGATCAAAAGTCAGCTCCACCGTGTCGATGTGGTACGCCGGGGCCGCGTAATCAGCTCGTTTGATGACGACGGGTGCGCCTTCGTTGTCGTGTAGTTGCAGCATGTTGTTCTCCAGATTATTTATGGGGGCAGCGCGGTACACGAAGTGACAAGTGTGGGGGCCATATCAGACGCCCTGTTTTAGAGACGCTTCGATGAACACATCGAGGTCGCCATCCAAAACTTTTTGCGTCGCGGATACCTCGACATTGGTGCGTAGGTCTTTGATGCGGCTGTTGTCGAGTACGTAAGAGCGGATCTGGTGGCCCCAGCCCACATCAGTCTTGGTGTCTTCCAGCTTTTGCTGGGCTTCTTGTTGCTTGCGCAGCTCGAAGTCATACAGGCGCGAACGCAGGCGCTTCCAGGCGACATCGCGGTTGCCGTGCTGGCTGCGGCCGTCCTGGCACTGCACCACGATGCCGGTCGGGATGTGGGTCAGGCGCACCGCCGAGTCGGTTTTGTTGATGTGCTGGCCACCGGCGCCGCTGGCGCGGAAGGTGTCGGTGCGCACATCGCTGGGGTTGATCTCGATCTCAATCGAGTCATCAATTTCGGGATACACGAACACGCTGGCAAAGCTGGTGTGGCGACCACCGGAAGAGTCGAAGGGCGACTTGCGCACCAGTCGGTGCACGCCGGTCTCGGTGCGCAGCAGGCCAAAAGCATATTCGCCTTCGATCTTGATGGTTGCGCCCTTGATGCCAGCCGTGTCGCCCGCAGTCTCGTCTTCTATGGTCGTTTTGAAGCCCTTGCGTTCGGCGTATTTGAGGTACTGGCGCAGCAGCATGCTGGCCCAGTCGCAGGCTTCGGTGCCACCGGCGCCGGACTGAATGTCCAGGAAGCAGTTGAGCGGGTCGGCCGGGTTGCTGAACATGCGGCGGAACTCCAGGCCCTCGATGATGGCGGCCAGCTTGGCGGTCTCGCCCTCTATTGTCTTCAGACCGGCTTCGTCGCCGTCTTCCTTGGACATGTCGAACAATTCGAGGTTGTCAGACAACTCGCTTTCCAGCTCGGTGATGGTGACCACTACGCCATCCAGTGCTTTCTTTTCCTTGCCCAATTCCTGGGCGCGCTTGGGGTCGTTCCAGACGGTGGGGTCTTCTAGCGATGCAACAACGGTGCGCAGGCGCTCGGCTTTGGCATCGTAGTCAAAGATACCCCCGTAACTCTTGGGTCCTTGCGGTCAGGCCGTTGAGTTGGGTGCCGATGAGGTTGATGCGTTCGATTTCCATGGTGCTACTGTCCTAAACGGTGAATTTTGGGAATAACCTGCCATTTTAGGTGGGACGGCACCTGCCGTCGATTTATCGGTGCGGCACGCGCAGATCGTCCAGATAGTCCCGCCCGATGTTGATGCTGGACGAAGACCCCAAGTGGGCATATTTCGTGGCCAGCCAACGCTTGGCGCAGGCTGCGCCCAGGTCGCGCAGTGTGTGGATGAGCTTGGCGTCCGTGGCCGATTTGGTGGATGCGGCAAAACCCTCCAGAATTTCGCCGCCATCAATGCGGTGCATCAACACGTTCTTGTAGCGCAACGGGTCCAGCTTGCCCTCCATCAGCAGTCGCTTGACAAAATCTATGGCGCGCATCTCGGCAATCAGCGCCGCGTTGAACGTGATCTCGTTGAGGCGGTCCATGATGTCGCCCGCTGACGTGGGCAGCTTGTCGCGTTTGATGGGGTTGATTTGCACCAGCACCACGTCGCTGCTGTCGCACTCGTAGATCAGCGGGTGAATGGCGGGGTTGCCCGAATAGCCGCCGTCCCAGTAATGTTCGCCATCGATCTCTACCGCCCGAAACACCGTGGGCAGGCAAGCCGATGCCATAACCGCTTTGGCGGTGAGCCGCTTGCCCGAAAAGACTTCGGCCTTGCCGGTGGTAACGGTGGTGGCCACTACGAATACCTTCAGTGCCTTGAAGGCCGCCAGCCGGTTGAAGTCGATTTTGTCTTCCAGAAATTTCTGCAGGGGGTTGATATCCAGCGGGTTGCTTTGGTAGGGAGACACATTGGCGGACCAGAAGCTGGCCATGGCGTCTGTGAACATCTGGCCGGGAGATGGCCCTGCTGCGGTCCCGCCGAAGCCGCCAAACAGCACGTCAAACGGCGCACGCTGGGCCTGCGAGATGGATGAGCCCATGGCACCCATGTCCACAATGCCCTCCCAAAACGCCGACAACGACGCCCGTGCCGACTCTTTCATCTTCGCTGGGGGCTGACCCTCTGCTTGCGCGAAGCCATGGGCTAATGCGACTGCGTTCATGGCCCCCGCACTGGTGCCGCTGATGCCTTCAAATGCCACGCGGCCATCTTCTAACAAAGTGTCTAGAACGCCCCAGGTAAAGGCGCCGTGTGAGCCGCCGCCTTGCAATGCAAGGTTGACGCGCGGCGGGGTGGCATTGGGTAGTGGCGCGGGGTGCGTCAGGTCAGATGGGATATGCATGACCCGAGGGTAGCAAAGTTCTGCCTAAGCAATAAAACGCTCTATGAGCCCCGCCAAAATATACGGCTGGTCGTGGTGCATCATGTGGCCGGCATCGTGTATCAGCGCGATCTCGACGTTGGGGACGCTCTTGATGCGTTCGTGGTACTGCTCTAGCGTGAACTTGCCTTTCCACCACAGGTCCAGGCTGTTGTCGGAAGCTTCCACTGCCAATACTGGCATGTTCAGCCGGCTGTACAAGGCCAGCACTTCTTCGGACTGGTAGAGGTGCGCGCTGATGACCTTGTGCGCCGGTTGGCCCAGAATGGTCCACTTGCCATCGGCGTTCTCGGTGGCCCAGTGCCTGGACAGCCAGTCGGCTTTGTCCTGGCTCAAGCGGGGGTTGGTCTTCATCAGGCGTCGGGCCACGCCGCTGACTGCGTCGTATGCGCGCAAATCCATTTCGCCGCGGTGCAGCTTCTTCAACTCGTCCATCCACTTGGCATACCGCGCCGGTGCCATGTCGGGTGTGGTGGCGGGCAAGCCAAACCCTTCCAGGTTGACGAGGCGGCGTATGCGCTCAGGGCGCACACCGCCATACAGCATCACGACATTACCGCCCAGGCTGTGGCCGACCAGGTTTACGGGGCGGTCGGGGGCGTAGTGGTCCAGCAAAAAATCCAGGTCTGCCATGTAGTCAGGGAACCAGTAGTTGTCGACTTCGCCTGACGGGGTTTTCCCGTATCCCCTCCAGTCGGGCGCGATGACGTAATGGTCTTGTTGGAACGCGTCTACGACGAATTGGTAACTGGCCGCCACGTCCATCCAGCCATGGACCATGACCAGCGGGATTTTGTCGGAGGAGGGTTCGCCCCAGATCTGCACGTGGTACTGCAGATTGCGTATAGGGACAAACTCGCTTCTGGATGATCTTTTGACTTGGTACATTTGCTCCATCATACGGAGCCACGGGATGCCAGTCAGTCAAAACCGAGACAAATCAACGCCTGCCAATAGCGTAGACCTCCCCCCTACAGCCGGGGTGCCGGATATCTATGCCCATTTGCACAGCAGTTTCACCTGGGCCGTGCCGCAGACCTTCAACATTGCTGAAGTGTGTTGCGCGCGCTGGGCGGCCCAGCCGGATGCTATGAAAAATATAGCTATACACGAATACTCCACGAGGGCTGGAGGCACTTTTTTCTCATACGCCAAGCTGCAGGAACAGGCCAATCGGCTGTCCAACGCGCTGCTGGCGCATGGTGTAGCGCGCGGCGACCGCGTGGCCATCGTCATGCCCCAGTGCTTTGAGACGGCGGTGGCGTACATAGCCGCGCTGCAAATGGGCGCTGTGGCCATGCCCCTGTCGTTGCTGTTTGGGCCGGACGCACTGGAATACCGCCTGCAAGACAGCGAAGCGGTGGTCGCCATCGCCGACCACGCTTCATTGTCAGACCTGCGACTGGCACGCAAGCACTGCCCCATGCTGCGCACCGTGATCGGCGTGGGTGCGCCTGACGCCGTGCAACACATGGCCGACTGTGACTTTGCGGACGCACTGGCCCAGTTCAGCACACGGTTTGCGCCTGCGCTGACCACGGCGGACGAGCCCGCCATCCTGATCTACACCAGCGGCACCACCGGCAACCCCAAAGGCGCACTGCTGGCGCACCGGGCGCTGATCGGCAACTTGCCCGGCTTTGTCGCCAGCCAGAACTGGTTTGGCTTTGACCCCCTTGCCGAAGGCAGTACAGATGCCGTCTTCTGGAGCCCCGCTGACTGGGCGTGGACCGGCGGATTGATGGATGCGCTTTTGCCTACGCTGTACTTTGGCCGCCCCATCGTTGCCTACAACGGGCGCTTCGCGCCGCAGACTGCGCTGGAGCTCATGGGGAGTTGTGGTGTGACCCATACTTTTCTGTTCCCGACCGCCCTCAAGGCCATGATGAAGGCCTTTGCGGGCACGCCCGAGCGCACGGTACGCCAGCAGTTCGAGCTCAAGCTGCAGGCCATCATGAGCGCGGGAGAGGCCGTGGGCGATGCAGTATTTGCGTATTGCGAGCATCAGTTGGGTGTCAAGCCGAACGAGATGTTTGGCCAGACCGAGATCAACTACATCGTCGGCAACTGCAACGCCTTGTGGCCCTCCAAGCCCGGCAGTATGGGCATGGGCTACCCCGGCCACCGCGTGCAGGTGATCGACGAGGTCGGCAACGAATGCCCGGTAGGCGTTCCGGGGGATGTCGCGCTCAACCGGCTCGACGTACACGGCCAGCCCGATCCCATCTTCTTTTTAGGCTATTGGAAGAACGAGGGCGCGACCGATGCCAAGTTCACCGGCGACTGGTGCCGCACCGGCGATATGGCCGTGCGCGATGCTGATGGCTACCTGTGGTTTCAGGGTCGCAGTGACGACGTTTTCAAGTCCGCCGGTTACCGCATCGGTCCTGGCGAGATCGAGAACTGTCTGGTCAAGCACCCCGCCGTGGCCAACGCCGCTGTCGTGCCAAAGCCCGACCCCGAGCGCGGTGCGCTGGTCAAGGCCTATGTCGTCATTGCTCCTGATTTTGTAGCAACTTGTGCAGGCGATACGAGGGCTACCGCCGAATTACATGAAAGCTTGACGGTGGAATTGCAATCCCATGTCAAAGGCCTGCTGGCGCCTTACGAGTACCCCAAAGAGATCGAATTTGTGGACGCCCTGCCCATGACCACCACCGGCAAGGTGCAGCGCCGTGTGCTGCGCCTGCAAGAGGAGGAGCGCTATGCAGCGACCCGCGTTTGAGGCTACGCCGTGGCGTCGTATCCGTTGGTTGGCATGGAGCCAGTGGCGGGCTTTGGCCAAAGGGGCTGGCGCTATTTAGGGACGGCCCAGGTCCATGGTCCAGTACAGGCCGTAGGTGGATGCATCGTTACGCTTGCAAGCGACTGCAATATCCTGGTACACGGGGTTCATGAGATTCTGACAATGGCCTGGGCTGTTGATCCAGCTGCGCATCACTGCCTCAACTGTGGGCTGTCCCGCCGCAATGTTTTCGCCTGCTGCCGAAAAGCCATAGCCCACCGCCGCCATGCGCGTGGTCAAGGTGCTGCCGTTGGAACCGACATGCGAAAAGAAGTTGTGGTTAGCCATGTCGCTGGAGTGGCCGCTGGCCGCGCGCAGCAGTACGCTGTTCCAACTAAGCGGACCCGTGGCACGATAGATGGTTGTCCCGCAGACTGCGCCGGCTGCGCGCAGCGCGTTGATACGATTCAACAATTCGGCCTGAATTCCGCTGGGCCCGTTTAGTCCACAACTGTCCTGATCGGTAGCCGTCGGAGCAACCGGCGCAGTGGGCGTCGGCTTGGGAGCAGGAGCGGGAGCGGGAACTGGAACTGGAGCTGGTGCTGGTGCTGTTGCAGGAGCTGGAGCAGGAGCAGGAGCAGGAGCAGTTGGAACTGGAACTGGAACGGCAATAACCGGCTGGGGTACTGGGGTCGGCGCAGGCTGCGACCGGTCAGCATCCGCTTGCGGTGCTATGACGATGACGGGGGGTGCCACAACCACCGTGGCGGGAGCTGCTGCGCCGGTGGAGTTGATTTCGCCACCGCCACCGCCACCGCCACCGCCACCGCCACCGCAGGCGGCCAAGCTAACGCACAGGCAAAGCGTCAGATACGAACGCACGACGCTTTGATGTTTTTGATCGATCATCGGGGAATTGAGACTCAAAAAAGGAAAGACCGGGCATTCTGCATCGCGTTGGGACGTCCGGCCGACCCATCTTGTAAGTGAACGTACCGCTTCCATTCAACGGCGCACGACCCCAAATGTCTGTGAAACGTCACCCCGTGCCTACTGGCAGTGATGGTGCACTAACGAGGGGGAAAACGCCCATTCACCCGGGGTCTGCTAATTACGCACGCTGCTTGCTGATGCCGATGGCGCTCCCTGATCGATACGGTTAACCAGCAAATCGGCGTAATTATCGTTTCCCAAATTGATGCGTATGCGCACGGGCAGGTACTGCATGCTGGGTGCAAACCATATTTCAGCATTGATAACGCCGCGTGGATTGGCGATGGGGCGAGGACGCAAATAGAAGGCGGGAACCGCACCAAATTCCGGAATCTGAAGTGTTTCCAGTGCCACCACATCGTACGTCCACACGTTCATTTGTTGAGGTCGAGCCAGCCACAGCGGTACCTGGGAACCCACCACCAGGGGTTGTCGCCCTGTGGAGAAGCGCCGGGCCAATTCGACAAACTGGCTCGCGGTGTCCTGCAGCCCCAGCGGTTTGGCCGTCGTGCTTCCGTCATCGAACGTAACATTCGCACTGTCCAACGTCAGATGTCTCACACCCCGTGAATGCCGCTCTTCATAAACACGTGGCTGCAAACCCTCGTCGGTTAACTCGCCCTGGCTAATCAGCGTCGCCGTAAAAAACACTGCCACACGCAAATCCACATGTACTTGGTAGTGCCCGTCGATGTGCTGCCACTGAACCTGTCCTGAGCCATAGAAATCTCCGCGGTAGTAGCCTTTCAGGTCGTACGACAGGCGAGTGTCTGCGGGCCAACTGTTGGCCGCTTCATCTGCATGCGTCTCTGGCAGTTCCGCGGCTTCGGGCTTAGGGTGGCTGGCACTTGCAAGGGGCGGATCGGACGCCACCGACCCGGGTCCTGGTGCCTCGGGCTCTGGTCTTTCGTCAGTCGCCAGTTCCGTTTGCACAAAGGCCGTACTCGTTGCTGCCGCGACCCGGGGCGCAGTGGCCTTTCGGTGAGGGGAGCGTTTCGGAATCGCAGTGGCTACCGGTTGAATCACACGCATGAACAGCGGTTGGGGCATCAGCGTAGCTGTTGAGCCACCCGTGACTTGTGCCCGCAGCCAGTCCAGCGCCACCCAATGCACGGCCACAACCAAGACCAGCAGTAAAGCGAGCCATCCCAGGGAGGTTGGTTTGAGCGAATTGAATCTCTGTGTCACAGCCGCCATTGTTACAACACCGCAATATGGCCCCGATGGCATCCGGCGTCCATATCCATCGGCGTGGTTGCGCTGGGCGTGAAGCGGTGCCCACACTTGCGGTACAAAATCGAGCCCCGGCTATGCTGCCGCGCCCGGAGAAGGAGCAGAGTCCTGGCTACTTCCAGCGCAGCGCCCGCTTCTCTACCAGATACCACGACAGACCGGCCAATGCAAAGGTGACGACCGTGCTGGCCAGCGCCAATGCGCCGTAGCACGTGATCTCGTACGGCAGGGACCACAACGCGCCGTTGACCGCAATCGGCATGGGGTTGGCCTAGAACACGTCAGGCAAAGGGCCAACGGTTCGTTTGCGGCACGCGCGCCCAGCGGATAGTAATGGCTCAATAGCTCAATAGCACCTCCCACGCCGCGAACGGGCGCAGGATGTCAAAGCGGTTGTCGTGTCGGTTCAGGAGGCTACAGCCGCGCGGGCGCTGTAGCCGGGAACGACACGGTAAAGCATGTTCCGTGTCCCGGGGTTGATACAACGGTCAATTTTCCGCCCATCAGCGAGGTGACGATGCGGTGGGAAATGGCAAGCCCCAGACCCGAGCCCCCTTGGCCCAAACGGGTAGTGAAGAACGGGTCGAATATGCGCGACAGGATGGCCAGTTCCATGCCCACGCCGTTGTCGACTACCGTCAAATGCACACATCCGCTAGTGGCATCCTGCGTTGCCTGTAGCGTGATGGCTTCACCGGTTGCACCGACGAAACCATGCACGACGGAGTTCTGGACCAGGTTGGAAATGACCTGGCCCAATGGGCCCGGAAAACCATCGCATTCAATGCCAGCTGGCACCTCGTTGCGTATCTGGACGGTGGCCGGCAACTTCTCGGTCGGCCCCAGCGTCTTGAGCACGTCTTCAACTACATCATGTAGCTTGAACTGGCGGCGCCGTTGCGATGTTTGGTCCACCGCTACTTGCTTGAAACTGGCGATCAGGTCGGCGGCCTTGCGGCTGGCGCTGACTTGAAACTCACTGACCTCGGCCAGAAAATTAAGAAAATTGTGCAAATCAGCGCGCTTCAGACCTTCACCTGTCGCCACCGTGCTGAACTCGCGCACCCGGTCTTGCAAGGTGCTCGACAACATCAGCACATTGCCAATCGGAGTGTTGAGTTCGTGCGATACGCCTGCTACCAATGACCCCAGGGACGCCAGCCGTTCGGACTCCACCAGTTCCTCTTGAGACTGCTTTAGCAAGGCAAGCATCGTGCTGAGTTCCAGCGTGCGCTCTGCCACACGTTTCTCTAGGTTTTCGTTGAGTTCCTGGCCATGCAGCATGGATTCGCGCAACTGCCGCTCACGCTCTTTGGCCTCTGTGATGTCGCTGAGGCGCAGCAGACAGCCTTCTTGCAGGGGGGCGCAGTAGATGGAAAACCAGCGCCCCACACCCATCGGAGCTGTCAGGATGTAGCGCTCTTCTTCCAGTTCACAGGCATCTGTCAGTGAGCGCTGGCACATGCCTGAGAAGCCCAGTTCATGCCAGCGGGGCAGGGCTTGGGCGACTGGACGTCCGACGATGTTGGTGTTCGGTGCCTCTGCCAAGCTGGCCATGGTCTTGTTAGCTACCAGGACCATCCAGTCGGTTTGCCCTGGAGTCTCGCCCACGACGCGTCGCAGCGCAAGAATGGCATCGCGGCTGCCATCCAGCACAGCATCCAGCAAGTGAGCCCGCATCTCCAAGGGTTGGTTGTATACCACCAGGGCCAGCGTGCCGTCGGCGTGCTGCAACGGAAAGATCAAGCGCTCCCATGTGTAGACAGAGGCGGCCCGGTCCGAATAATGCAACGTGTAGAGAGGCCGCCGTTGCGCTTGCACGCTGCGGTAGCAATCGAGGAAAAATTCTGCCAGCACACCACCAAACTCCGAGACCCGCCTGCCGGTCATATTGGTCTGGCTGTGGCGGCTGATTTCTGCGCCGTAATGCAGGTATTGAAAATCTCCATCGTCGAGTGACTTCAACACCATGACCATGGGCGCGAAGCGTTGCAAATGTGCCGCTGTTTGCTCCTCATGCAGCGCGAAATCGCCAAAGGCGGGGAGGTCAGAGTCGATTCTGGGCAGCTGTTGCCAGGCAAACAGCAAGGCCAGCACATCCGGATTGGCGACGGCTTCCTCGATACCTTCCCAAACCTTGCGATGCCAGAACGGCGTTTGTGTCGTCATGCTGGTGAGAGCAGCCAAAGAAGCTGCACGTACATTGCACAACCGCCATATCCAATGGACCAATCGTCGCGTGAGTCATGATCAGCGTGGTGTTGCATAGACTGTTTGGGTGAGACTCTCGATTTTGATCATACCCGAGGGGGAGCCTGACTGTTTAACGTTTGCTGGCACTGTGGACTGCCAGAATGTGCTCGGGTCAGGTGTAGTGTGAACCCTGCAGGACTCTTGGAAATGCATGGGTGCTACGTATCCTCCGCATTCGTGTGCTGCTCTGCAACGGCCCTGCACTGCGCCTCAATCGCCACAAAGGCATCCAGCACGTCCGGATCAAAATGGAAGCCGCGACCTTCGTTGATGATCTCCATGGCCGCTTCGTGCGTAAAGGCGGGTTTGTAGACGCGCTTGCTGATCAGTGCGTCGTACACGTCGGCGATCGCCATCAAACGGGCGGAGATGGGGATGGCGTTTCCGGCCAGACCTTCGGGATAGCCTGATCCATCCCATTTTTCCTGGTGTGAGTAGGCGATTTCCTTGGCGCACTGCAAAAACGGTACGGTTTTTCCCAGGCGGGTCTCGGCGCTTTCGATGGCTAGCTTACCCAGTGTGGTGTGCGTTTTCATGATCTCGAACTCTTCGGCAGTGAGTTTGCCGGGCTTGAGCAAAATGCTATCGGGGATACCGACCTTGCCAATGTCGTGCAGCGGCGCAGACTTGAACAGCCGATCGATCATCTCGTCATCCAGGTAATCACTAAAGCGTGGGTGGCTGCGCAGATGCTCGGCCAGCAGGCGCACATAGTGCTGCGTGCGAACGATGTGGTCGCCCGTTTCATTGTCGCGCGTTTCGGCCAATGAGGCCATGGTCAGAATGGTCACGTCCTGTACGTCCCGCAGCTCCGCGGTACGGCGCTGCACTTCGGCTGTGCGCCGCTGCACTTCTTGCTCCAGAAAGTCGTTCTTGTTGCGCAGAAAGTCAGACGAGGCCTTGAGCGTCAGATGGGTCTTGACCCGAGACATGACGATGGCCGGACTGATCGGTTTGGTGATGTAGTCCACTGCGCCCATTTCCAGGCCCATTTCTTCGTCGTGCTCTTCCGTGCGTGCGGTCAAAAAAATCACGGGAATGCCGCGGGTAGCCGGGTTGGTCTTGAGCTGGCGGCAGACCTCGTAGCCGTCCATGTCGGGCATCATGATATCCAACAAAATGAGGTCAGGAGTCTTGTCGCTATTGGCAATTTTCAAGGCCCGTGCGCCGCTAGAAGCCACTTTTACAGTGTATTGGTCCTGCAACAAATCGTTCATCAGAACAAGGTTGGCCGGTGTGTCATCTACCACCATGACGGTCTGGCGATCTTGGCGGGGGTTTTGAGTGTCCATGATTTTTTGATGTGCTTGTTGGGGACTACGATGGTTGGGGAAGTGTTGCGACCAACTCCAACGCGTCGTCGAGCGCCAGGGTTTCAATTGCGTTGCGGATGCGGAGAAACTGTGCACCCATCAAGGGCTCGAAGAGTGCGGCATGGTCCGCAAAATACCGCTGTGCATTGGCATCGTCACTGCGCAGCAAAGTACGCAGATGCTCCATCGCCTGCCGTGGCTGCGTAGGGTCTGCAGGGCCTGGGATTGTGGACCGGTTCGCTGCGCTATTTTGCAGTACGGGCTGTAAGGCCTGGAGCAATCGGTTCAGCGCATGCGCTACATCGGGCAGGTGGTTATTGGCCGTCGCCGTGCCATTGACGATTGCTTCTTCCAGGGTGTGGGCGGCACCGTGCAGGGCGCGCGCACCGATGGTGCTGGCCAGGCCTTGGAGGGTATGGGCTGCGCGGTGCGCATCTTGGGTTCTGCCGTCCGCCAGGGCTCTTGCAATGTGTACGGTTGCATTGGCCTGTTCCGCGACGAAGCTATTGAGCAATGCCAAGTAGCGGTCCTCGCGACCCAGTACCCGGCGCAAGCCGGCATGCAAATCCAGACCTTCGATATGCGCCGGTAGCAAGTTAAATTCGGGTGCTGTGTCAGCGATTGCCCGCAGGCTGGGTTCTTGCGGTGCATCGGGCGTGACATGTTTCCAGGTCCAGCGCAGCAGGGTTTGGAACAACTGCTCAGGCTCTATCGGTTTGGCCACAAAGTCGACCATTCCGGCGTCCAGGCAGCGCTTGCGGTCCGCGTGCATGGCATTCGCCGTCATGGCGATGATCGGAGTACCGGCCCAGCCGGGCAGGGCCTGCAAGGTGCGCGTCGCGTCTTCGCCGTCCATCTCGGGCATTTGCATGTCCATCAGGATCGCGTCAAACGGTTGCGCCCGTGCCATCTCAACCGCCAGACGGCCGTTGCCCGCCACCATGACTTGCACACCGACATCGGCCAGCAATTCGCAGGCTACTTGTTGGTTCAGCAGGTTGTCTTCGGCCAGTAGCACCCGCACGCCACACAGACCTTCCAGGCCGAGCGCGGGCGCAACCCGTGCGCCATTGCCGAGTGGCGCGTCTGGCTGGGAGTCATCGGTCATCAAGCGGATCAGGGCGTCCAACAGCATGGATGGACTTACCGGTTTGGGCAACACCTCATGGATGCCCATGGCGGTGGCCTGGCCTAACAGGTCTTCGCGGGAATACGCTGTCACCATGGCCAAATGGGGCGTCTTGGCAAGGGGCAGGCTGCGGATACGGCCGGCCGCTTCCAGCCCGCTCATGCCCGGCATTTGCCAGTCCAGCAACACGGTGTCAAAGGGTATCTTGGCGGCGCCGAGTGCATCCAATGCTGCTTGGCCCGACGGCACGTCGGTCACGTCAAAGCCCATTTGCTGGAGCACACCATGCATGACGGTGCGGGCATGATCATTGTCGTCCACCACCAGCACGCGCTTGCCGCGCAGATCTGGCATGGGCTTGCGCATGGCCTGGGGCGAAGTGCCCAGCCCCAAGCGGGCAGTGAACCAAAATGTCGAGCCCTGATCGATAGTGCTCTCGACTCCAACGGTGCCCCCCATCAACTCGGCCAGTTGTTTGGAGATGGCCAAGCCCAGGCCCGTGCCACCATACTTGCGGGTGGTCGACGCATCGGCTTGCTGGAAGCTCTGAAACAACCGCCCCATTTGCTCCGCAGTCAGGCCTATGCCAGTGTCGGTTACCGAAAAATGCAAGAGCACATCGGTGTTGGTGCGCTCAGACACCCGCACCACAATGGCTACTTCGCCGGTTGGAGTGAACTTGACTGCATTGTTGGCAAAATTGATCAAGATCTGGCGCAGTCGCAGCGCGTCGCCCACCAGGGCTTGCGGTACGTCAGGTGCCACATCGATGACAAACTCGAGTTGCTTCTGCGCGGCTTTTTCCGCCAATAGCGTGGCCACGTCGTCCATCAGGCCTTCGAGCATCATTTCTCCGTGCTCGATCTGCAGCATGCCGGCTTCCACTTTGCTGAAGTCCAGTACGTCGTTGATGATGCCCAGCAAATGCTGACCCGATTGCTGAATTTTTTGCACGTAGTCGCGTTGCTGTGCGGTCAACTGGGTGCCCATGGCCAGGTAGCCCATGCCGATGATTGCATTCATTGGGGTTCGGATTTCATGGCTCATGTTGGCCAGGAAATCGCTTTTGTGCTGGTTGGCTGCCTCGGCCGCAGCACGGGCCTGCGAGACGGCGTTGAACATGGCCACGTTGTCGATGGCGATGACGGCCTGGTCCGCAAATGTCTGCAACAACTCCACGTGGTGCGCCGGGAATAGCGCGACCTGCCTGCCCACCAATCGGATGATGCCGATGGCATGGCCCTCGCGCAGTAGCGGTACCACCAAACAGGCGTGGTAGTTGCCGCGTTGTGCGAGTGCGCGCCCCTTTGCGTCCACCTCGCGCGCGGTTTGGGCGTCCATGACCTGCTGGGGAATTCCCAACGCCAAGCTGTTGACCACCAAGGAGTCTTCGATCGCAGCCGGAAAGGATTGGCCGAGCGCAATGTTGTGGTCTCCTTCGGCGGGGCTGGAGGCTGCCAGGTGCAGCTGCTGGCCTACAACCCGTTGAATGGTCACGCAGTATCCGTTGACCAAGCGTCTGGCGCTCTGCACAATGGCGTCGAATACGGGTTGTACGTCGCCGCGCGACCGCGCAATCACGTTCAGAATATCTGCGGTGGCGGTTTGCTGCTCCAAGGCGTTGCGCGTCTCGCTGTACAAGCGCGTGTTTTGCAGTGCAATGACGGCTTGGTCGGCAAAGGTCTCCAGCAGCGACACCTCTTTCGGCGAAAACTTTCCTACGGTGTCTCGCCCCACGTAGATCGTACCTATGCCTACGCCATCGGAAACCAGCGGCACAAACAGAATGGACAGGGTGCCTGTTTTGCGACTGTTGCTGCGCAGCTCTTCGGTGGCGCCGGAATCGTTATGTACGTCGGCAAACTGAATAGCACGCATTTCTTTGATGACCTGTCCGGTAACTGAGCCTGGCACCAGCTTGCTGGGTAGGCCCAAGGCCAGCTCTTGCGAGCCCGGCCCCAGGTGGGCGCCTAAATGCACCATGTCGCCATCTGTCATGTAGAGAATGCCGCCGTGTAAGCCAGTGAACAACTGGAAGGAGCTCTCTGTGATTTTTTCAAACACGGGTTTGGCATCGGCCATGGAGTTGCCCATGACGTGCAAAACAGATGCAGTGGCGTTCTGCTGGGCCAGCGCCTCTTTGGCTTCGGTCTGGCGCAGCGTGGTTTCGGCCATGCGGGCTGCGTGCTCCGCAGCGAGCTGGCGCTGCAACCCCGCATTGCGCACACCATAAAACCAGGCGACCAACACCGCGAAGACGCCAAAGGCGCCCACGGATAGTGCCAGTATGTCCACTTGCAACTAGACCTGCCTGGGGGTCATGGGATGCACAGCTTGTACGGGTCTAGGCCAGCTGCTTGGCCAGACGCTCCAGCTGCGAATGCAAGCCGGCCGTGTCTTGGGCTTCGTGCAGGATTTTTTCGGAGAGTTGTTGTATCTCACTGTCGCTGAGTTTGCCCCCGGCCATGGCGGTAATGATGCGGGGCGTCATCAGCGTGTGCAAATCGTTGATCCGCGCCGGCGCCACGTTTTGGGTTCCGCTTTGTGGGTAGGATTTGTCGTAAGAGCGCTGTAGCGCAGGCGATGTTGCGCGCGGTGTGTTGCGCTGTAGTACCCCTTCAAAGGTGGGGGCCTGTCGCACGCGTTGGCCCATGCACCAGCGCGATTGCGGCACACCGGCCCAGTGCAGCAAGGTCGCCAGTATCGACGTCGAGTCATAAGCCGTGGGGGTGCTGGAGCGGAAAACGGTTTGCTCTTTGATCCACGGCGAGACCAGGATCGTAGGCACGCGCACCCCCATGATGTCGTACTTGAAGCCATCGTTGTTGTCATTGGGCCAAGGGTTGGTCGCATAGGGCGGTGGCGCGTGGTCGTAGATACCGCCGTGCTCGTCGAAGGTGATGACAAACAACGTCTCTTTCCATCGGGGGCTGTTGCGGATGGCGTCGTAAATTTCGTTGAGCGCGATCTCCCCCGCCAGTGGGTCGGCGCCGGGGTGATACGACGTGGTGCCGGTCATGGCGATCCAGACCGGCTCCAAAAAACTAAACGCTGGGAGTTTGCCTGCCAGTGCATCCGCCTTGAACTGATCCACCGTTTGCAGAAAGCTGGTCGCGTTAGCGGTGATGGCCTTGTCTACCGATGGGATAGTGCCTTGCAAGTAGAGGTGGTAGGTGTGAACGAAATTCATCCACTCCACCGAGTGGTAGAGCTTCCAGTCGGTAAAGCCATTGGTCCACAGCGCTTTCCAGATCGATTGCCGGTGGGGCTGGGTAGGCCAGTATTGGTACGTGGTGCCGTTCTGAAAATTGTTGAGTTGCCCCAGTGCCGAGCCGGTAAAAGCAAAGGCTCGGTTGGGGTCAGTGGCGCTGGGCATGGAGCAATACCAGGCGTCCGAGATCGCAAAGTTGCGCCCCAGGCCGTTGAGGATGGGCAGCTGTTTGGGCGAGTAGGTCTGCATCACCGCATGCACACCGTTGTTCCACACAAAGCCCGCCATGTTCGGCCTTTGGCGCAGTGCATAGCCGTTTTTTTGCCCCCAGAACAACTGGCGCATGACGTCGGACTTGTCGTGAAATGGGTCGTTGGGCAGAAAGTCCAAGTCCCACTCCTCGCTGAGTTGGCCGCCATGGTATTGGCTCAGCATCACCTTTTGCGGCGTCTTGTGGTCCTTGCCGCCGCTGGGGTCTAAGTTGTACATCTCGGTGCTAGCACCGTCAAATGGTGCATCGCTTCCGATGAAATTGATGCCGATGCCGGCCTTGTCGTAGAGCCAGCCGCAGACATGGTCGAAACTGCGGTTTTCCAGCATGATGTAGACGACATGCTTGATCTTGTCGCGCATGAAATCGATGGTGCCAGGAGTTTGGGCTTTCGCGGGGTTGATGGAGCGGGGCTGCTGCACCAGGGTCAAGGTCGTGGTGGCATCAAAGCCAGCAGGCAGGATGCCCTCGCGCACCGGCCCTACCAAGGGATCGGCTGCTGTGGGGTCGAATTTCCACAAGCGGTATTGACCGTTGCCGGGGACCCAATCCAAGACATAGTCCCCCATGGCGACCAATCGGTGCTGCGGGCCGATGTGCGGCCATGTGCCTGTTTGCAGGGCAGGCAACGCCAGCGGCATGATGGCTTGTGGGTCAAAGCTCCATAACCAGTATTCACCCGTGTCGGCAAGGCGGTCCAGCACGTAGTCGCCCAAGGGTAGCAACTCGTGGTCGAAATCTATGGTGTCGAACGAACCCTGTGGGGTGTACGGGAGTGGCAACGGATCGGTGCCCGGCGACGTGTTTGGATTCGTGGGGTTGGGGTCGAAGTTCCACAGTTGGAAGGTGCCACGTCCCATCGTAGGAATGACGTTGAGCATGAAGCCGCCCAGCGGCAAGAGCATGAGCTGTTCGCCAGAGTCGTAGCTTTCCTTGGCGCCATCTGGATTGCCAAAATCGGCACGGTAACTCCAGAACTTGGCTTTGGTCCACAGCCCCTTCTGCAGGGCAGGCGCCATCAGCGGGTTCTCAAGGGTAGGGTCGAATTCAAAAAGCCGGTAGGGGAAGCAGGGCTGGTAGTCTTTGAGTGTCATGGGACCCCACTCCAGCAGGTACCGACCTATGGGTGCGATCGTGTGATCGCGGTCAAATTGCGCTTTGGACCCCAGTGGGATGGGGCGCAGAAGCTGTTCATGGTTCAGGTCAAACTGCCACAGTGCATAGGCGTCACTGTGGGTTTCGCGGCTGATGACATAGTCATCTACGGACGTAGCTGTGGTAGTCATGCCGATCGTCTCCCTGGTGCTTCAATAGACACGGAAATTTGTCCACAGTATGGTAGAGTTTTTGGGGTCCGATGTGCTTTTTTTTCGACTCCAGGGAGAATTCAAAATGCCAGACTTTGCCCTCGCCTTGCCACACGGCCCCATTCAGGAGGTGTTTCTCGGCGTTTTTTTTGTCACTGGAACCATGAAGACGGTTCTGATGGGCGCGCACTGGCACTTTAGTCGCAACATGACTATCGTGCGAGATGGCACCGAGCTGACCCTGATCAATACGGTGCGCCTGGACGATGCAGGCTTGGCACAGTTGGATGCTCTGGGAACGGTCAAGAACGTGATCAAGATCGGTGCACTGCATGGACTGGACGATGCGTTTTACAAACACCGCTACGGAGCCACGCTGTGGGCACCTGCGGGCATGCCGCATGACAACGACCTCAACGCCGACAAACTGCTGGTGCCCGGGGGTGAGATGCCGTTCAAAGGTGCCAGCGTTTTTCTATTTGAGGCCACCAAGCTACCGGAAAGCATTGTGCGCATTGACCGCGAGGATGGCATTCTGGTGGCTTGCGATGCATTGCAAAATTGGGTCGGTCCCGATGCGTTCTTTTCAGACGAGTCGCGCAAAATGATGACCGATATGGGTTTTTTCCAAACCGCCAATATCGGCCCCGTCTGGAAGAAGATCAATGAACCCCAGGCGCAAGATTTTGTGCGCCTTCGCGCCATACCGTTTCGCCACGCCCTGTGCGGGCATGGCGTTCCCCTGCGCGACATCGCCCGCCAAGCCTTTGACGCGCGTTTTGGCGAGGTGTTTGGCATATGAAGAAGCCCCCGCCCCACAAAGGGCTGCAGGGCAAACGACAAGCGCTGGGATGTCAGGGCTTGGCCTGGTAGTCCGGCAGGGGGCAAACCTGGTTGTTGTGCTGTGCACACCAGTTCTGCGCCTGCAGTACGCTCCATTGCGCAAACTGGGGGCTTTTGTCTATCGTTGCGGTTGTGCACAACTGCACTGCTTGGTCTGATTCGGGTTTGGGGTTGGTATACGAAACTTGGCATGCAGCGGCAACCGCCACGGGATCAGCGTCTGGTTGGTCGCCCAAAGCCCTTGCAAAACACGCAGTGGCCAGATCCTGTGCAGCCATGGTGGTGATACCCGGCGTCGACGTACAGCTTTGGTAGACCGCTGCAATCGGATGGTTCGCGCCCATGAATGCAGTCATTTTTTGCGGAGTCGCGGGTGACAGATTTGCGCGACCGGCCTTGAGAACCGCCGTGGGAGATTTGGGGTAGGCGGCGTTCCAGTAGCCGATTGCTTCAGAGCCAAAAACAATGATCGGTCGCGTGGTTTGATTGGGTGTGCCGCTGCTGCTTTGCGACACGAGCGCATCCAGCATAGTCGGGATGTATGCGGAACCCGGTGCGCCAAAGTAGCGTAGCGCACTGGCGGTGGGGAAGCAGCCGCTCTCGCCACTGCCAGGTGCGGCGATTGGGAAGATGTCTACCGTAGTGGTGTACAGCGTCCAGTCCGCCGGGCTGACCCCCACGGTAGTTAGCAGCCGCTGCCAGCGGTTCAACGTCGCATTGTTCAGGTAGTCGGATTGTTGCAGCGCCGAGTAGGGTGGGTAGTGCAGCAGCATCACCATTTTTTGCGACAGCATGGGCAGGCCCAGTGGCAAGTAAAACTGCCAGGGGCCAGAGCAGGTTAGGTTGGCGCCCTTTGGCTCCCAGCAGGCTGCGTCTTTGCTGTTTTGGCACGCCCGCACGCCCTTGAGTCCCAAGGCCCCGCGGCGCAGCCAAGCGCTTTGGGTGGCACCGTAGGCGCGTGCGTGTTGGTTGCTGGAATAGAAGCTCACCTGATAGCCTGTGGCGCCTTGCGGTGTGACCCGCAGGTTGCAAACATCTGTAATCTGGTCGCGGTTCAGCGAGTTTTGCAGGTAGAACTGGATGCTGCTGGCCACAGCCATGGATCGGTCATAGGCCGACTGGGAAGCGGTGTTTATGACGGGGTAAAGCCGGTCAATTTCTGTCTGGGTGCCCAGTGTGTAAGTGATCAGGGGTTTGCCATGGCACGGTGGCTCGGCAGCGGCAGGTGGGGAGCCTTCGGTGGAAGACTGGGCCAGTGCGAGGGTGCTGGAGAACGCAATGGCTGTCGCCAGCAGGACCCGAAATGTCAACGAAGCTTGGTGCATGGTGCATATTCCCGTGAAGCAGCCGATGCGGCTGGGCTTGGTATACAACTGGTGCCTTCGTCGCCTCGGTTTGGGCCACTGAACCGCACGGCTCCAACAACGAACGTATTCTGCTCCATATGCGACTGCTCGTATACCCGGCTTTGACCAAACTCGTCGCTTAACGGAAGGCGTTCATTTGCGCCACCTTTCCATGCATCCACTTGATCTCCCACACCATTCCATGAAAACCATTCAACTCGGCAGCAGCGATCTGCACGTCACCCCTGTCTGCATGGGCACTATGACCTTCGGTGAACAAGTCGACGAATCCACCGCACACGCTATCATGGACCGCGCGGTGGAGCGTGGCATCAACTTTCTGGACACGGCCGAGATGTATGCCGTCCCACCCAGGGCCGAGACCTTCAACGCCACCGAAAAGATTATTGGCAATTGGCTGTCAGCGCGCCCGGGTGGGCGCCAGAAGTTGGTGATCGCCACCAAGGTGGCAGGACCTTCACGCGGCATGCCGTGGGTGCGGGGCGGAAAGGCCGACTTGTCTGGTGAGGACATCATTGCCGCCTGCGACGGAAGCTTGCGCAGGCTCAAAACGGATGTCATTGACCTGTACCAGCTCCATTGGCCCAACCGCGCGGTGCCGATGTTTGGCTCCATGTATTACAAGCCTGCCGACGACAGCGCAGTGACCAGCTTGCATGCGCAGTTGGAGGCTCTGGGTAAATTGGTCAAGGCTGGAAAGGTGCGCGCCATTGGTTTATCCAACGAGACGCCCTATGGCGTGCATGAAATGGTGCATTTGGCAGAGCAGCATGCCCTGCCGCGTGTGGCCACGGCACAAAATGTTTACAACCTGATCAGTCGCGGCCTGGAAAATGGTTTGGACGAGACCCTGCACCGACTCGGCGTGTCCTTTTTAGCCTATTCACCGCTGGCATTTGGGCTGTTGACCGGTAAGTACGACATAAGCGGCATCGACGGTCCCGCAGCACCGAAGGATGCCCGCATTGCCAAGTACGAATCCGTGCGCAAACAGCGTTGGGGTCGCAAAGAGTCGCTCGTCGCCGCCCAGCGCTACAACGCGTTGGCACTAGCCCACGGCCTGACTCCCACCCAACTTGCGCTGGCCTTTTGCTACACCAAGTGGCAGGTAGCCAGCACCATCATTGGCGTGACATCGCAGACCCAGTTGGACGAGGATATCGATGCGTTGGGCACGACGCTCGCGCCTGAGACGCTGGCGGCGATTGATGCGATTCGCTTGGAGTTGCGTGACCCGGCTTGTTAGCCACTGGAGACTCTCTGTGTCGGGACAATGTGTACGTTCGCCAAACAGGCTCTGCGATGATTCGCCCTGTCGCCGATCAAGCTTGCGAGGAGCGTGTTGTGTTTCGCCGAATGCGTCAGTCACCGTCGTTCTTTTGTGGCTATTGCAGTGCTGCGTCGCGGTGCTGATCCTCAAGGGCATTTGTGGCGCACAGCAATTGTTTGTGGTCCATGCCGACGGCTTTTTCCGCCGTACGAAATGGTGGAGAGGGAGCAGATACGCGGTGTGCATATTGACTTGGTTCAAGCGGCGGACGACAAGCTGGGCGTCAGCGTGGTTTTTCGCAGCTATCCGTGGAAGCGCGCCATGATTATGTTGCAGCGGGGCGAAGCCGACGCCAACACTTATATGGGCAAGACGCCGGAACGCGAACAGTATGGGGTTTTTGTCTAGGGAAATGTTCTCTCACGGACACTCAATGGTTTCTTGGCGCTCAAAGATCAGGCAAGCAAGATTGGCTGCTCTGGCGATAGGGAGTGTTTCGCGGGTGCGATACGTTGCCCAGAATCTGAACATCGCCGACAAAATTGTGTTCCTGCAACCTTATGCGCCATCGATCAACAACTACCTCGTATTTGCAAAAGCGAAAAGCCACGAACAACTGGCACAGCGCTTTGCAACCGCCATGGAAAGCGTTAAAAAATCGGGCGCGTATCTAGAAATCCTGAAGCGGTATCACGTCAAAGCCGAAGATTTCTAGACCGATATTCAGACCCCATGGTTTGCAGACCCAAAACCGGAGTTAGGTATGTTGTTGGGTTTCGCCAAATACGGACCAACTGCCGAGTTCGTGCTTGTGTGCAAGGCGACGGATGAACCATGCGACGCTGAGACCAAAAAACACGCCGGTTGCCAGCGCAACATAGCGAGCTTCGGTCAACGACATGGTGCGATGGCCCTTGTTTCCCAGGTACCACGCGAAGACGCCAAAGATAATGCCAAAGAACGTGCCGCTGAATACGACAAGCGGCAAGAAACCCATGTAGAGCGGCGGCGGAAGTCGCACGCCAATCGACCACATAAAGAGCCACAGAGGCGGGCATGCAGTTCCCGACCCTATGCCCTTATCAGCCATTTGCCGTTTGTATTCTTCAATTTTTTGTGTGTATGTCATGCGCCCACCCCATCCGTGCGCGGTGCCGCGCGATTTGCGCATGCACCTGCACCGGTGCCGTGCCACCCAGCGTCTTGCGGGCATTCAGCGAGCCGCGCAGACTCAGGCACTCGTAGACATCTTTTTCAATCATCGGATTGAATTCCTGCAGCACCGCCAAGGGTAGCTCGGACAGATCGCAGGCATGCGACGTGGCGGCTTTCACGGCGTGGGCCACGATCTCGTGGGCATCGCGGAACGGCAGACCCTTTTTCACAAGATAGTCGGCCAAGTCGGTAGCGGTGGCATATCCCTTGAGCGTGGCCTGTTCCATGGCGGGCGCGTTGACAGTGATGCCACCTTCCTTCACGCCCGTGGCCAGGTTCAACTGGCCGCCGACCATCTCGCTGAAGATGCGCAGCGTGTCTTTTAACGTGTCCACGGTATCGAACAACGGCTCCTTGTCTTCCTGGTTGTCCTTGTTGTAGGCCAGGGGTTGGCCCTTCATCAGCGTGATCAGACCCATCAGATGGCCGACGACGCGGCCGGTTTTTCCGCGGGCCAGTTCGGGCACGTCGGGGTTTTTCTTCTGCGGCATGATGGAACTGCCGGTGGTGAAGCGGTCGGCAATTTTGATGAAGCCGAAGTTCTGGCTCATCCACAGGATCAGCTCTTCGCTCATGCGGCTGATGTGCACCATGCACAGCGTGGCCGCCGAGGTGAACTCAATCGCAAAGTCGCGGTCGCTCACCGCATCCAGGCTGTTCTGGCAGACCTGGGGGTTGCCTTTTTCGTCGACCATGCCCAGCGTGCGGGCCACGCGTTCGCGATCCAGCGGGTAGCTGGTGCCGGCCAGCGCGGCGGCGCCCAGCGGCAAGCGGTTGGTGCGGGCGCGTACCTCGGCAAAGCGCTCGGCATCGCGGCTGAACATTTCCACGTACGCCAACATGTGGTGGCCAAAGCTCACAGGCTGGGCGACTTGCAAGTGGGTGAAACCAGGCACGATCACATCCACATTTTTCTCGGCGACTTCCACCAAAGACTTTTGGAGATCGATCAGTAGTTCGCCGATCAGGTCGATCTCGGCGCGCAGCCACAGGCGCACATCGGTGGCGACTTGGTCGTTGCGCGAGCGGCCGGTGTGCAAGCGCTTGCCAGCGTCACCCACCAGCTGGGTCAAACGGGCCTCGATATTCAGGTGCACGTCTTCCAGGTCCAGCTTCCATTCAAATTTGCCGGACTCAATGTCAGCCGTGATCTGCGCCATGCCGCCCCGTATGGAGGCGTGGTCCTCTGCATTGATGATGCCCTGTGCCGCCAGCATTTCGGCGTGGGCCAGGCTGCCGGTGATGTCGGCCTGCCACAGGCGCTTGTCAAAAAACACGCTGGAGGTGTAGCGTTTGACCAGATCGCTCATGGGTTCGGAGAACAGCGCCGACCAGGCTTGGGACTTTTTATCGAGTTGATTTTTGGACATAGGGTGCGGGGCTGGTAATGGGGTCAAAATCTGGGTTCATGAAAGACACCCAAATATTATCGGCGTTCCACGAGTTAGTCCCGCCCAACGACGAGCGGCCCTCCGGTTCGGCTCCGGTGGAGGCGGCCTTGGTGTTCGACGCTTGTCAGACGGGTGTGGTGCTGCGCGCCGTGTTGTTTGTGGAAGTTTGTGCCGGGGTTGGAGTGGCGTTCGCCGCCTTTGACCTAGTGGACTGGGTCATTCGCCTGGCGATGGTGACTGGGGGCGCCTTGCCAGCCACCCTGTCCTGGTTGCTGTTGGCTTGCCTGACCAAGCGGCTGGTTGCGCGTTTGCCAGCAGCGATCCAATACACGGTGGCGGTTGCTATGGGAGCTGTCGCAGGGTTGTACGGCTGTGCCATGTTGGCCTGGTCGGGCTTGTTGGTGGGGCCGCCGTGGGTTGCAAGCGCCTTCAGCGGACTGTTGCTGTCTGGCATTCTGGTGGGAGCCTTGGTCATGCGCAGCAAGGGCCGCATGCCCGCCGATACGTCCGCCCGGCTGGCGGAGCTGCAGTCGCGCATACGGCCGCATTTTTTGTTCAACACGCTCAACAGCGCCATCGCCCTGGTGCGGGCAGAGCCTCCCAAGGCCGAGGCGCTGCTGGAAGATTTGAGTGATTTGTTCCGCGAGGCCTTGAATGACTCCGGCGAGCCGGTGCGCCTGGCCCATGAAATCGAGCTGGCGCAGCGCTACCTGGCCATCGAGCAGGTGCGCTTTGGCGAACGCCTGCGCGTGCAGTGGGCGATAGACCCGGCCGCCGATGACGCCAAACTGCCACCGCTGTTGCTCCAGCCTTTGGTGGAGAATGCGGTACGCCACGGTGTGGAGCCCAGTGCACAGGGCGCCGACGTGCGCATTTCCACCCAACGCAGGGGTTCCATCGTGGTGATCAAAGTGACCAATACCGTGCCCAGCGGGCAGGGCGAGCAGGGCCAGGGGCTGGCATTGCGCAACGTGCGCGAGCGCTTGTCGCTGCTGCACGATGTGCAAGGGCAATTCAAAAGCGGCCTCAAGGATGGCGTCTACCAGGTGCGCATGGAGGTGCCTATATGACTGCCACGAACGGCCCCAGCATCGGTATCCTCAGAGCATTGGTCGTAGACGACGAAAGCCTGGCGCGAGTCCGCATGCGCACCCTGCTGTCCGACTGCACAACGCCTGCCGTACATTGCATGGGCGAGGCGGCCAACGCGGTGCAGGCCATGGAGATGCTGCATCACCAGGCTGTAGACGTGGCCCTCATTGATATCCACATGCCCGGTGCCGACGGCCTGACGCTGGCGCGCTCGATGCAGTCCTTGCCGCAGCCGCCCGCGCTGATCTTTGTCACGGCCCATGCCGAGCATGCCGTGCTGGCCTTCGATCTGGAAGCGGTGGACTACCTTACAAAGCCGGTGCGGCTGGAGCGTTTGCAGCAGGCGCTACAAAAAGTAGAGCGCATTGTGCAGACCCGACGAGGGCTAGCGGCCACTTTTCCTCAAGAGGATGTGCTGATCATCCAGGAGCGTGGCCGCACTGAGCGCATTCCGATCCAGCAGATTCTGTACTTCAAGGCCGAACTGAAATATGTAACCGTGCGCACCGCCACGCGCAGCTACATTCTGGACGGCTCGCTCAATGAGCTGGAAGAAAAACACCGGACCGACTTTGTGCGCATCCACCGCAACGCCCTGATCGCGCGCCGCGCCGTGCGGGCGCTCGAGAAGCATTTTGACGCGGAAGAGGGCGAGGGCTGGGCGGTGCGGCTCAACGGTGTGGATGAATTGCTGGCGGTGTCGCGGCGGCAGTTGGCTGCGGTTCGGGGGTTGGTGTCGCGGTAGATGGATGGCGCGGGACGGACCAGCTCGATTCAGCTCGCCACTTTACATACCGGTGAGCCTTGCGGTAGATTTCACAGGCAACCTGAACATAGCATGCGCGATAAAACATGGCGTCGGCCTGATATTGAAATAGGCCTCGCACCAAGGCGCCAACGTCGAATTTCTGTGGCGCAAATGCCGTAAGTATTGCGGCGGATTACTACCTTTCGGAAGTGGGGTTTTAGATGTCTAGTTTCATGCGAACCTTCCTGCTATCGACGTTCACACTCCTGTTCTGTGTTGGCGCCGTGTGCGCCAGTGAACGAGTCGCACTGGTCATTGGCAATGCCAACTACCGGGTAGCCAATCCACTCAACAACCCACGAAACGATGCAGAAGGCATGGCCGCATTGCTGGAAAAGGCCGGCTTTCAGGTTGAACTGCAAATCGACGCCGACTTGGAGAAAATGCAAGTAGCCGTAGCGCGGTTTGGAAAATCTATTCGGGAAAAAAATGTTAAGTTTGGCCTGTTCTACTACGCAGGACACGGCTTGCAGCAAGACTGGCACAACTACCTCATGCCAGTGTCCGCCAACATTCTCCAGGCTTCGGATGTGCCTACCCAGGCCGTCGATGTCAGCGATTTGCTGCGTTACATGCAGCAGCCCCAGGAGCAGCGAAGTTTTCTGGTCATACTGGATGCGTGCCGCGACAGCCCGTTTGCGAACGTCTATAAGCCGGCCGCCAAAGGCTTGAGCCAGTTTGATGCGCCGGTTGGCAGTCTGTTGGCATTTGCAACCTCACCCGGCAACGTCGCGCAAGACGGAGACGGAAGGAATGGGTTGTATACCGGCTACCTGCTGCGAGAGTTTGCCGTCCCTGGCGCACGGTTGGAAGACGCCTTTAAGCGGGTCCGCCTGAGCGTGCGCATGGCCTCCAAGGGGACGCAGATTCCTTGGGAAAGTACTTCGCTAGAAGAGGATGTTTTCATGTTTCCGGTGGCCGCAAAAAAGCTCAGCGAAGCGGAACGTGACGAATTGCTGGAAAACGAAATCGGAACGTGGCTGAGCGTCAAGAACAGCCGGGACCCTGAAGTGCTGGCAGGATTCATTCGTGCATTCCCCAGCGGAAGTGCCAGTGAATTGGCACAGTCGCGTTTGACCCGTTTGCTTACCGTTCAGAGGACCTTGAACGACGAAACTGCGCAAAAACCCATGTTGACCGCTACGCAGGCGGCCGACGCACCGGAGGCTGCGCGGCAGCGTGCAGCCGAAACGATGCAGAAGCAGTTGGCTGCACAGAAGGCAGAGCAAGAGCGCCTTCGACTCGCTCAACAAGAGGCTGATGCTGTATCCGAGCAAACGGCATTGGCCGCCAAACTCGCTTTGGCAGCGGAGCTTGAGTCGCAGCGCATTTCCGCAGCAAAGGCGCAGGCCGCCGTGGACGCCGCTGCCAGGGTGGTCGCTGCCCAGCGTGAGCAGGCGCAGCAGGCACAACAAGCGGAAAAATTGGCCGAAGCGACTGCGTTGACGGCCAAACTTGAAGCGGCCAAAGTAGCTGAAATCGCACGGCAAAGGGAGAAGCAGGCCCAGCTTGCTGCGGCCGAAGCCGCGCGGTTGGCAAGCTTGCGCGTTGAGCAAGAAACCCAGGATCGGCTGTTGGCCCATCGAGCCGAGGCGTCAAGCGTTGCGGCAGAACGCGAGGCGCAACTTCAACAATCGACTGCGCCGCAACTGGCGTCCGCAAAGCAAACCGTGTTTGCACCAGTGAACACGCAAACCAAGCCTGCGATGCTAGAACCCACTCCCTATTTTAAAGGTTACAACGAGCATTTGCGCAAGTACGCCGTTGGAGATGAATTCACCATGCGGGTGATTGACCAGTTCTCCAAAACTGCCAAACCCCTGGTCTTGAAAGTCACACAGGTAGATGACAATGCAGATCGGGTTACCTACAACGATGGCGAATTTGTGTCGGACCTCATGGGCAATATCACCACCAACCAGCGCGGGGCACTGAGCACACCACGCCAGTTCTATCCGGCGGAATTGTTTGTGGGTAAGCGGTGGCAAACCCGCTTCAAGCAATCTCGCCCAAATGGCGTTGCCTACACCTTCAAGTACGACCTCAAGGTGGTCGGCAGGGAGCGGGTCACGGTGCCCGCAGGCACCTTTGACTGTTACAAAATCGAGGCCCGTGGCTTCAACATGGAGCTAAGCGCCAACCTGCAGCGCGACATTTGGGTTGCGCCAGGGGTCAACGCAGATATTGCACATGAAATCCGGGTTCGCTTGCGCAACGGCGCCTGGGATCAAAATGATCGGCAAGAGCTGGTGTCGTATGTTCAAACACAGCGACCCTGACTGTGCCTCCGAGCCGCCGCCCCCTTCACTCCGTCCTTGGCTGTCAATGACTCTGTAACCAATTGAGCAGTGATGCCCTGACGGCAACCCAATGCGCTCAACTGCGCTGCCGTACGTACCCCAAGTGGTTGCTTGTTTTGAAGTCGGAAATGCCGCACGGGTTCGCCTGCCCACGCGGCACTTGGCAATGCGAAAGTCTCTTCTCGATTGGGTTCGGATTTACCCATGGGGTGGGTGTGTCCAACTCCATCAAGGCGCCATCTCCGCCGCTTTTGCAGGTTGGTTGACTGCGCCCCCGCCAAACACCAAGATCTTTCCGGCATTGGGCCCCGATGTAAGCACCGTTGCGGTGGCGCGCGTGCGGGGTATGGACATACGCGCAAACAGACTGAAGGTCTGGGTCGCGGGGTCGTAGGCTTCGACTGTGCCGTTGACCACCGATTCGCCACTCTCACCGCCGAAGACCAGTACCCGTCCGTCACCCAGCAAAGCGGCAGCGTGGTTGCTGCGCAGAACCGCCAACGTCGACGTGACGTTGCTGAACGTCCCGGTTGCGGGGTTGTAGAGTTCAGCGGTAGAGCGCGCGCCCACATTTTGATCACCGCCCACGATCAGCACTTTGCCATCGGCCAAACGCGTGGCGGTATGGCCGTAGCGCGCTATCGACAAAGAGCCTGTATAGCTAAAAGACCCATTTGTCGGATCGTAAATTTCGACAGATGCGAGCGCGCCTGCGCCAGGGTCGGGTTGGTAGCCACCAACGATCAATATCCGTCCATCCAGCAGTGGGGTTGCGGTGAAAAGACCGCGGCTCGTCAAAAGCCCATTGTTTGCGGCGGTGAAGTTGTTGCTGATGGGGTCAAACAAGTCAACCGAACTGGTGGCGAGCCAACTCGGCACACCATAAGGTACCGGGCCGTTAAATCCACCGATGATCAGAATCTTGCCGCTGTTGGGGCCACTGCTCAACGCCACCATGCGATGGTGGATGCGCAAGACACTCATCGTGTTGGCTGCCGCAGTAGTAGTGCCGTTGCTCAGGTTCAGCACTTCAGCGGTCTTGCGCGCGGTCTGGTAGTCGTCCTTTCCGCCCGAGACCAACACGCGGTTCGCGTCAATCGCAACCGCTTCGGCGCTCACCCGAGGCAAAGACAGCGCTGGGCCGGCAGAAAAGCTGGCGCTGGCAGGACTGAATACGTCCGTGGTCAGTGCGGAAACCTGGCCCTGTCGATCGGCCTGTCCGCCTACTAACAAGACCCGACCATCCCCCAAAATGGCGGCAGCGTGGCCATAACGCATGCTGGCCGGTGTGCCAGATGTAGCGCCAAGTGTTGCGCCGGGCGCGGCAGTGACCTGTACCGAAAGTGCAGCGGTCTTGCTAGGGTCTGCCAC
>JANXVI010000477.1 GCA_025351745.1 Rhodoferax sp.
GGCTTTGTGGTCCGCAATGCGGCTGATCACCAGCGCGGTGAAGTCGTCGGCAGCCTTGAGTACGATCTGGCGGGCATCTGGGAACAGGAACCCATATTCCGCGTTCTCGTCCAGCAGCTCCAGATTGAAATGAATCTTGTCGGCAATGCCGCTGGCTTCGATCTTGCAGCGGGCTACCTCGGCGTCCAGCTTTGCCTTCATGCTGTCCAGGCTCTTCAATCCCTTGATGACATCTTGAAACTGGTTTTGCACCTGGGGCATCATGTCGCGCGCCCGCTTGTTCATGTCCTTCATGTAGGCGTACAGCTCGGCCACGGCATCGCTGACGATCTTGGTGCGGCGATTTTCCTTCTCGGCCTTGACCAGCTTTTCCAGGGCCAGCCCTTTGCCGTTGAACGCGGCAGATATTTCCCGCACGGTGTTCAACGCCTGGTTGATGTCGCCCATCTGACCAAGAACCTGATCAATGGCCAGGTTCAGCTTGTCGGCACTAGCGCGGCAAAATTTTGCGTCAGCATCGGCGTCGGCAAAATTTTGGTCGGTTACCAGCTCTGTGTTGATGGCCGCAATGTACGCAAGCGCAGCGGGCTTGTACTGCTCCAGATTGCAGGAAACCAGCTTTCCCTCGACACGCATATCAAACACGACAGGAAGGGCTGATGCGACCTTGGCAACGGGTTCTACGGTGATGACTGGCGGGACATAATTTGCAAGATCAATAATGAACTGCTTCCATGCCGCAATGATCTGTGCGCGCAGTTCAAGATTCGGCGTGTACCAAGCAAAGCGCATCGCTTCCTTGTTCCCGCTTGATGCCATGAACAAGCACTTACTGGCGCCGGACAGCATCAGGCCCATTTCCATTTGCGGGTGGTATTCGGGCGGAATTGCGCCATGCTCAAGACTGGCTAGTAAGTCAGCGCGACCAGTCTTATGCTCGAATGAGACGGAATTCAGCATGTCAAGCCCATCCAGAGATGCCGATAGATTCAGACCTTCAAACTCTCCAGCCAGAACAACCGGATAAAGCTCACTTCCGATAATCACTTCAGCCCATGGCCGTGCGGTCGCTTCAAACTCATGACCCTTTGCAAAACGGTACTGAGTCGCGCCGTCCACTTCCTCAATAAACCCTGTTGCTTTTTCCTTGAGTAACTGACTTCTAGTTTTATAGGAAGACAGCCCGAGTACTGCGGCGCAATCGCTCGCGTTCAGGTGCTTTGCCCGGTGCATATGCCAAGCATTAGAGCCTTGCGCGTGTTCAATGATGTGTGCTTTCATGATGCTGCCCTTCCGTGGTTTTGGTGGAATCCGAATTCAATATTCGCGGCCTGCCTAGCTGACACGGCTGCGTCTTTGGCCAAGAAGAAACCGAGATGCGTGTACTTACCTTTGACACATATGTGCGCCATCCACTTGCCAAGTCGCTTGTTGAAACTCACGCCGGTTACCCCAGTCGTGTTGTTCTTTCGCGTAACCTGGTTTCGCAGGTTTTCAATGTGCGGAACGTCACGCAAGTTTTCGATCCTGTTGTCTGATGGATCGCCATTTATGTGGTCTATTGAGTGCTCTGGCCAATGACCCTTATGCATAGCAAACACTACGCGGTGTGCAAATACCAATTTTTTGGAAATACGGCCGACTAGGTGCCCGCTTCCGTCGACACATGCCAAAGCTGGCATATTTGCAAAAGAGCTATTCCAGTTGTTGCAGATGTGTTGAGTCCCGCGACGACCACTCTCAACAAAGTGAGAAGGGTTGCGAGCTTTCCATAGCATGCGGCCTGTTTCTTGGTCCAGAAGGATTAGATCAAGCAAGAGCAATACCGGTATCTGAGATTCAGCATTCGTCACAGTAGTTACTCCGCTTCAATGGTTTCTGGAACAACCGTGGCGCTGATCATTGCGATCTGCTCCGCAGTAAGGGTGGCCTTGGTGCTAACCATGGCAATGATTTGCTCTGCCGTTTTCTTGCCGGTTTCAATCATTCCGCGCCAGATAGGCAGGTTTTTGGCAAAGGCTTCGTCGGTGTAGGCGGGCAAGGTGGCCGGGCCTTGCTGTTGTGTGGCTGGCTCTTCGCCATGGCGCGTGAGGTGGTCGCGCAGCGCGTCGTCCATATCCTCCAGGTCCTGGGCGAAACAATCGCTGGCGGCGGTGACACTCAGTACCATTGCCATGTGGGCGCGCTTGTTGGCCATCTTCAACACGGTATTGGCGAGGTCGGCCTGCTCTGTGCGGACCTGCATAGTGGTGTACTTTCCCTTCTTCACGCGGCGCATGTTGACGGGTGTGGAGTCGAATTCCTCCTGGTAGGCTTTGCGCCACTTGTACTTTTCCTCGCCGCTGGATGCTTCTCCCATGCCTGCGCCAAGAATGGTCCCGGTGGTCTGGTGCGTGCCTGTACAGGTGACGCGGTATCGCACGCAGTCAGCGTTTGACAAGTCTTCAATCTCGTAAGTGCATGCGATGCGGAACGCCATGCAAAGCACCTCTGCCCCAGGCTTGTACAGCGTTGGCTTGTCAGTGCCAGGGATGATTCCAAAGTGCACATCCTTCTTCATTACGGCGCGCATAACCTCCTGCACCATGGCGACGTGTTGAATGATTTCCGCTACCGCCATGCGGCCTGCGTTCTGGGTGTGCGCAAGCGCTCCGGGGTGTTTAATTTCGACTACGGCATTCATATAGGTCTTTCAGTGAGTGAGATAAAGCAGCACAAGCCCGCCACCAATGGCGATGCCCATAAATAAAATGATTGCGGATATGAGAGCAATTTCCAGCGAATCCCAAGGCTCGTTAGATTCATCCTCTGGCAGTGACCGCGCTGGGCAGTCTTTACCCTGCGTGCATTCGCCATAGCTGTTACAGCAGTTCATTGCGAGCCTCCAGACGCGCCACGCGGGCGCTGTGGTAGGTGACCATTGCTTCCGCATATTCGCGCCCGCTGTGGGCGGTTAGTAGCTGGCGATTGGCGTCCTCAAGTTCCTGCTGTGCTAGCACGTCGGCACTGGCCGGGCGAAAGACTCGGGCTAGGTCGGCGAGCCATTTCATACCTGCCCCCATACGCAAATAGAAAAATAGAGAGTGACGATTGCCGCTGCGTAGGTGGCGCACAGCACTCGGTTGAAGGTGGTCTTCATGCTGCGGCTCCCGTAGCTTCTTCGATCACTTTGCTGATAAATTCGTAATCGTCCCTCATGGCTTTCGATGTTTCAGATGCGAATGCAAGCGCCAAAACTGCCCGGCGAAGAGCGAGAAGCATCGTTGGTGCGGCGGCTATCAGTCGTGCGTTTGCAGAAGTCGCGTAAGCAACAGGGCCAAGTCCATCATCTGCACTGATCACAATGGCATGGGTGTTGACATGCTTTGCACTCATGCTTTCAATGGCCCATGGCCCAGGTGTAAATTCATTTGGCATGTGCATCTCTCCAATGTTTGACAACAAATTCATTCGGCAGCGGACCCAATCCGCTCTCAAATGAAGCCGCCGATTGCGTAATCAGTGGCGGCCTGGTCGATGATTTACTTGGTCATAAATGCTCCTGTTGGTTAGCAAACCTTTGGCGGGTTTACAGCGCTTAGTCGATGTCCGAAAGCTGCTCAACTTCTTCAGCCCATGCGTCGGCATGCGCCGTAGCCAGGGCCATGCGGTACTCAGCAACTAGCGGGCAATCAGAGCGCTCCAGAACAGCCATCAGCGCAGCCAATGGCGCAGGGTCTGTACCGAAGTCCGCAACTACCTCAGTGATAGGGCTATGGCGCAAGATGCCGTAATCAGTGCCACGAAAGCTGACAAACGGAACGCACAACTTTCCGTGTGGAACCTTGCGAATCGTCACGGTCAGCGTTTCAATAATCT
>JANXVI010000496.1 GCA_025351745.1 Rhodoferax sp.
TACGCACTACCAACCATACCCATACCGCACAGTGCCGCCGAAATGCTCAAGGCAAGTACATTTTTCTTCATGTAAAACTCCGTTTAAAGATTGTTGAGCGCAACCCTTAGGGGGTTGATTACGCTGCTGAATATTAGCACAAGTGCAAAATTGCCTATGTGGATTTTATGTGTTTTTATTGAGGGTTAGAAAAAAAAACAACACAAATTTGAAATCAAAGCACCCTCTACAGAAAAATCAATGTGCTGTCTCGATAACTATCCCCCTTCAAAATTTCGCCATGTTCATAAATTCCAGTGGGCTCAGTATACATAGGGGCGCCCACTTGGTCTAGCTTTCGCACCATCTATTCAGCGAGTCCCCATTGGCCGTCCTCCAAGAGCCAGGTTTCGTCAAAATGTGTTGTGATCTTGTTCAAGGTCGTGCGGGGCAAGTTGATCTTGGCGTCCAATCGCACTTTAGCCACGCAAACGGTCGGCTGGGCGCAGGTGACGCCTACCACCTCGGCACCCATCCATTGCGCATTGGCAAACTGGCCCTTGTAAGCCTGCTCTGTCATGGTTTTTTTGAATGTCGGCGTGGTGAAGGTGTAGGCCTTCGCAAAGTTGCCCGCCAAGAGCGCTTGCCAGCGCGCATTGGCACGATCGCGCACCTGGTCTTGGGGTTCTGCCCAGGGCGCAGTGGCACAAGCTGCCAGCAGCAGACTGACCAGCAAGGCAGCGGCGCCCGTTGCCGCGCGGCGGTTGGTTGCGGTGGGTGCAGTTGGTTTCAACAGTGTTGGATTCATAAGTCTGAATGGTAGGAAACAATGAGTAACAATTAAACGATGTAAATTGGTGTGGACAGCGCGGAATACGGCTTATTTCGAGCCGCCCACGACCTCTTCAACGGGTTCACCCCCGTTGGGATATAGAGCTTTCATGCTATTTTTTAGTTCCTGGCCGACCTGGCGCAGGTCTTGCGCGGTCCGGACGACGCGCGGCGTGATGATCACCAGCAGCTCGGTGCGGTCGGTTCTTTTGGCCGTAGCGCCAAACAGGCTGCCGATGACAGGGATGTCCTGCAAGAGCGGAACGCCGCTTTTGCCGCTGGTGGTGTTGTCACGAATCAAGCCCCCCAACACCAGTGCCTCGCCCGAGCGCACTGCCACTTTGCTGGAAAACTGCCGCTGCAGGAAGCTGCGCTGACCGGTGGCTGCGTCTACCGGGCCCACATCGGTGACGGCCTGACTCAATTGCATGGTGACCATATTGCCGGCGTTGACCGAAGGTGTCACCGACAGGTTGACGCCGGTGTCCTTGTAGACAATGCTGCTGGTGACATTGCCACCGGCAGTGACCGTATCGCCCGATTTAATGGGTTGCTGATTGCCCACTGCGATGCTGGCTGTGTGGTTGTCGAGCACCATCAGCGTGGGACTCGAAATGACTTTTACCAAAGACTTTTCGGCCAGCGCATTGAGCACGGCACGCACATCGCCTGCAGAGTTGCGCAGGGTGTACGAAAACCCGGCCACGGTGGAGCCCAGCACCGCGCCCGCCGCCGTGCTGAATACGCCAGTGCCTAACAGGCCATCGTTGTTCTTGGTGGTGTCGTTAAAGATCCATTGCAGGCCGTATTTCAGGTCATCCGACAGCGTCACTTCGATGATGCTGGCTTCGATCAACACCTGTATGGGTGATACATCGAGGCGCTTCAGGGTGGCTTGGATCTTGTCAAACTCGCGGCGCGTACCATAGACCAGCACAGCGTTGTTGATCTCGTCGGCAATGAGGCGCAGGCCTGAGTTGAGGGTTAGCGACGTCAACCCGCTGCCCTGAATGTTGCTGCTTCCGGAACGGCTGCCCGCTGCGCCCGTATTGGCGCTGGCAGCTGAAAATCCGGCGCTGGTAGCGGTACTCGTGGCCAGCCCGGGCGCGACGCCGCTGCTGATGGGTTGAGTGCTGGTGGCACTTGATGCACTGCCACCAAACAGGCTGTTGAGCACGTCAGCCAGGTGCTTGGCGTTGCCATTTTGTACGGGGTAGACAAACAACTGGGCTTCGGGGGAGTTGCCACCGGGTTGATCGAGCTTCTCGATCCAACGCCGAGCC
>JANXVI010000042.1 GCA_025351745.1 Rhodoferax sp.
GTCCTTGAACTTTGACCATTTGTGCTACCCGGAGCTTGAAGCTCGCGTCAAAGACTCTTCGGGTTTTTTGCTTGTTCACTTCTACCGCCATTTAGGTTTGAAATAACCTATCGTTGTGTCTGTTTAAATTAGACCACCACATTCTCTGACGGTGTGAAGAAATCATGGCACTTATAAGGAACCCGACCGCTCATTGGTTATATGAGCTCGATACCCATGCGCTACATACCCCAGGTAGCGCGAAGTTATCGTATCTCGAAGGTTTTCTGGAAAAACTTCAGCAATGCGCTGCGATACTTGCTCGCGAGTTCCTTTTTGTTCCGTCTCGCGTTGCACTTTCACAGTGGATTGAAATTGATGGAGACACCAAGATTGATCTGGAGAAGCCGATCAAATGTCTTGATGTCGGGGGTGACCAAAACATCCGGCTGGATACGCTAATACGGAACGAGCTGCTTAGTGCTCAACATTCGACTGGCGCTATCCGACCGGCAGACATCGAAATACATGGATGGTCGCGCTTGGCTGGCCCGAATGGCGATACGCAGACCGTGATCGACATGGTGAGCATGAACGCCTTTTTCATGGGCGGCGGGTCGATCGATGTACGGGTGTTTGGCGATCTGTGGCTGCCATTTTCGCTTGACGGAAAAACGCGTTACGTTGCGCACGACGAAAACGCGGTTCGCCTCGAGCGCACATTGAAAGAGATTGAGAGCCTGCTGGGAAGTGAACCAATCGTCGATGACTTCAGCGATTTCTGCACCATTGATGGCTACCGACTTGAAAATTTCATGGACGACGAAGGAAACATCATTGGCGTTGATAACCTTGGTCGGGTACTCTGACTAACGCTTTGCCTGGAATGGTGTGATCTGCTAGCGACACAGCATTTTTTTGCTTTTCTGCGACTCAATGTGAGCAGGATCGGGCCACGGTAGAAATCTAGAGGCAAAATGAATTTTCGTGATGTGTATGTGCGCAAGGAAGAGCGTTTTTCAATCGGGGTAGAAGTGGAGTCTGGTAAATACTATGTCTCTTTCCCCGTACGAAATCAGTTCGTCGACTACGAAGAGTTTTATGAAATCGACCGTGCCCAATTCAACCTGTTTCAAACTGATCTAGAGGCAGCGATGGAATTCGTCAAGGCGGCCAGAGAACGGCACCTCGATGATCGATTGATTGAGGAGCCAGGCCGACTGAGGGGATGGGCAACTTGATTGCCAAGAGCACTTCGGGCTTTGTCAGGTAAGCGACAATCAGTTGTAACTTCTTTTCGGGTGGGGACTGGGGGGTCTCCACACCCATCAAGGAATCGAATGATTTCTACACCGCCAAGATCCAAACCGCAGAGTTCTACTTTGCGCGCCTGCTGCCCCGTGCAGACGGCCACTACAGTGCGGCTCTGGCGCCTACCAGCGCGGTGATGCAGTTGCCGCAGGAGTTGTTTCAGATGGCGTGATGGTGTGGGCGGCTCAGCATTCGGGTCGCAGCTACTTGTCAGAAGCTGGTGGCTTGGCGAGCTGTCCGTTAATCGTCACCGCGAACTCCGCATGGTTGATTTTGGGGTCGATGCGCCGCAGCTGATGCTGCATGTCCTCAAACGCGTGGCCGAGGGCTAGGTGGACATCGCTGTGCGGGACCCGCTGAGAAATCAATTCATAGCCTGGAATCGTGACATCGACACGCGCACTGTAAGGCAAGCCTGCGGGCAATTCATTGGGGTGAAAATGGATGCCCACCCAACAGTTAAGGATCTCGGATTCAGCCCAGGGAAGCCCGTGGGCATGGGTTTGTGCAGCCTCTGTCAAGGCAGGGCATGATTCCAAGCCTGAAAATCGAATATGGATGGGATAGTGCATATCTTTTCCCACGTAGTGTTTCGCCTTGGGGGCTGCGCGTACGTGGTCCGTTGGACGTGCAGATCGGGGTGATCCACAAGCGCCTTTTTCTCCACTCGTCATAGAAAGAATCTACCTGTCATACGGCTTCGTCCGTACGGGGGGCAACATTGCGCCGGTATTTTCTTTTTGGAGTGAAGTGGTCTGGCATGGTTCCGCGGAGCCAGTTCCGCTGATTTGCATGTATTTGCGAGGTTTGCGGGGTGGCGTGCACGCATCGGCGCGCCTACAATGGGAGGACAACCCCACCCGCATGACTAGCCTTCGCCGCCACCGCCTGATCACTGTGCTTATCGCCATGGTCGCACTGCTGTTCATGCAGTTGGCCGTGGCGCGCTATGTTTGCTCGACTGAGATGGGTGGTGGGGCAGAGCGCAGCATGGTAATGGTGCACGATGGCATGCCATGTTCGGCATCCATGCCAACGTCCATGGATGCTGGACAACCCGGCTTGTGCCAGGCGCATTGCCAGGCGGATCAGCAGTCTGCAGACACATACGTGTTGCCAGTCTTGCCGACGATGCAGGCGATCTCGATCAATTTCGTGCTGCAAGACACCATCACCATTTCCCCGGGCGTTCTACTGCAAGCGCCCTTGCTTCAACGCACAACCGCGCCCCCCTTGTCGGTGTGCAATTGCTGCTTCAGGAACTAGCCACTACCGACTCCGTAGCCCTGCCGTGAGCCATGTTGCTCCTGCAGCAGACCGTTATGTGTTGTCGGGAGAAGTCTCGTGTTTGTTCCCATTTGTATTCCCCGGGCTCTTGCTTGTAGCCTGGTTCTCACGCTGGCGGCCTCGTCCTGGGCGGGTGACCCATTAAGCTTGGCAGAGGCGCTGCGCGTGGCCGTGGACCGCTCGCAGCAGGTCGTCGCCCAAGACGCACTCGTGCTGTCGGCCCGTGATCAGGCAGTTTCTGCTGCGCAGTTACCCGACCCTGTTCTCAAACTGGGCGTCGACAACCTGCCGGTGAATGGGGAGGACCGGTTTAGCCTGACGAACGATTTCATGACCATGCGCCGCATTGGCGTCATGCAGGAGATCCCCCGCGCGGCCAAGCGCCAGCTGCGCGCGCAGCGGTTCGAAGGGGATGCGCAGCGTGCCCTGGCGGAGCGCCAATTGGCCATCGCTACCGTGCAACGCAACACGGCAGTGGCCTGGATTGATCGCTATTACGCGGGGGCGATGCGAACTGTATTGCTGCGCCAGATGGAGGAAACACAGTTCCAAGTCCAGGCTGCGCAAACCGCGTTCGGAACCGGGCGGGGCAGCCAGGCCGACTTTTTTGCGGCGCGGGCGGCCGTGGTTGCGTTGGAAGACCGCATCAGCCAAATCGATCGCCAGGCCCGTGGCGCGGACGCGAGCCTGGCGCGTTGGGTAGGCACTGTGGCGGACCGGCCCTCAGCCGGCCCACCACCCTGGCAGGGCCTTGTGTCAGGCGCACAGCCCGGCCGTGAGCACCTGTTGCAACATCCCGATCTGCAAGTGCTGCTGGCACAGGTGCAGATCGCCGACACAGAACGCCAACTGGCTCAGGCCAATGCGGTTGCCGACTGGACGATGGAGGCCAGCTACAGCCAGCGCGGCCCCGCCTATGCCAACATGCTTTCGTTTGGGGTCAGCATCCCATTGCAAGTGGATCGAGCCAACCGCCAGGACCGCGAAGTGTCGGCCAAGCAGGCCCAGGTGCGCGAAGCACAGGCCCGCGTCGACGACACCCTGCGCAGCCACGAAGCCGAGGTGCGCAACCTGCTCAACGACTGGCTGTCGGGCAAGGAACGCTTGGCGCGCTTCAACGCACAGTTGGTCCCTCTAGCGCAGCAACGCACGCAGGCTGCACTGACGGGCTACCGCGCGGGCAAGGGGGATTTGCCCAGTGTGCTGGCCGCGCGGCGTGACGAGATCGACATGCACTTGCAGGCGCTAACCGTTGAGCAAGAGACCGCACGGTTGTGGGCCCAGCTCAACTACCTGACGCCCTACAGCGACGGCGAAAGCAGCGCCATCCCCGTACATCTGGAGCAACAACCATGAATACAAGACAACTGACACTGGTTGTGGCGGCCAGCGCGCTGGTATTGGCCGCTGCCGGATACGGCCTGTATACCCTCGGCCTGCGTCGTGGGAGCAGTGAAACCGCAAACGCCCACGCGCAGGCAGCCGCATCGACTGTGCAAGGCGGAACGGCACCGGCCAGACAAACCCTTCCACAAAGTATTGCCGAAGGTGAAGCAGCAGCACGCCGCCACATCGCCAACGGTCTCAAAGCAGGTGATCTAGATCCGACCGTTGGAGTCCGGGTTCTGTACTACCAAGACCCCATGTCGCCGGGCACCAAGTTCGACAAGCCGGGCAAGTCCCCTTTCATGGACATGATGCTGGTACCCGTGTATGCCGATGCCGGTAGCGACCAGGGCAGTGTCACCGTCAGTGCAAGGGTTCAGCAGAGCCTGGGCGTGCGCACGGCCGAGGTCGTAGAAGCCAGCTTGTCACCGCAGCTGTCGGCCGTGGGCAGCATCGCCTTCAATGAACGAGACCAGGCGGTGGTGCAGGCGCGTGCCTCCGGCTACGTGGAGCGCCTGCATGTGCGCGCCACGCTGGATGCAGTTGCCAAAGACCAGCCACTTGTCGATTTGTTCGTACCCGAGTGGGTGGGCGCTCAGGAAGAGTTTCTGTCGATCAAACGCATGCAGGGTAGGGACCTTGACACGCTGGTCGATGGCGCGCGCCAACGCATGCGGCTGCTGGGCATGAGCGATGTGCAGATCGGGCGGGTCGAAGCCAGTGGCAAGGCGCAAACCCGCACTACCATAACCGCGCCGATCGCGGGCGTGGTTACTGAACTGCTGGTCCGCGAGGGCATGGCGGTAGCAGTGGGTGCAACGCTGTTTCGTATCAATGGTCTGTCAAGCGTTTGGGCTAACGCAGAAGTGCCTGAGGGCCAAGCCGCTGTGCTGCGTGTGGGTGCAAAGGTGCAGGCCACGAGTCCGGCGGTTCCGGGAGAGACGTTCGAGGGCAAGGTGCAGGCCCTTCTACCCGACGTGAATTTGGCCACGCGCACGCTCAAGGCGCGTGTGGAGTTGGCAAACCCCAAGGCCCGTTTGGTGCCTGGCATGTCGGTGTCCGTGCTGTTTATGGACGTGCGTGCGAACAAAGTCTTACAGGTCCCTAGCGAGTCCGTCATCATGACCGGCAAGCGCAGTGTGGTGATGTTGGCCGAGGGCAATGGCAAGTTCCGCTCGGTTGAGGTTGAGACAGGTGTTGAGTCAGGTGGCCAGACGGAGATCAAGCGCGGGCTGCAGTCGGGTCAGCGCGTGGTGGTGTCCGCACAGTTCCTGATCGACTCTGAGGCCAGCCTGAAAGGTGTCGAGGCACAGTTGAATGATGCACCTGGCGCGGGCGCGATCAGCCCGGCAGTGCCGATGCCAGCATCGTCAGCCCCCATGTCGGGCCGCACGCCATGATCGACCGCCTCATCCGCTGGTCCATAGGCAACCGCTTCATGGTATTACTGGCCACGCTGATGTTGTGCGCTTGGGGCATCTACGCGGTGGTCAAAACGCCGCTGGACGCCTTGCCCGACCTGTCTGACGTGCAAGTCATCATCCGCACCACCTACCCGGGTCAGGCACCGCGCCTGATCGAGAACCAGGTCACTTACCCGCTGACGACGACGATGCTGTCGGTGCCGGGCGCTAAGACGGTGCGTGGCTACTCGTTCTTTGGCGACTCGTTTGTATACGTGCTGTTTGAGGATGGCACCGACCTGTACTGGGCACGTTCGCGCGTGCTGGAATACCTGAACCAGGTGCAGTCCCGCTTGCCACCTGCAGCCAAGGCCTCCATCGGGCCGGATGCCACCGGCGTCGGATGGGTCTACCAATATGCGCTCGTGGACCGTAGTGGCACACAGGACGCATCGCAACTGCGCGCGTTGCAAGACTGGTTTTTAAAGTACGAGTTAAAGACCGTGCCGAACGTGGCTGAGGTGGCAAGCATTGGCGGCATGGTGCGCCAGTACCAGGTGGTGCTGGACCCGGACAAGCTGGCCGCGTACGCCATTCCCCATACCAAGGTGGTCGAAGCCATACAAAAGGGCAATCAGGAAGCGGGCGGCTCGGTGCTGGAGATGGGTGAGGCCGAGTACATGGTGCGGGCAACGGGCTACCTGCAAAGCCTGGACGACTTTCGCGGCATACCCTTGATCACGACGCCGGCCGGTGTGTCGGTGCGCCTGGGTGACGTGGCGCGCATCCAGCTCGGCCCTGAAATGCGCCGTGGTATTGGCGAGCTGGATGGCGAAGGCGAGGCTGCGGGCGGCGTCATCGTGATGCGCTCGGGCAAGAACGCATTGGAGACGATTGCTGCCGT
>JANXVI010000069.1 GCA_025351745.1 Rhodoferax sp.
AACAAATTGGAAGGGCGCGGACAACGCCCGTTCAAGCGGCGCAAATTCATCGATCATCGCCGCGGTCAATGCGGCAGGGTTGCTCGTTCGCAAGTAAGCTTGCGTCGCTGCGTCATATAAACGCACCTGGAGAAAGGTGCCCGTGCGCCCTTTATCCTTTTTGGGTGGCATCTGCGAACGCAATTTTTGCAGATCGGGGGGTAGCAGCTCGTTTTCGGCAGAAATGAATTTATTGCGGCCCATCGCCCCAAAATAGAAGGTGGTTTTGTTGCCACGGCCTTCGGTCAGCAGACCTCGCTGGGTCGGCTTCTCATATTTATCTTGAAGTGAGAAATAGGGCTCCACAGGAAATACGCCTGACGACCCTGGAGGCAGTGTGAACTCGACCAAACTTTCCACCGTCTGGTCACGAACACTGGCATCCTGCACATTACCGTCGGAACTGAAGACCACCTGTCGATAAGTCTGCGGTCGGCCGGGTGCCCATTGCGGCAAGTCAGCAATGACAACCCAACTCTGCGCTGGGGGGTGCAGCGCCTGTGCGCAACCTACTAAAGCGAGCAAAGCTGCGGAGCCACAAATCAAACGCATGGATTTGCCAACGGCGTGTAGTTTCATCATGCGACTAATTATGCGCAGTCTTAGCTTCTTTGTAATAAAAAAGAATTTCTACGCTATGATATTTTTAGCAGGTCATCGAATCCTATCTCGTACGTATCTTATGACCTACTCTCCGGCCTATGCAACCTCCTGCAATCACCGCAAATTGAAGTCCCATAGATGCCATTTGAACCGGTTAACGACCCGCACATTGTGCAACCGCCAGCAGAACGCGGCGTAGCCTCCTCCAACCGGGTTAATCAGTGGATAAAGTATTACTTCCATTTGCTTGGCCTCAATGGCAGGGGCTTGGTGCTTCTGCTGGGCGTACTGGTTGTTGCTTGGTTAAGTGCGGGCATCTACAAGGTACAACCGGATGAGCAGGGCGTGGTCTTGCGTTTCGGTCGATGGGTGGAAACTACTGTCCCGGGGCTGCACTACCACCTGCCGTATCCGATCGAGTCTGTGCTGCTCCCCAAAGTCACCCAGGTCAACCAACTCAAACTTGGCAAGCCACGCACGGTAGATGTCAACGGAAACGAAGACCCGCGCGAACGCCAAATCCTGACCGGCGATGAAAACATCCTAGAAGCAGAGTGCGCAGTCTTCTGGACCATCAAGGATGCAGGTCAGTTTCTTTTCAAGATCAACAACCCGCAAGCGGCAATCAAGATTGCCGCTGAGAGCGCCCTTCGCGAGGTTGTAAGCCGCACGCCCATTCAAGCCGCGATGTCCGACAAGCGCCAGCAGATTGCTGACCAGACGCGTGCGCTGATGCAAACGTTGTTGGACCGTTCGAACTCCGGCGTGTTGATCACCCAGGTACAGCTGCAGCGGGTAGATCCCCCTGGCCTGGTAATCGATGCCTTCAACGACGTTCAACGCGCCAAAGCGGACCAAGAAAGAGCGCGCAACGAAGCAGAGTCCTATGCCAACGACATACTTCCCAGAGCGCGCGGAGAAGCGTCACGCATTACACAAGAAGCTGAGGCCTACAAAGCGCAAGCTGTCAACTTGGCTCAGGGTGATGCGCAGGGGTTCCTGTTGGTCTACAACAGCTACACCAAGGCTAAGGACGTGACGGCTTGGCGGCTTTATCTTGAGAGCTTCGACGAGGTCTTGAAAAAGGCCACCAAAGTCGTTATCGACACCTCAGGCAAGAGCGTCGGTGGCGTAGTTCCCTTTATGCAGCTCGATGAAAAAAACAAGGCTGCGTCCAAAGGTGGCCCGAAATGAGCGGCCGTTTCGTGGGTTGGCTTTGGGTAGGAGCATTGGCTCTGCTGTGGCTCTTGAGCGGCTCGCTGTTCTCTGTCAGCGAAATTGAACAAGCATTGGTAATCAGGTTGGGCGCGCCTATTGGGGCCGTGGCCCACCCCGGTCTGCAGTTCAAGCTCCCGATGCTGGACTCTGTCGTGTATTACGACTCACGCTTGTTGACGCTGGAGCCTCCTTTGGAGCAGGTCATTCTGGGGGACCAAAAGCGGGTCGAGGTTAAAACTTATGCCCGCTATCGGTTGGCAGATCCTTTGAAGTTTTATCAGGCCGTACGAACCATTCCTCAAGCGGAAATGCATCTCGCCCAACTTCTCAGTTCGTCACTGCGGCGCGAACTCGGGCAGGCACCGCTTTCTGTTCTGCTGTCGGACAAACGACAGCAGGTTGTGCAGCAAATTCAGAACGAAGTTGCGGGAAAGGCGAAAGAAATCGGCGTTGAAGTGACAGAGGTGCGCTTTCACCGAGTGGACCTACCGCTGGAAACCAGTCAAGCTATTTACGAACGTATGAAGTCTGAGCGCCAACGCGAAGCCAAGGAACTGCGCGCACAAGGTTTTGAATGGGCACAACAGATCCAAGCCAAGGCCGACCGGGAACGCACTGTGATCCTTTCTGAGGCTCAGCGCCAGGCCAAGATAACCCATGGCGAGGGGGAGGCAAATGCCAACCAGATATTGGCCACTGCCTTTGACAAGGATCCCAAGTTTTACCACCTGTACCGCTCATTGCAGACTTACCGCCAAGCATTGGCCGAGTCGGCACCTACCATCGTGTTGTCACCTGATGCCGAAGTACTGCGCTATTTCAAGAACGGCCCGGGTGTGCCGCCGCGCCCGTGACGAGTGACGAGACTGACGTGATCTCGATCAAACCTTCGGCTGTCAGAGCTGGTACCCATGGAACTTGAAGTTGGTGTCCGCTACCTGAGCATGACGCTGGAGGTTTTGCTGCTCGATTTGTTGCTCAGCAGTGACAACATCGTGATGATCGCGCTGGCCTGCCGTTCGTTGCCTGAAAACAAACGCAGGCTTGGCCTGATGCTGGGCACGGGAGCAGCGATTCTGTTGCGGGTATTGCTGACCACAGTTGCACGTTTCGTCATGGAGATACCCATTCTGAAACTGCTGGGCGGTGTCGCTCTTGTGGTGATTGCAATCAAGCTGATACGGGCCGCCGATACCGCCGTGACGGCACCCAATGAACCAGGCGAAGGCGGCACCAGCCTTTGGTCGGCGGTGACAACGATTGTGATAGCTGACTTGGTCATGAGTGTGGACAATGTCCTTGGTTTGGCGGCTATCGCGCGAGGCAGTCTTTTGATCCTGATCGTCGGCCTCGTCATCAGCGTGCCTCTGCTGATGTTCGGCAGTCTATTCGTTGGGAGCTTGCTTCAGAAATACCCTGTGTTGATTCGGGCCGGCGGCGCAATGCTCGGCTGGTTTGCTGGCGATATTGCTGTTTCCGATCCGCTATTCGCCAACTGGATCGCTCAGCAAGCACCTGCCTTGTCAACCGTCGTACCCATACTCGCTGCAGCTTATGTCCTGGCGCAGGTGGCCGTGATGCGCGCAACCCAGGTTAGTGCCGCGACGCTACGCCCTATCCCGCGCCCCAAAGTGACATCTCACCCGCCATCACCTAAGAAGGCTTGGTTTGGCAGCAAACGCGCGGCGGTAGTGGCCGAGGTTTTTCGCGATAGCAGGAGTGGCGAGGTCGCGGCTGGGGCAATATTAAGACCACTCCATGCAGCTGACAGGTCGCCCGACAACGCAGTGCCAGGCGAAGAAGCTGTATCTTTACAGACACCGTGGATCGTTCGTGTGCTACGTCGTTTTCCATGGCCTGGCCGTGCCGATTGGCCGATCTACGAGCGCTGGTGCATTGGAAGCCTGGGCGCGACAGGCTTCTTGTTGTTTGCACTGAGGCCGTTGCCAGCATTGGCGACTGCGCTTGGTGTGACGGCCATGCTCGGCATGACTTTAGCCCCGAAAGTCCATTGCGCTTTGCAACGAAGGGCTTGGAGTGATGTGCGCGCCATTTCCGTCATCTGTACAGTTATGGCTGTAATTGTTGCGGTTCTGCTACTTCTCTTCGCGATTACGGGCTGGCTCGGACCTATCTTGCGTTAGTGCACGGCAAACGTGGGGTTTGTAGAAATAAGGGCGCTATTATTTCTTTTCGTCCGCTGAGACTGTTCTTGCAGCACTTTCAGGGAAATATCTCTTCGAACAACTTACGGAAGCCGCCACCATGCGAATCAAACCCGAAACCCAGTCTGGTCATGGCTTACTTCGCCGCCTCGGTGTTGGCGTGCTGATTGCATCCCTGTCGTTTCAGACGGCCGCACCGGCGTTTGCCGCAAATCACGCTTTTTCGGCTGTTGCTGATGTGAATACGCTCGATTACGTGGTCAGCGTGGACTGGGACTTTGATAACCCGCCAACCCAAGTCGCCAATGGAAGCGTGACGCTCGACCGGGCCTACATTACCAGCCTGTTGAGGGTATTTGCCCAAAGCAACTTCACGATGACGGAGGGGCTGCACAAGATTGGCACTATCTACGTCTACAAGAATGCCATGTTCGGCACCAACGTCGATATTCAGATCATTAACAAAGATGGCCGTTCCAACGCACATGTGGGTGGCTGGCAAAAACCCGGGGGGATGACGTCTCACAACTACCTCACGATGAGTAGTAGCCCAGAAACCTTTGACCAAGTAGGCAAGGTCATTGCGCACGAAATGGGTCACTACACGTACACCGTGTTCGACGAGTACCAAGAGGCGGGCAAAGCCCTAGACCCGGCCAATCTTAGTGGCCCGGCCGGTATCGACACGCCACGCAACACGATCATGAACGACCACACGAAGTTCCTGTCGCTGTCGACCCCAGCGGACTATGCGGACCCTGCAGGCAGAGCCACAGGTCAGGCGCGCGTTGCAGCAACGGGGCCAAACGCTGCGGGAGCCAGTGCATGGGAAGTTTTGACAAGAACGGCTGATAAAGACCCTGATTCCCTGAAGAGCTACGAACGTACGTTTTTTGATGCTTTCAAAGGCATAGACGCGAGCAAGATGCAGCTCAAACAGCCCGTCGCCGGCTTTGACACCAAGCTCAATATTGTGTTCGTGTCCAACCCCGTTTTTCGCGACATCATTGTGATAGACCGGACCTTGAGCGCCGACCGATTGTCAATCGTCATACAGGGCGCCAAGGCGGTGGTGTCGCAGGCTAAGTCAGACACCCAGTACATGATCATTGCCTCGCCAGCGGTTGGATCTGGTCCTGTGATGCCCTACACCACGGCCGACGCCGCCGGTAAGACATCGCTATCGTCTGCGCTTGACGCCATAGTGCCCGCAAGCACAGGAAATTTTGACACGATGGCCGCGTTTTCACAGGGCCTTCAGGCGCTCGCGGCGGTACGCAAACCGGGCGACTTATCAACCATCTATTTGTTGACGGGCCAAGAAACCAGCTTGCCCGCCGATGCAAGCAGTTTGGTAAAAACCGCACGAGTGTCAGTCAATCCGATCGCGGCAGGAGGCAACACCAAAGTGCAACAGGCCGCTGTGAGAGAGAAAGCCCGGGCGCAATCTACAACCGGCGCGGTCATCAATTTAGCGGATATTGCAGGCGCGTCCGGTGGCGTATTCAGAACAGCCAAAGACGGAACGGAAGCTGCCAAGGACGCCATCAGATCCCTGAATGAAGCGCACGGACAAGCTGGCGGTACCATTGCTATCAATGAATCTGGCGCTTTGGCTGCGTCGTCGGTTTTCAACACCAAATTCAATATGGCCAGCGGTGACGTCGATGGAAATGTAACGATTGAATTGGTGTTCGATCCCGTTGATGCAAGCAAGTTGAAGGCCAGTCTGACATCGCCCAGCGGCACAGTTTATGGACTGGGCAATCTGCCAAATGGCATCAGCGTGAATGACGACAGTGCGGACGGCATCCTGCAATTCGTTGTAAGCAAAACTTTCTCGGGCAGAGTTGGCAGTTGGACGCTCAGCGCTACGGCGACTGCGGCCACACAAGATGGAGTCGGCGTAGAAATTACGACGGACAACACTTTACGATTGGTTGCCCATATTGACGGTGGAAGAACGGGC
>JANXVI010000148.1 GCA_025351745.1 Rhodoferax sp.
GCTGTTGCCGACCTTGCCGTAGATGTCCGGGCGTGGATCGGGGTCGTTGCCGTACAGCGTGACCGAGTCAAACGCAGTGCTCAATCGCTTGGCCACCATGCCGCTACTCAGCAGCTTGAAGCGCGTGTTGGTGCGGAAGGCATCGCCCTCACCGGCAAACATCCGGGTCGGGTCCTCGCCTTCGCGCTTGAAGGCAAAGGTGCCGGCGGTATATGGGTAGCTGCCGGGCACGTTGTCCAGCATCAGCCACTTCACGATTTCGCCGTGGTCCTCGTAGGTGGGCAGCGCAACCTTGCGTATCGTGGTGCCGCTCAAGCTCTTGGTGGTCAGCGCTGTGCGCAACTCCTTGTCGCGGATCTTGACGACGTATTCGTCGCCGGCATAGGCGCGCTGCATCTCGGGCCATTGGGTGACCAGCTTGCGGGCCGCAGGGTCTTGTGTTTCTTCGCGCTGCACGGCGAGGTCGATGGCGGCCTCCGCAGCGCGGGCCTTGTCGGGTTTGGTCTCTTCCAGCATCCTCGCCGCAGCACGCAGTTGCTGGATCTCCCGTGCCAAGCGGGCTTGACCGCGGGCGTGCTGTTTGTAGCCACGCACCGTGTCGGTGATCTCGGCCAGGTAACGTGTGCGGGCGGCGGGCACGATGGGAGTCTGGTTGCTGCTGTGGCGCACACCGGCGCGCGGCAGCAGGCCGGTGGTAGCGGCAGACAAGCCCAACTCCTGCAAACGCGGTAACAGCGCCTGGTACAGCGCTGTCACGCCGTCGTCGTTAAAACGCGCGGCCATGGTGCCAAACACCGGCATCTGGTCCGGCATCGTGGTCCAGGCTTCCTTGTTGCGTTGCACCTGTTTGGAGACATCGCGCAGCGCGTCACTGGCGCCCTTGCGGTCAAACTTGTTGATGGCAACAAACTCGGCGAAGTCCAGCATGTCGATCTTTTCCAGCTGGCTGGCCGCGCCAAATTCGGGCGTCATCACATACATCGGAATATCGACCAAGGGCACGATGGCGGCGTCGCCTTGGCCAATGCCCGATGTCTCGACGATGATGGCGTCAAAACCCGCCACCTTGCATGCGGCAATCACGTCGGGCAAAGCCTGGCTGATCTCCGAGCCGAAATCACGTGTGGCCAGGCTGCGCATGAACACACGCTCGCCGGTATCGCCGCCGGGCCGCCCCAAGGCGATGCCAGCCCCCTCGGGGGGCAGCGAACCACTCGCAGAGGGGAGCGTGGGGGCTTTGACCGTCCACGGGCTTATTGCGTTCATGCGGATGCGGTCGCCCAGAAGTGCACCACCACTTTTGCGGCGCGAAGGGTCGATGGAGATGACAGCAAGGCGCAATGAATCGCCCAGGTCCAGCCGCAGGCGGCGTATCAGTTCGTCGGTCAGTGACGATTTACCCGCACCGCCGGTGCCGGTGATTCCCAAGACTGGTATCTTTTTTGTAGCAGCAGAAGCACGTAATTCGGGGGCTAACGGATGTTTTCCTTGTGATGCCTCAAGCCCGGTGATCAGTTGTGCGAGCGCACGCCAGGATTCTGTGGTGTGGCCCGCAATGGCGTCGAGCGTGGCGGGCGCAAAGCCCGTAAAATCCTTGTCGCAGCGCATGACCATTTCGCCGATCATGCCGGCCAGCCCCATGCGCTGGCCGTCTTCCGGGCTGTAGATGCGGGTTACACCGTAGGACTGCAGTTCGGCAATCTCGCTTGGCACGATGACGCCGCCACCGCCGCCAAACACCTGGATATGTGCACCACCGCGCTGCTTTAACAAATCCACCATGTACTTGAAATATTCGACATGCCCGCCCTGGTAGGAGCTGATCGCAATACCCTGTGCGTCCTCTTGCAGAGCGGCTGTCACGACCTCGTCCACACTGCGGTTATGGCCCAGATGGATGACCTCGGCGCCCATGCCCTGCAGGATGCGGCGCATGATGTTGATGGCGGCGTCGTGCCCGTCAAACAGGCTGGCGGCGGTGACAAACCGCACCTTGTGCGTGGGGCGGTAATTGGCCAGGGCTTTGGCTTCGGCGGAGAGGTCAGACATGGGGGAAGCTCCTAAATCACTGTGCCTATTGATCTGGCGCAGTTGACGTTTACGTAAACGTCAACTGTAAACCATTTTCGGAATTACCTGGACGCAACGCCGTTGGCCCCGATAACCAGGCGTAGCTCGCCAACCACTGTGGTTCACAAACGGCATTCATGAAAACACCATCGTGGAAACGCCCGGTTGCAGGGGTCGCGGTTTGCTTTACTGCCACCCTGTGCACGGCGCAGCTGCTCGCCCTGGTGGTTGAACAGCGTCCTGCTGGGTAAAACCATCGAGGACATTTCCCCCCAGGGTGCGCCCATTGCGTCGGGCTCGGCGGGGAACCCTAGCGCACCGCCGCCACGACAAGGGCTTGTCGAATTGCTTTACAGTGGCACTCCCATGCGCGAACAACCTTGTGTTCGCCATCCATCCGGGAAAAGGCCATGCTACCCCTGCAATTATTCGACACCACATCCAGCACCTACACCTATGTGATATTTGACGAGGCCACCCGCGACGCTGTCATCATCGACCCGGTGGACCAGCAGGTGGAACGTGATCTGGCCGTGCTAAGCCAGTACGGGCTCAAACTGCGCTGGACGGTAGAGACCCACACCCATGCCGACCACATCACTGCCGCCAGCCTGCTGGCCGAACACACCGGTGCACAGACTGCTGCGCCCCAGGCCTGCGGCATCAGCACCGCCGCCCTGCAAATGGTGGATGGCGACCTGCTGCGCTTTGGCCGAGAAACACTTTTGGCCCTGCACACACCAGGCCACACGGCTGGCAGCATGAGCTTTGTGTGGCGCAACCATGTATTCACTGGCGACACCTTGCTGATCAACGGCTGTGGACGCACCGATTTCCAGTCCGGCAGCGCCAAGGCGCTGTACCACTCACTGACCGAGGTGCTGTTCAACCTACCAGACGACACGACCGTGTGGCCGGGGCATGACTACCAGGGCCGTACGCATTCCAACATTGCCACTGAGCGTAGTTGCAATATGCGGGTGGCGGGCAGAAGCCTGGAGGAATTCACCGCGGTGATGGACTCGCTGAACCTGCCCAAACCCAAGCGCATTGAAGAGGCGGTGCCCGCCAACCTGAGCTCGGGTGCGCGCCAGGATGCGGGTAGCATTGGATCGGAAGACCGGCGGCCTGACGCAGGTTATGCAGGGGACGTGCAGGCTTGTGATGCCTGCGCATGGTGGCAAGCCGGTGATGCCGTGCTTGTGGACGTGCGCACCGACGCCGAACGCGAATGGGTGGGCTTTGTCCCCGGCGCCGTCGCCGTGGCCTGGAAACAGTGGCCAGGCATGGCAATGAACCCGGGTTTTGATGCGGAACTGCGCGCCGCCGTGCCGGCCGGCAAGAAAGTAGTGTTGCTGTGCCGCAGTGGCGTGCGCTCGGTGGCTGCCGCCAAGCGCGCCACTGAACTGGGGCTGGAGGCCTACAACATCCTGGAGGGCTTTGAGGGCGACCCCAACACCCACGCCCAGCGCGGCAAAAAGGGCGGTTGGCGCCTGCAGGGCCTGCCATGGCGCCAGGGATAATAGGGCATGACGTTTCTCGCCCTGGATATCGGCAATACGCGACTCAAATGGGCGCATTATGCATCGCCCCACCCCACTGCCCCGCTGCTGGCACAGGGTGCGGAGTTTCTGGAAAACATTGACAAACTGTCCGAAGGCGCCTGGAGAGATCTAAAGCCGCCACACCATATTCTGGGCTGCGTGGTGGCGGCTGATGCGGTCAAGCGCCGCTTGCAAGAGCAAATGGAGCTGTGGGACGTAGAGCCGCAGTGGGTGGTTGCCAGCGAGGCCGAAGCAGGCTTGCGAAACGGCTATGACCACCCTACCCGGCTGGGTTCCGACAGATGGATTGCAATGATTGGCGCTTACCACCGCATGCTGTCCCAGGGCGCCCCCCGTCCGATGGTGGTGGTGATGGTGGGCACGGCGGTGACGGTGGAGGCCGTCGATGCCGGTGGCAAATTTTTAGGTGGTTTGATACTGCCCGGCCACGGCATCATGTTGCGCGCGCTGGAGTCCGGCACGGCCGGTCTGCATGTCCCTACCGGCGAGGTGAGCCTGTTTCCGACCAACACCAGCGACGCATTGACCAGCGGCGGTACTTATGCGATTTCAGGCGCGGTAGAGCGCATGGTGCAACATGTGCGCCAGCACTGTGTGGCTGAGCCTTTGTGCGTGATGACCGGGGGCGCTGGCTGGAAAATGGCACCGCATATGTCGCTGCCATTTGAGCTGGTGGACAACCTGATTTTTGACGGCCTGCTGCAGTTGGCGGCGGTGCGCTTTACAACCGAGTAAGCTGCTGAAATATACCCTGCGGCAACGCCACTGCAGATTCCCTCTTCAATCGCACCACGTAATTTAGAGAGTGAATTTTGGCGTAATGCTTACTGGTAATTCCAGCTACGCAAGGCATCTCGACTCTCCCGCTACTAGAAGCATATTCACGCGCCATCAACTCCTCGCGGATGAGCGCAGTCTTTCCACTCGATAGCGCAGCAATACTGTCTTTTCAGTGACTTTCCTCCGTGCTTCTCTCAATCAGCAAAACATATTGCAGAGTATGTTGATGAGGCTTGTTAGCTTAGAACCGTATTGCGCTAAGAATGGTCTGAATAACCATCCTTAGGCTAAATATCCAATAGCTGCGAAAAATCAGTATCCGTAGCGCGGCGGCGCTCCACGCCGACGACAGAGCTGGATTCAAACATGTGGTCCACGACGGTGGCCTCGGACTCGCCATCACGCGGGCCCGTCAGCAGGGCACGGTCCACCATGCGAATCAGCAGCGTGCGTGCCACTTCAGGGTTTTCACCGTGCAAATCAAAAATCGCGTTGACGGTCAGGCGCACGGTAGTCAGGTCGGGGATGCGCTCGGCCACGCGCTGCACCATACCGGTATCTTGCAGCACGATGCCGACCTCGCTGACAAACAAAATGCGCGCCGGCACCTTGGGCGACAACACGTGGGACAAACCTTCGGTATTGACGACCAGCATGGTTCCGTTGGCAAAGTCACGGGCCCATGCGGTCTTGCCGCCCTTGAAGCCGCGTATCGTGAAGCCGTATTCGCGCGGGGACACAAAAAACCGGCCAGTAGAGTCGACGGCGGGGTCATCCACTTCCAGATCGTCGTGGATGAAGACGTAGCGCACCACGCCAGGGGAAATTTGCCGCTGGATGGCTTCGGGTAAATCCTCCTGCTTGTCGCGGGCTGTCAACTCACTCCAACTGGTCACGGCATAGCTCCCTGTGCGCTCAAACGCTTTGATCCCGCATCATACTTATTTTGTTGCTAGGCCAACCAGGCTTCGGCGAGCTTCACCCAGTAGGTGGCACCCAGAGGGATCAGGCTATCGTTGAAGTCGTAGCTGGGGTTGTGCAGCATGCAGGGGCCGCCGCCATGGCCCATCTCGCGGTGAGCGCCGTCGCCATTGGCAATGAAGGCGTAGCAACCCGGTTTGGCCATCAGCATGTAGGCAAAGTCTTCGGCGCCCATCGTCGGCTCCTGCGTGCCCACATTCTCCGCGCCGACGATGCTGACCATGACCTTGCGGGCAAACTCCGCTTCTTTGGCCGAATTGATGGTCGGCGGGTAGTTGCGCACAAATTCAAAGCTGCATTCCATACCAAAGGCCGCAGCCGTGTGCTTCGCGATTTCGCCCATGCGCTGCTCAATCATGTCCAACACCTCGATGCTGAAGGTGCGCACTGTGCCCTGCAGTTCGCAGCTATCGGGGATCACGTTGGTGGCCTCGCCGGCATGGATCATCGTGACCGATATCACGCCTGCGTCAATCGGCTTTTTGTTGCGGCTGATGATGGTTTGAAAAGCCTGCACCATTTGGCAAGCGACCGGCACTGGGTCCAGACCGTTGTGCGGCATGGCCGCATGGCCGCCTTTGCCGCGTATGGTCACCTTGAATTCATTGCTGGAAGCCATCACCGGTCCCGCGCTGACCGCGAAATTGCCGACCTCGGCACCCGGCCAGTTGTGCATGCCGAAGACGGCCTCCATCGGGAATTGCGCGAAAAGCCCATCCTTGATCATCTCGCGGGCGCCGCCACCGCCCTCTTCGGCCGGTTGGAAGATCAGGTAGACCGTACCGTCGAAATTGGCCTGCTTGGCGAATTGCTGGGCAGCCGCCAGCAGCATCGCCGTATGGCCATCGTGGCCGCAGGCGTGCATCTTGCCCGGACGCTGGCTGGCGTGGGCAAAGGTGTTGAACTCCTGCATGGGCAGGGCGTCCATATCGGCCCGCAGGCCCATGGCTCGGTCAGATGTACCGGCCTTCACAATGCCCACGACGCCGGTCGTGCCCATACCGCGGTGGATAGGAATACCCCACCGCGTCAACTGGGCGGCGACGACATCGGCTGTGCGTTGCTCTTGAAAACATAGCTCAGGATGGGCGTGGATATCTCGGCGGATGGCGCCAATAGCCGGTGCTGCGGCAACCAGTTCAGGAATAAGCTTCATATCGGGCGTGTTGTTGCGGGGGAAAGCACATTATTACGCCGCAGGCTTTACCATGTTGGACATGCGCGACTCAACCCTCTCCATCCCTATCCGGCCCGCCCACGGCGCCGCACTTGACGTTGTGGGCGCCTGCCCCCACGACTGCCCGGACACCTGTTCCCTGGTCACCACGGTACAAGACGGTGTAGCCACCAAAGTCCACGGCAACCCATCCCACCCACACACCGACGGCGCACTGTGCACCAAAGTCTCGCGCTACACCGAGCGCACGTACCATCCCGAGCGCATCCTGCATCCCTTGAAGCGCAGTGGCTCCAAAGGCTCGGGCCAGTTTGAGCCGGTGACGTGGGAATCGGCGTTGGACGACATCGCGGCCCGGCTGTCAGCTATCGCCGCCAAGGGGCCAGACGCCGCGCAGGCCATTCAGCCCTACAGCTATGCGGGCACCATGGGCCTGGTGCAAGCTGAGAGCATGGCGGCACGCTTTTTCAACAAATTAGGCGCGTCCTTGTTGGACCGCACCATTTGCGCTACCGCTGGGGGTGAGGGCATAACCCAAACCCTCGGCCGCAAGGTCGGCATGCGGGTGGAGTTTTTTGCCGAATCGAGGCTCATCATCATCTGGGGCAGCAACTCGATCGCCAGCAATCTGCACTTCTGGCGCTATGCCCAGGTGGCCAAGCGCAACGGCGCCAAACTCATTTGCATAGACCCCCGCAAGAGCGAGACGGCCGACAAGTGCCACGAACATATCGCTTTGCGCCCCGGCACCGATGCGGCGCTGGCGCTGGCGCTGATGCACGAGCTGATCATCAACGACTGGCTGGACCACGACTACATCGCCCAGTACACGCTGGGCTGGGATGCGCTGCGCGCCCACGCGCTGGAATGGACGCCACAGCGGGCGGCCGAGGTGTGCGGCATCAGCGTTGAACAGATCGAGTCACTGGCACGCGACTATGGCGACTGCTTCCAGCGCGGCGAGCCCGCCGCCATCCGCATGAATTACGGTTTGCAGCGCGTACGCGGCGGCGGCAATGCGGTGCGCGCCATCGCCTGCCTGCCGGCACTGATCGGCGCCTGGCGGCACCGGGCCGGTGGCGTGTTGCTGTCCAGCTCGGGTATGTTCCCGGTGGAAACCGCTGCCTTGCAGCGCCCCGATCTGCTGGCTGGCCGCACACCGCGCACCATCAACATGGTGACGATTGGCGACGACCTGCTGCGCCCTGCTTCGCCAGCGTTTGGCCCTGCCATCGAAGCCCTGGTGGTCTATAACAGCAATCCGGTGGCAGTCGCGCCCGACTCCAGCAAGGTGGTCCAGGGCTTTGCGCGCGAAGACCTGTTCACCGTGGTGCTGGAACACTTCCAGACAGACACGGCCGACTATGCCGACTACATCCTGCCCGCCACGACGCAGCTGGAGCACTGGGACGTACACCTGAGCTACGGCCACACCGACGTGCTGCTGAACCGCCCGGCCGTTGCCCCGGTTGGCGAGGCCAAGCCCAATACGCAGATCTTCCGCGAGTTGGCGGCGCGCATGGGCTTTACCGAGCCCTGCTTTTCGCAGAGCGACGAGAGCCTGTGCCGGGCCGCCTATGGCCCGGCGGTGGATTTTGAGCTGCTATTGCGCCAGGGCTTTGCGACACTGAAGATGGCCGACGCGCCATTCGCACAGGGTGGGTTCCCTACTCCGTCGGGCCGCTGCGAGTTTTTCAGCGAGCGCTTACAGACCCAGGGGCTGGACCCGCTGCCCAGCTATATCCCCAACCACGAGCGTATCGGCAGCTCCACCGCCTACCCGCTGGCCATGATCTCGCCACCGGCGCGCAATTTCTTGAACTCGACCTTCGTCAATGTGAAGAGCCTGCGCGACATCGAGGGCGAACCGATCCTGGAAATCCACGCCGACGACGCCCGGGCACGCGCCATCCAGAACGGCGATGTGGTGCGCGTCTTCAACCAACGCGGCGAATACCACTGCAAAGCGAAGGTCTCGGCCCGGGCCCGCCCCGGCGTCGTCAACGGGCTAGGCGTGTGGTGGCGCAAGCTGGGGCTGGCAGGCACCAACGTCAACCAGCTGACAAGCCAGAAGCTGACCGACTTGGGTCGGGGCCCCACCTTTTACGACTGTCTGGTGGAAGTGTCTTTAGCCAAATAGGCCTCTAGCCCTCGCAGCTATTGCGTATAGCGCTACTGTTTTTATAGCACTTGGAATGGCCGTCGGCAGCGCAAGCTTTCCGGATGGGGAGCAACATGCTCAAAAAAAACCGTTGGGACGCAGTGAACCGAATGCCCACTTCGCACGACTGAACAGTGCAGCCAACGCCAGACGGGCAAGGTTACCCATGCCGTACTCAGTGCCGTTGCCCGGCCCAGACCACAAAAGCAATCCATTTCGAAAGACACACATGATTTCCAGAAACACCTTCCTCGGCGCCGTTGGGCGTGGCCGCTGCACGCGGGAATTCCAAGGCGATGGCAACTTCCTTGCGACCGCAATCGCCCTCTTATCCCCCCCGCCCGCTAGTGTGGTCGGCCCATTTGGGAATTCGGGCCATTTCCCCGTCTGAGTGGCTGTTCAGCGCCATGGATATGAACTGTCAATACCCCAAGGTCAGTGAGCTGCAGGACATCACGCTACCCCGACGCAGCCTGGAGATTGCGGCAATCTGCGGCCAGGCTGTGCCCTACGAAGTGGATTGGGCCAGCATTGCCAACGATGCCAAGGCACTTTCCTTTTTAGACAACTTGGCATGCCATCGTTTGAATCTGCACCTGCGCATGATTTGCGCAGACGATCGCGGTCGGGATGCAGTGCGGCAGGGACTCAAGCTGGTCCGGCTACGCAACGTTTCGGGACCGAAACGGATCAAGGTCCGATTGTCCGACGGTGTTCTTGACCTGCACTTCGCCTTCGGCTGGGGTCCGCAAGGCGCCGCCACTGCGCAGCAGGTCCGCGAAGTTCTGGTTGCAGCCCTGGGTGTTGTCGCCGAACAGCAGCGTGTCCAGTCAGGCCGGTTTGACGTCGATGTAGTACACGCCCCAGGGGCACAGACCAAAGCGCTGTTTGAGCGGCATGTCCTTGAAATCGGCAAGCCTGTCGGCATCGTACACGGCCCATTGCGGCCCCAGCCCGCCCAGCGCCAGGGGTTGGCCGTCCATATGGGTGGCGATGATCATCCGGTAACGTCGGATGTCGGCCAGGCTGACCGCCACGTTGTAGCCATCCAACGCCCGCAAGCCGACCAGCACTGAACTGGTCGGCGCCACGCCCGCCGCTTCCAGCACCGTACTGACCAGCGGCCCGCTGAGCGAGTGCACTTTGCCGTCGTATTCCAGCGTGGGTTGGATCTGGACAGTCGGCAGGAGATACAGTGCTGCAGCGTCCATCCCCAAGGCCTTGTCAAACTGCACGCCGTGTTTGGCCATCATCTGGTCAAACGCCGGGTCCAGCGCAGCGCGGTTGCCCTTTGTGACGGCCACGCCGCCAATCGTCAGCAGCACCGGCCCCCGGGACAGCGAAGGGGCCGCCTGCGCCGACGTAGCCACAGGCAGCCCGGCCAGCAATACGGACCGGGCCAGAAAATCGCGTTTGATCATAGCTGTCTCCGAAAAAGAAAAATGTCTTCAAAATCATTCTAGCCAAGGGGAAACGTGCCCGTTTGCAGGCATCTGCTGCGGCCAGCGTGATGGAGTCGTGTCACCCACGGTCAGGGTTCTTGTAAAGTGCGGGTATGCCATGCTCCGAACCGACTTCGAAAACACTTGGCGTTGCCGGTCGGCCCCGAAGACTCTTTGCCGCCGTTTGCATGGGTTTGACCATGCAATGGCTGGGTGGCTGTGGCACGGCACCCACGGCACGCGAGGGCTCTGGCTACTCCGGCAGCGGAGAAATTCCGTCAAGGCTGACACCCGACCAGGCGGGCGACGTCACGATTTATGCGATAGGCCTGGTCGGTACACCTTACCGCTATGGCGGCAACACGCCGCAAGCGGGTTTTGACTGCAGTGGTTTGATCAGCCACGTCTACCAGACCCGCGCACAGGTGTCTGCACCGCGCACCGTGGCCAGACTCAATGGCTGGGGAAACCTGGTGGCGGCGGACAGGGTTCGATCTGGCGACTTGGTACTCTTCGCCCAGCGCGACCAGGTTACCCATGCCGGTATTTATGTCGGGCAGGGCCGTTTTGTACATGCACCGTCCACTGGCGGCGAGGTTCGGCTGGACTATTTGGGATCGAAGTATTGGTCGGCACAGCAAGTTGCCTTCCGACGCCCCTGAACGAGCGGCAACAAGCTTGCAGCCTTGCTAAACTGTTGCTCCCCTTCAACTCAGCAAGGATCAGCCATGCAACGCGCCGTGATTGCTTTTTGGCCTACTGCAGCCGGTACGTGCTTCATGCCCAACAGCCATGCAAGGGGGAAAGCCTGCTTGATGGCCGCCTATGGCCACAAAAAATAAGCGCCGCGTGGTTCGCCCTCAGAACGGGATAGTCCTGCGGGCCTTTTGCATTTCTTTTTTATTTTTGTGGCAGCTGTGTTTTTCTCTTGCCCATGCGCAAACGCCGGCGCCCGCGCTACACATTGACAATAACGACAGCTATGTACTGTCCGACCATTTCTCCTTTCTGGAAGACCCGACGACCACGCTGAGCCTGGATGATATTCTGGTGCCCGGAACACAGGCTCGGTTCAAGCCGGTAGCCCAGGGGCCAACCTCCACCAACTTTGGCGCCACGGATTCAGCCATCTGGCTAAAGATAGAGCTGCAAACGTTGTCCTCCACACCCGCGCACTGGATGCTGGAGGTTGTGAACCCGCCCATGGACCGGTTGGACGTTTACCTGTCCCGCCCCGATGGCGGCTATAGCCACCAACTGGGCGGTGATTTACTGCCGTTTGACCAACGCGCGGTGCCTCACCGCAACCACGTCAAGCCGCTAGACCTTGCGCCGGGCAGCGTCGCCACTCTCTACCTGCGAGTGGCAAGCCAGGGTGTAGTCGTGGTGCCCACCACGCTGTGGCAACCTGCAGCCCTTTGGCAAAACGACCAGAAGACCTATTCCGTATTCAGCCTCTACCTGGGGCTGCTGACCGGACTGCTGCTGTACAACCTGCTGCTGTTCATATCCGTGCGCGACCCGGCCTATTTGTTATACGCGGGCATGGTGGCCTGTATCGGCATGGGGGTTGCATCGGGCGACGGCTTCGCTGCCCAGTTTCTGTGGCCACAATCCGATTGGTGGAACAACCGCTCACCCATCGTGTTCCAAACGGGCAGTGGTGCATTCAGCATCCTGTTTGTCCGCAGCTACTTGGCCAGCCGCTCTAGCATGCCGCGGCTGGACCGGTGGCTCCGCATCTTGGTCGCCTTGTGGATCTTCGCCTTTATAGCCTCACTGGCTCTGCCGTACAGGGTTGGGCGCGATCTTTTGGCCGTGCTCAGCCTGGCGGGCGTGGTGGCCGTAGTCGTGACAACTGTGTTGAGCATTCGACGCCAGCAGCCCGGTGCGAAATACTTTGGTCTGGCTTGGTCCATGTTCGTGGCCGGCGTAGTGGTTCAGGTGCTGCACAACAGCGGCCTCATTCCTTCTGGCCCGCTCACCGCCAGCGCGGTGGAGATAGGATCGGCATTGGAAATGATTTTGTTGTCGCTGGCGCTGGCCGACCGCATCAACGTGGCACGGCGAGAGAAGGATATTGCACTGCTGCAGGTCACTGCCGAGAAATCCACGGTGCAGGCCCTGCAGCAATTGCAGCAGCGCTACCAGGCTGTCATTGAACATGTGGCAGAAGGCATGGTGGTGCTGCAAAGCCAGCGCATCGTCTTCGTCAATTTCAGGGCCACGGAGATTCTGGAAGCGACCAAAGCCAGCATCATTGAAAACGGTGTGCTGCAGCACATCCACGCAGACGACAGGCCGCTATTGATCGAGCGCGTGCGCCAGCGGCTGGCAGGCCAACCAATCGCTGAGCGCTGCCAGTTGCGGCTGGTGCTGCCCGACAGGACTATCAAATGGCTGGAGTTCGGCGACAACATGGTTCCCTGGGACGGTAGTGCGGGCCTGCTGATATTTTTCCTTGATGTCACGGAACGCCACCTGGCCGAACTGGAAACACGTGCAGCGGTGGAGCGCCAGCGGGATCTCAATGATCTGCGTTCGCGGTTTGTCGCCATGACCAGCCATGAATTTCGTACTCCATTGGCCGCTATTCTCTCCGCTCAAGACCTGCTGAAGATGTATGGCGACCGCATTCCTGAATCGGAAAAAATGGAGTTGCTGGGTCTGATCGAATCAGGCGTCAAGCGCATGACATCGATGCTGGAGCGTGTGCTGCTGTTGGGTCAGGTCGATGCCAACATGCTGGAATTCAAACCCACGCCGCTGGACCTGAAAGCGCTCTGCGATGAACTCGCAGCAGAGGCCAACAACCAGTACCCAGAAAGCAATTGCCACGTTATTGTCGATTTTGAAGAGGCAAGTCGCAACGTTTTGTACGACGAGAAACTGCTGCGCCATATCTTCAGCAACCTGCTGTCCAACGCCATCAAGTATTCACCCGACGGTGGCCAGGTCTGCATGCGGGTCCACGCCCAGGACGCGCACACTGTCTTCGAAATATCTGACCAGGGTATAGGCATACCCCCTGGAGAAGCAGATTACCTGTTCACATCGTTTCACCGTGCCAGCAATGTGGGGGCCATACCGGGAACGGGGCTAGGGTTGGCCATTGTCAAGCAGTCTGTGGACCTACACGGCGGTAGCATCTCAGTCAAAAGCACGACGGGGCAAGGCAGTTGCTTTACCGTGCGATTGGGTCACACATTTAAATAGGTAGATAGCGTAATAGCCATCGTTTGCAAGGTCTAGCTGCAGACAAATGGTCACAGCGCCAGCCTCCACCGTTTGCCCGGATTGCAGGGTCTCGTCCACCAGTTGGCGGCACATGGCGGCGATATTCAGCATTGCGGGCCTGAACTACAGCAGATCGGCATCGGCCCGCCCGATGATCTGTATCTTGTCCAGCATGGCGGTCATTCGCCGCACTGACGCGTCCATGATCACAAACAGCTCGCTGCGCTCGGAGGCGGGCAGCCGCTCGCCGAAATCACGTAGCAGCTCCTGGGAAGAGTGAATGGCCGCCATGGGATTGCGAAATTCATGCGACGTCATCGCCACAAATGTGGCTTCAACGCATTGACTTCCCGCCGCTGTGCCAGGGCCAATGCCGCCTGCTCTTGCTCTTCCTTTTGTTGACGCTCAATGACTTCTCTCTGGGCCTGTACCTGTTGCAGCGTCTCGGAAAGTTCGCGCTCCGCCTTCTGATTGAGACGCTGGAAGTAGACAAAGGACGCACTGAACATGAGGAAGGCAATCAGCCCGTTGACATGGGCATTCATCGCTATTTCGCTGTCGCCGACGGTGACGCCTTGTAGTTTGGGGATCAGAGGCGTCAAGACATCCCAGGGCATTCCCGCAGGGCACCAGAATGTAACGGCCTGCAAAAACCACCATATAGGGCGCCAGCAGCGTTAAACCCACCAGGCACTGGATGAGAGCACCAACGGACAATGCCAGCCCGATGGAGAGGGCGAGCGAGTTGCACAGAATTACCTTGCGCGCCACGTGATGATCTGGCGCGGCGTACGTGCCAGCTCTGGATAATTTGTCCCATTGATCCATCAAGGTCATCGCCTAAGCGAACCGAAAAACCCCCATTGCACTGCACCAGCGCCGCCAAGTTGTCGGGATTGGCCGACACCCAATAACCCTGATACTGCTAGGCTATTTCCAATTCGTCCCGGCTGATGTCGGCCATTGCAGACAAAACCAAACTCAAAAACAACGCTAAGTTATTGAAATCATTGAAAAATATATCTGGCACACAAATTGAGTAGGAGATAGGGAATCCATTTTTGTATTGCGAAAAAAATGCCTCCGAAAAAACTATTTCGCCGCTTAGCCGTTCCCAGCATGCTGGGCAGCCTCATGTTGTGCCACGGACAATTGCAAGCCCAACAGCAGCAACCACAACAGCGTCCCCAAGTGCGTGTTGCCCCCAACGACCAGGTCCTACAGTCCTTTCAGCAAAGCAATATGGGTGGCGCGACGCCCGCGCTCGCACCGAATGAAGACGGTAGTACGCGCCTGGACTGGCATGGCGGCGTCACGGTGGACGCCTACTCCAATGACATCCAGTCCGCCGGGGGCGCAATGAACACACCGCTGCGTTCAGGCGGCTATTACAGGGGCGCGGCAACCAGTGACTTGCGCGCAATCCACACGGACAATTCCGTCGACTACTTCCAGGTCGGAATCACGACCAGTGATGACAAGGCCGTACTTAGCCAAAAACCGTACCAGCTGAACAATCTCCAGATAGGCCGCACGGGAGAAGGCTATAGCGTGGCAGTGGGCGATATTGCACCCAATTTCTCCAGTCTCAGTTCTGCGCTGGGTGCGCGCGGGGTTTACGGTCAGCGCCAGTTCGGTGAATTTACGGTTCATGGGTTTTCCGGGCAAGTGGCCGAGAACTGGGAGGTGCTGTCCAGTACCGTCCCCAGCAACCAATACCTGAGGGAAGTCCATGGCGCAAAGGTCGAAAAAACGTTCGGCAGCAACCTGCGCACGTATGTGACCGCACAGGCCTTTACGGAGCGTGAGGCTCCCTTGATGGCGCAACCAGGCTATGCACCCCTGGGCGGCTCTCGCTCCATGAGCGCTGGATTCCAGTTCCAGCAGGACCGGTTCAGTTTGCTCGGAGAGATGGCCAGCAGCAGTTTTGAAGATGGCGGCAACGCCGACCGCCAAGGCCATGCAACGATTCTGGATGCAGGATGGCGTGGCGATAGTGTGGGTGTGCGGGCGGGTTACCACCACCTCGATACGGAGTTCACGTCACTATCGATAGCTGCCCAACCGGGAGTCCACGAGACCTACGTGGGCGCCGACTGGGTCGCCGCTCCTTGGCTCACACTCACCACCGACTTGCGCAAATCCAAAAACTCGACTCTGGCGAACGCATTCAGCGACTCGACATTTGTCGATACCGACGCTCTGACCTTGCGCGCCACCATCAATTTTGGACCCGAACACCCTGGCTGGGGTTTGTCACTGCAACAGGTAAGCGCTCAATCCGTCGATTCCGCAGAGCAGGTTTCGCGCCGAGGCGATTTCTCGGCCACCGTCAACTACGCCAGCCCCGAGCTGGTCAGTGGGCTGACCATTGGGCAAGGAAAGCTCTCCAGCGAGGTATCACCCTTCAGCGACTCCACGACCGAAAGCTGGTCTTTCAATGTTGGACGTAATTTTTCCAACGCGCAGCCCGACGCAGCGCCCACCTGGAGCGCAGGTGTCAATTTTTCCGCCACTTCGCAAATCCAGCGTTTGATGGCGACGGGTGACGCTAGCAAAAACACCAACTACACGCTCGCACTGACCAGCCAGGTCGTCGGCTGGGGAAGTCTGAACCTGCTACTTACAGGAGGCGAAACAACCCAACCTAACGGTGGACCCAGCCTGCGGGTGCGCGGCGCCCAGTTGGAGGCCCTGATGCCTATGAAGGGGCAAAGCACGTTCAAGCTTTACGGGCGGACTACCCGGCGCAACATCGATGACCCAGTACTTTCCGCCCAGGAAGACGTGATGGGTATGCAGTTAATTTATAACTTTTAATACCGCTCGATATGAACACTTTACGTCTGTTGTCATTGTTGGGCGCACTTATCGCCTTCGCCGCGCCATCGGTCGCACTTTCAACCCAGCCCCCAGTGGCCAAGATCGCTGCGCAGACCGATGTGCAGGTCGCACTGGACGCGTTAAAGCTGCTTTTGTCAGCGTACGCTGCAGGCAACCAGGGTCAGATCGAGTCCCTGGTAGACCCGGCGATGATTGGGTATTCGCGGGTGGTCGACCCGGTGCGCGATGCCGGTGTTGCCCAGAAGCAAGTGCGCGTGAGCCTGTCGGACACCCACACGCAAATATCCGACGACGTGGTGATTATCCAAACCCATTGGGAAAAACGGTTCATATCCAACCCTGGTCGGCGAGCGGGCCAAAAGAGTGGGGTGTGTACCTTTGTTTTGCGCCCCGACGCCACTGTGTGGAGGCTATCCGCCCTAAGTGGCGACAACCCGTTTGTTGCTGAGTGAACCGTACCAAGCCCTAAAAATGAACCCAACTAAACTGTTCAACGACCCAGTTACAGGCCGGCACGGGATACTCCTGCGCACCTTACGAGAGACCGATATGAAAAATACACAAACAGTTAAACGCAGCCTGCTGGCTCTGAGTTGCTGCATCTTGTTTCAAAACGCTTACGCAGCAGGCCAAGTCGATCTTGTCGAAGGCAACGTCAGCGTAACCAACGCAGCGGGGCAATTGCGCATCCCCGGCAAAGGCGAGCGCGTTGAGGCGGGCGACACCATTTCCACGGGACGGGGCGGAGAAATCCACGTTCATATGGACGACAACGGACTCATTGCCGTACGCGCAAATACGTTTTTGAAAATTGAATCGTACAAAGCTGAAGGCAACAAGGATGACGGCGCGATCTTTCGGCTGCTGCGCGGCTCGTTCCGCTCCATTACCGGTTGGATCGGGAAGAACAACCCACAACGCTATGCAGTCCTCACACCCACAGCGACGGTGGGCATACGCGGTACCGACCATGAAACCATGGTGGTAGGCGACGGCGCCGAGGCCGGTACCTATGACAAAGTCAACACCGGCGAAACCGAATTGGTTACCCCGCATGGAAAGGTTTCCATCAAGCCAGGTCACGCTGCGTTCAGCCCTAAGGCGGGTGTCGAGCCCCCTAAACTCCTTGCCTCTATTCCACCGCTGTTTGTTCCCACCCACAACGAAGCGATGATTGAAGCCAGCAAAAAGACATTGGAAGATTCGCGGGACGAACGCCTGCTGAAAAAGCGCAAAGAAAGTGAACGCAAAGGTACCACCAAAGAAGGCAAGGCTCAGATAGGCGACCCACAAGAAGGTCGCAAGGCGTTGGCCACATTTGAAGATCTATTGCGTGCCTTTGAGGCCGGTGACGTATCACAGATACGCCGCAAACTGGACCCTTCGATGATCGGCTATCAGCAATTGCTGGACAACATCATCCTGGGAAACAACGAGTGCAAACAAATGCGTGTGAACTTGCTCAACACACAGGTCCAGGCCGGGCCCGATTTGACCGTTGTACAAACCAGTTGGGAGAAGCGCTGCCTCTTGTTGCCCGCGTTTACCCCCAAAATGGCATCGGGCCGCGCCACTGTACTCATGCATCTGGGTTCTGGCGGTTGGACCTTTGCCGCCATCACTGCTGGCAATATGTTTGACCGCTTTGCAGTGTCCGTCATAACACCATCCAGGACCAACCCGGCAGGACCGACCCCACCGACCACGCCTGGTACCACACCCGATACCAGTCCGGGCACCACACCTGGCACCACACCTGGCACCACACCTGGCACCACACCTGGCACCACACCTGGCACCACACCTGGCACCACACCG
>JANXVI010000163.1 GCA_025351745.1 Rhodoferax sp.
GCGGTTATTGTATATACAGAAACATGGTTATGCAATCGCAAACTATCGCAACTCCGCCACCCAGCCCGGTGAAATTTAACGCTGGCGCTGAGCCGACCGCGCAGGCCTGCCGAAGCGGGTCGGATCGAGCAAAATGGTAAACATCACTGTTTTCCGGTTACGACGTCATCGTAGGACCACACAACATTGCATGTCTCACATTTGTGCTTTGTCAGGGTGAGCCTCCAATAATAGATTAATGCGACCCAAATAGCACCGGCGATCACGCCCGCGACCCAGTGAAATTGGCCAACAGCAAAGCAAGTCAAGAAAAGACCCCAACATACGATTTCATAGAGGCATCCTCTGCCTACAGATTCCGCAAAACCACCGCTTTTCTTTGCACTAGGCAACTTCGTAACGCCGCCGCCGCAACGACGACAGGCCAATTTTTTCATTTGAGGTTTAACGTGCCAGCTCAGCGGGCGGCGAAGCCGTCCGCTGCAGCGCCAGGTTAGCTAGCGGCCCGCCAGCAAGTGCCACCACTCTCGGACGCCTGGTCATGAGGAACTTGGTGCGTTGAAAGTCAGCACAAACTTGTCGGAACTCACTAGCAACATATTGCCGCCAAAGTCCTGATCGCAGGACTGTTCATCTTCAAACTCCCGCTCTGCGCCCAGGTAGATCACAAGCGGAAAACAGTCTTCTCCCGTGACAACACCCACACATTGACCTGCAGCTCGAATCTGTGGGTTCACATCGTCAACCCACAGCCGAACGCCAATGACCTCGCCGGACTTCGACCTAAGCCAGTCGTAGAACCCAAGCCAGTCCCCCGAACCCGAGTCGCTGAAGCGCTCGCTACCAAGGACAAGCTCGGATTCAATTTCGTCCGCAATCGCGTGGACATGCGGTCGTTCGAAACGAGAAAGAACAATGGCAACGGTGTCGGTTGTACGGAGGACGTCGTTCATATGTGCACGCGGCATTTGCTGCTGGCTAACGTTGGCCGTGAGTGGACCACAACGGCGCACTCTGTTGTAAAGAATGGCAGAAACGCGTCCTGCCATTGTGGGTCCAATCCACGAACCTGTTAGCAGGCATCGACGCCACCTCCGAATGGCACGGCAACCTCCCAAACCCGTCGATTTCTTAAGACCGACCACCGCTCCGTAACGTGGACACACTTTCCCTCGACCATCTGCCGTGGCCAAGTTGTGCCGTAGTCAGCTTCTACTTCGGCGCCAGAGGTCAAACGCACAATGAGCCTGCCATCTTGGTCCAATTCGTTAGTAGGTTCATGAAGTATCTGCACCGCCCGACCTTGATCCACCTGGAAATGCAGTGATTGGTGGAGGACAAATAGCACGGCAACGATTGGCACGATTAGCAAGAAGGCTTTGGGAAAACGTGGACTGATGTATGGAAACGCGGGGTTCCTGAAAATGCCAATCCACCAATATAGGATACCTATGCCTGCACCTAGACCGACGTACATGACGTTGTTCTGCGTCGCAATGCGGTCCACTCGGAACCAGCCACGCAGTAGGGCGTCCAGTATGAAGTAGGTTGCGCCACAAGTCGCGCCGGCCAGCAGCGCGTGCCACCAATTCAGCCACTGCATCCTTTTAAGTATGAAAAAAAGCGGAACGGCGAAAGCGATTGTGATAACCAGCATCAATGGGTAAGCGATCAATGCAAATATGCCAAACGAAAGACTCGCCACTAGTGGCGCGAGGAAAAAAGCAACCCAGACACGACGCATCTTCTGCCTGCTAACGTTGGAGGCCACCGACGCACAGCATGCGCCGCGCAGCGGCAACCTGCTGCTGTGTGTCCGTGTGGGCCGACCGGTTACACAGCATTGTTGAGGCACCGACTAAGTATTTGAGCTTTGTAGTAAGGACCATCGTTGCTGAGATCGTGCTGAGGAACCTCGAACTGTACCCAGTACCAGTAGTCCTCACCCTGAACCGTCTCAACAGATTCCGGTTCGCCGACGATAACACCGGTCGAATCATTGCGCCATCCTCCGCAAATGCCTGACACGGAGACTCGCGCGCCTGCAACGAACGCCTGCCGCATAGGGAATGGACTATATGGGTCGCTCATTGGTCGGCTTTGAGGTCTAACGTTGGCGCTGTCCGGCACGCGGCACACGCCGCGAAGCGGCAACCTTCAGCTGCGCGTCCGTGACGAGCAACCTGTTAGCGCGGTTCAATGCGAAACCTCTTGGCGTGAACTTCTATCAGGCCGTCTGTGACGTAAATCCACAGTGCGTTGCCCTTCAAATAGCCGTTTGAAATATTGCCTGCAAACATATTGTCCTTGAGCTCAGCCACATCCAATGTAGTGTTGAATTTGGAAACACCCTCGCAGTTGATTCGATACAAACTCCGCCCGCCGCCCGTCTCGTCGATATGAAGTAGCGCGGAAATTTGAACGGTGGCATTGCCTCTTTCATCGATCAAAAAGGAAACGCTCACGACATTGCCATCGTGCCAAAGAATTTTGTCTATCGCTTTGGTCATGCCGTGAGTGCTAACGTGATGTAAATGGGCGAATATCCTGGCATCCCAGGATATCCGACGGGGTATACCCAACATTCACTTGAGAATGTTCATCACCCATACAACGGCAAGGCCCATAGAGGCTTGATTCGCTGCCAATTCCCAAAGAAAGTGAACACATTTTCGTCCCCTAAAACCCTGGCGCCTATCCTGGCGAAATTTGGTCAATGTCAATTTGATCTCATCGACGATTCATGATGTTTGAATGTAGCCCAATGGACAATCTGCCTGAAGGTCGGCTTTCGCCCCAATGCAAGCCTCCAGTATGAATGCGGTTCATAGCTCACACTCTAAGTATGAACCACTCCACCGCCCTCCATTGTCGAGACAAGTATCTACAAGAAACTCGCGAGTGACAAACGGCGCGAGGGCTAGGCTCACGGCAAGCGCAAGCATCAGCCACGATGCTATGCCAACTTGCGTATATCTGCAGAGGGCTCTAAACGCACCAATCGCGCCAAACAGCGAACCTCCGGACAACAGCAAAGATGCCAATGCTCTGCGTTCCCAACCCAGCTTGTGTGGCCCGGGCGGTCCTCCAGCTACCCATCCGCTAAAAAATGCGTCGTTCAGGAAGAACAGCGAAACGACACACAAGACCAACAGGACAAGCCATCGGGCAATCGTTGAAGTGAGTATTCGGGCGTACATGCGACTTACTGAGGTTGCTGATGGGTCATTGTCGATGGCCCACAACGAGTTGAACATCCCCAAATTGGGGTACATTGCGGGAAGACCACTATCGCCCCGCTGCAGTCTATCAATTGCGAAATCCAGACGGACTTGTCACTGCAGTTCCTTCTTGACCGCATCCCGTGTGCGTTCTTTCAGCACAGCCCGGGTTTTCTTGATAATTGGTGTGCGAATCAATTTGCCATCGCGCGCAGCCGTCCGCACGTCCGTAACGGAAAGCGCAACGTTTTTGCGTTCAAGTAAGCGGTGGATGGCGTCGTCACCGATTTGCCCAGGAAGCTTTCCTCGTTTGATTCTCTTGTACTCATTCTTAGCGTTGTTCAAGTTCTACTCCCAACGTCCACTCATGGACAAAAGACACATTTTTGAGGTCTTCAGCCAATGCCCGCTTCCGCCCCAAAACTGAGTTGCGTTATCTATGGCATCCCACTCACTCAACCCAACAACCCCACCCGGCTGGCGGATCGGGTATCCGTTCATCGGCCTCAACTCGCGGTTGCCACAGAGCAGGCGCGCGTAACACGGCATTAACGGAAGGCTTCCTGCGAACCCAACACAGACACCCGCGACTGACGGCCAGGGAACGGATACCCGATTCGCCAGCCCCGCAAAAGCCTTTGCGCAAAATTGCCGAGCGCAACTCACGCCACGGAAACGAAACCTCCTAGAGCTCAATCCGGCGTCAAGATCGTAGGCACTGCCTTGTCCATCATGTTGGGATAGTCGCGGCTGAAGTGCAGCCCGCGGCTCTCGTGGCGAGAATGCGCCGAGCGCACGATCAGCTCGGCCACCTGCACCAGGTTGCGCAGCTCCAACAGGTCGCGCGTGACGTGGAAGTGGGCATAAAACTCCTGGATCTCACCCTGCAGCAGCGCGATACGGTGGGATGCGCGCTCCAGCCGTTTGTTGGTGCGCACGATGCCCACGTAGTCCCACATGAAGCGGCGCAGCTCGTCCCAGTTGTGCGAGATGACCACGGCCTCGTCGGCATCGGTGACGCGGCTATCGTCCCACTCCGGCAATGCGGCGGGCACAGCTAGCGGTGTAGCAAGAATGTGGGTGGCCGCTGCGCGGGCAAACACCATGCATTCGACCAACGAATTGCTGGCCAAGCGGTTCGCGCCGTGCAGGCCGGTGTAGGCCGTCTCGCCAATCGCGTGCAGGCCGGGGATATCGGTGGCGCCCATCAGGTCGGTGTGGATGCCGCCGCAGGTGTAATGGGCAGCGGGCACCACGGGGATGGGCTGCTTGCTGATGTCTATGCCCAGCTCCAGGCAGCGGGCATAGATGTTCGGAAAGTGCTCCAGGACAAAGGCCAGCGGCTGGTGCGAAATGTCGAGGTAGACGCAGTCCAGACCATGCTTCTTCATCTCGAAGTCGATGGCGCGGGCCACCACATCGCGCGGCGCCAGCTCGGCCCGCTCGTCATGCTGGGGCATGAAACGCGTGCCATCGGGCAACAGCAGGCGGCCGCCCTCGCCGCGCACCGCCTCGGTGATCAGGAACGACTTGGCATGCGGGTGGTACAGGCAGGTGGGGTGGAACTGGATGAACTCCATGTTCGTGACCCGGCAACCCGCGCGCCACGCTGCGGCAATGCCGTCGCCGGTAGCGGTATCAGGGTTGGTGGTGTACAGATACACCTTGCCGGCGCCACCGGTGGCCAGGATGGTGTGCGGGGCGCTGAAGGTGTGTACCTCGTCGGTGGACTCGTCCAGCGCATACAGGCCCAGGCACTGGTTGGCCGTCGAAGCGATGTCCAGCTTGTTGCGGGTGATCAGGTCGACCAGCGTGTGGTTTTCGAACAGCGTGATGTTGGGCGTGCGGCGCACGGTCGATATCAGCGTCTTCTGCACGGCGGCGCCAGTGGCGTCGGTTACGTGCACGATACGCCGCGCGCTGTGGCCACCTTCGCGGGTCAGGTGCAAATGGCCGTCTTCTTCCGAAAACGGCACGCCCAGCTCGCGCAGCCAGGCGATGCTCTCGGGGGAGTGCTCGACGACGAAGCGGGTGGCTTCGGGCTCGGACAAGCCGGCACCGGCCACCAGCGTGTCCTGCACATGCGAGTCAAAGCTGTCGCCCTCGGCCAGCACCGCGGCGATACCGCCCTGCGCCCAGTTGCTGGAGCCGTCCGACATGGCGCGCTTCGTCAGCACGGCTACCCGGTGAGTGGGCGCCAGGTGCAGCGCGGCGGACAGGCCGGCCAGACCGCTGCCGACGATCAAAACGTCAAAATGGTGTTGCGTGGCTTGGGAGGAGAGGGTCATTCGAGTGCTATTTAATTAATAGCTGCTTACGCAGCGTTCGCGAGGGCTAGAGGCCGATTTGGCTAAAGGTATTGGTTCCAAAAACTGCTCAAACGGGTGGCAGGCTCTGCAGCAACAAGCGTTGCACATTACCGCCCATGATGGCGCGGATGTCATCTGCGCTGAAGCCGGCCTGCAGCAGGCCTTGGGTGAGCTGGGGCAAGCCCGTCACGTCAAATGGCATGCGCGTGGCGCCGTTGAAATCAGAGCCCAGCGCCACATGCGCCACGCCAACCTTGTCCACCGCATAGCGAATGGCTCGCACGATGCTGGGCACGGCCGGGTCGCAGACCGCACCATCCCAATACCCAATACCGACCACGCCACCGGTGGCGGCAATGCGTTTGAGGTGGTCGTCCGTCAGGTTGCGCGGCCCGGGGCAGGTGCCCGCCACGCCGGTATGCGACACCAAAACAGGTCGCGTGGCTATGGCCAACACGTCGTCAATCAGGGGCTTTGAGGCGTGGGCCAGATCTATCAACATTCCCTTGGCCTCCAGCTTGGTCACCACCGCGCGGCCGAACGGAGTCAGTCCGCCCTTTTCCATGCCATGGGCCGAGCCGCCCACCTCGTTGTCGAAAAAATGCGTGAGGCCAGCAATACGAAAGCCCGCGTCATAGAGCCGGTCCACGTTTTCCAGCTTGCCCTCCAAAGGATGCAAGCCTTCGGTCGCCAGCACAGCGGCCACGCGCTTGTGGTCGGTGGTCCAGGCCTTCAGAAAATCAGCCATGGCTTGCCGGTTTTTTACCAATACCAGACGGCCTTGGCTGTCTTGGGCAGCCTTATGCAGCTTTTCTGCCTGGTACAGGGCGCGCTGCAAAAGGCTGGTCCAGGTAGCGGGCGGCCAGCGCTGTGCCATGGCCAGCATGGTCACGTTGTCGGTGTCGGCGCTGTTGCGCTCGTAGTTCATGTTCTTGGGCGTTTTGGTGACGGTGGCAAACACTTGCAGTGCCATATGGCCATCCAACAAGCGGGGCAGATCGGAATGCCCGCGGTCGTAGCGCTGCAACAGATCCCGGTTCCACAACAGAGCGTCGTCATGTAGGTCGGCCACAAACAGGGCTTGGTGAGCAATGCTCGCCTTGGCGCTGGCGGCATAGGGCCCTGGATGGGTAACGGTGTTCATGCGTCCGTCCACGATGGTTGGCACCGTGAAAACGACGCCCGCCAACAACAAGACCAGCACAGCAATCCCCAAAGCCACCTTGCGCATCACGTGTGTTTTCCCGTCACTCAACTTGGTGCAGCGACGCCAGATTGATCAGCGCGGACACCACTTCAGACTTGAAGCCGATGCGCGACTGGCCGTCCTGGTGGCCACCGCTCATGATCAGTTTTTGCAGGTATTCCACACAGTCACGGTGGCCCCAGAATTTCTCGATGGCCAGCGCAATACGGGCGTGGTGCTGGGCGATGATGGCCATTTCGTTGTCGATGCGGGCTTGTAGCGGCCGCTCGTGCAGGGGCATGGGGCGCGTGGGCAAGTCGTCCTCCTCCCACTGCAAAGAAGGGAAGCCGGTCTCATGAAATCGTGAGTCGTTGGGATCTGGCACCAGAAAGGGTTCCTGCGAAATAGGTGGGCCGCCGGGCCTTATTGTTCCAGAAGTGCCCCAGCCCGGCCAATATCTCTCCTATTGACCGCAAATTATTTAAACAGTTCGCACTCTAACCGAAGCTGAGACGCCCGCGAGCGTCATGGCCGAACCCTGTTTGGACCACGGCACAATAGGCGCATGTCAAACCTACCTCCCTTCATTGCACCCGAACGATTTACTGACGCGCGCGCGGCTCTGGCCCAGGTCATGCGCATTTATGAGGGCAGCATTGCCCATCTGCGCCAGGCCATGCAACGCTTTGTGGCTGGTGACGATACCGGCGGCCATGTGCGGGCCTGCTACCCCCTGGTGCGCATCCACACCGACACGGTGTCGCGCAATTTCATTCCCGACAGCGCCCAACTGAGTTATGGATTTGTTGCAGGCCCCGGTCGCTTCGAAACCACGCTGACCCGCCCCGATCTGTACAGCGATTACTACCTGGACCAGTTCAACCTGCTATTGCAAAACCATGGCGTTGAGCTGGAAGTAGGCACCAGCACACAACCGATTCCCGTGCACTTTTCGTTTGCCGAAAACGACCACGTGGAAGGCAATATGCCGACACAACGGCGCACCCTGATGCGCGACATGTTCGATTTGCCCGACCTGGCAGCCATGGACGACGGCATCGCCAACGGCACCTACCAGGCGCGCCCCGGCGAGCCGCAACCCCTGGCACTGTTTACGGCACCCCGCGTGGACTATTCACTGCACCGCCTGCGCCACTACACGGGCACCGGGCCGGAGCACTTCCAGAACTTCGTGTTGTTCACCAATTACCAGTTCTACATCGACGAGTTCATCACGTTGGGCCACAAGGCCATGCAAGACCCCAACGGCGAATACATCGCTTTTGTGGAGCCGGGCAACCTCATTACCCGCCGCGTAGGGCTGCCCGCTGAAGCAGTAGACGCGCTGGGCAAAGAGCCGCCGCGCTTGCCGCAAATGCCAGGCTACCACCTGGTACGCGCGGACCGCGCCGGCATCACCATGGTCAACATCGGTGTGGGCCCGGCCAATGCAAAAAACATCACCGACCACATCGCGGTGCTGCGCCCGCATGCCTGGATCATGCTGGGTCACTGCGCCGGCCTGCGCAACAGCCAGCAATTGGGCGACTATGTGCTGGCCCATGGCTATGTGCGCGAAGACCATGTGCTGGACGAAGAGCTGCCCTTGTGGGTGCCTATTCCGGCGCTGGCCGAAATTCAGGTCGCGCTGGAACAGGCCGTGGCCGACGTCACCCAGGTCAAGGGGGCAGCGCTGAAAAGCATCATGCGCACCGGCACCGTAGCCAGCACCGACAACCGCAATTGGGAGCTGCTGCCCGACAACCAGCCGCAGCGCCGCTTCAGCCAGAGCCGGGCGGTCGCGCTGGACATGGAGAGCGCCACCATCGCGGCCAATGGTTTTCGCTTTCGCGTGCCCTACGGTACGCTTTTGTGCGTCAGCGACAAACCGCTGCATGGCGAGATCAAGCTGCCCGGCATGGCCAACCATTTCTACCGCGAACGCGTCGACCAACACCTGCGCATTGGCATGCGCGCCATCGAGCTGCTGCGCGCACAGGGTTCGGAGCAGTTGCACAGCCGCAAGCTGCGCAGCTTCTCGGAAGTTGCCTTCCAATAAAGAGTCGGTTAAAGATAATAGGTGTATGGTCGGGGACTACACATGAACCAAAGCAGACTTCGCCAACTTCGCTTCGTAGCACTCGCCATGCTACTGCTGATGATTTACTTCATCTGGAGCACGGACAAAATCACGCTGCAAGGGGAGCGCACGATTTACACCGTCAACTGCGGGAATGGCGCTTGGCATGGCAATCGTTGCACCGGGGCGCTGGATGCCGGGCCGCGTTACCGCTACCGCGCGCTCAAGGCGCGTGGCGAGGTGCTGTTCTGGGTGCTAGGTAGCAAAGAGCCGTCGTCCAAGCTGACAGGCTGCACGATTGCGGATGGCCGCAATTGGACCTGCCCCGTGAACGCGGACGCCAACAAATCAATCACACTGGCGCTTGAGGGCGGCGACCCGCTGGCCAATGCCGCTTGGCCTACCCGCCCCCTGCACGGTGTGTCCAAAATGACCTGGGTCTTTTTGAAACTGGGCTGGAAATTCACCAATGTTGCTAACTGAGGCCGCCCACGGGCCCACTGCGGGTTAGGCGACTGCGGCCGTGGCCTTGATCATGTCGGCCGCTTTTTCCGCAATCATGATGGTTGGAGCGTTGGTATTGCCACTGACCACCTGGGGCATGATGGACGCGTCCACCACGCGCAGACCCAGCACGCCGTAGACGCGCAGCTGGTGGTCCACCACGTCCAGCGGGCCTTTGCCCATTCGGCAGGTACCCACGGGGTGGTAAATGGTGTCTGCATAGTCACGCACAAATTGCTCGATTTGCAAATCGGTCTTGGCCCGTGCTGAGTGCGCCATCTCTTTTCCGCCCAGGCTCGCGAGTGCAGGTTGGCACAACAGGTCGCGCATGATGCGCACGCCCTTGCTAAGGCGCTCCATGTCTTCGCGCACGCCCAAGAAGTTGGGGTCTATGACGGGCGTGGCAAAAGGGTCTTTACTAGCCAGCGTGAGGCTGCCCCGGCTCAAAGGCCGCAGCAGGCACACGTGGCAGGAGTACCCATGTCCAAATACCGTCGCCCGGCCATGGTCGACCAGTTTGCCAATGACAAAGTGAAGCTGCAGGTCTGGCGTGCGTTCGCTGGGATGACTTTTGACAAACCCTCCGGCCTCGGCGAAGTTGGTAGTCAGTGCGCCCGTACGGTACTTGCGCCATTCAATGAGCCCTTTGACCACGCTCACCATGCCCGACAACGACAGGCCAAAGCTGTCGGTCAGCTTGGGGGCGCTCATGACCTGCACAACATCGACATGGTCATGCAGGTTCTGCCCCACGCCCGGCAAATCGTGTACGCAGGCAATGCCCTTTTCGACCAGGTGCTTGCGCGGTCCAATGCCCGACAGCATTAAAATCTGCGGCGACTGCAAGGCTCCGGCGCACAGCAATACCTCACGCGATGCCCGTAGTTGCTGGGTCTGTCCCTTGTGGACAAACTCCACGCCTACCGCGCGTTGGCGCTCTATCAGGATGCGGGTGGTGTGCGCCTCGGTGAAGACACGCAGGTTGGGGCGCTTCAAAATCGGCGTGAGGTAGGCTTTGGCAGCGCTGCAGCGTTCTCCTTTACGGTGGGTCACCTGGTACATGCCCACGCCTTCCTGGCGGATGCCATTGAAGTCGGGATTGTGCGCGTGGCCCGCCTGCTGACCGGCCTCCACAAAGGCGGGCCCCAGGCGGTTAGGGCTGGTCAGGTCCATGACACGCAGCGGCCCGTCTACCCCGTGAAAGTCATCCGGTCCGCGTTGGTTGTCTTCGGCACGCTTGAAGTACGGCAACACATCCACATAGGACCAGCCAGGGTTGCCCTGCGCAGCCCAGTTGTCATAGTCTTCGCGTTGGCCGCGGATGTAGACCATGGCATTGACCGAGCTGGAGCCGCCCAGCACCTTGCCCCGGGGTTGGTAGCCGCGCCGCCCGTTCAGGCCCGGTTGCGCCGTGGTGTCGAACTTCCAGTTGCCCTCGCCCGTTTTAGCCAACAAGGCCAGCCCAGCCGGGCAGTGGATGAGCACGCTTGTGTCCGCCGGTCCCGCCTCCAGCAGGGCCACCGTGACACCCAGGTTTTCAGTTAACCGCGCAGCCAGCACACAACCGGCAGAGCCCCCGCCAATGATGATGTAGTCGAAGGTTGCGTCGGCCAGGTCCATGTCGTCGTGCTTTCTGTCGTGTAGAGGGCCGCTATCAATCTGCAGCGCCTTTGCGCACGATAGCCGACCCGTGCTCTGATGCCAAGCCCCGGATTACCCCATGGGTATCTAACTTCATTAAATTGCACACAATTTAATTGCCCGCTATAATTAAGCCCATGCCCTCCAAAGCCCTTGCGTCCAAAGCCAACCCTGCACAGCTGCTGGACAACCAGTTGTGCTTTGCGCTCTATTCGGCGTCACTGGCCATGACCAAGCTCTACAAGCCCATGCTCGACGGCCTGGGCCTGACCTATCCGCAGTACCTGGTGATGCTCGTGTTGTGGGAGGCCGATGGCCCGAGTGTCTCCAGCCTGGGCGAGCGCCTGAACCTCGACTCCGGCACACTGACGCCCCTGCTCAAGCGCATGGAGACCGCCGGCTGGCTGGTGCGCCAGCGCTCCAGCACAGACGAGCGCCGTGTGCACGTGTGGCTCAGCTCCAGCGGCCGTCAATTGCAAGCGCAGGCAGCCTTCATACCCGCCTGCGTGGGCAGCCAAAGCGGTTTGTCCATGACCGAAATGGTTGCACTCAAACAGCAGGTCAAGACGCTGCGCGATGCGGTGCAGGCGCGCGTTACATCCCCTTTACCCAACCGCTCCTGACGGAGCAACAACCTAGAAAGATCCATCACCATGGCAACCAAAATTGAAAAAGTCATTTACCAAGCGCACGCCAAGTCCACCGGAGGCCGCGATGGCACGACCCGCACATCCGACGGCCTGCTGGACCTGAAGCTGGCAGTACCCAAAGAAATGGGCGGCCCCGGCGCTGGCGTCAACCCAGAGCAACTGTTCGCGGCCGGTTACAGCGCTTGCTTTATCGGCGCGATGAAGTTCGTTGCCGGAACACAAAAGATCGTATTGCCCGCCGACACCAGCATCGACGCCACTGTGGGCATTGGCCAGATCCCTGCCGGTTTCGGTATTGAAGTGCAATTGGTCGTGAGCATCCCCGGCATGGAACGCGCTGCCGCCGAAGCCCTGGTAGAAAAGGCCCACTCCGTGTGCCCTTACTCCAATGCAACCCGCGGCAACATCGAAGTGACCATTACCGTGGTCTGACTCACAGCGTCGCGCACGCGGCGCCCCTGAAGCAATTGGCCCCGTGGGGTGCCATTCAGCGCTAAGGTGGTGGATGGCACCCAAATTGAGTCTATTAACAAATATCGTAAGCAAAAAGAGGCTCTAGCCCTCGTCGTATAACAATACTTTGCTATAAACACGATAGCGTACGGCGCCAGACCACCCGCCAATGTCGATTACCAGATCGAAGCCTTCCCTTTGGGCTCGCTGTTACCGCATTGCACAAGACGCGCCCATCTGTTGTCTAAGTTTTGACTTGTGGGGCGAGCCAAAGGGCGCACAAAGCGGCCTTTGGAACGTCCGCTCAATGGGAGAGTGCGGGCGTCTTAGTTGAGAAACCTCAGACTGTCCTCGCGCCAGGTCATGCGTTGGTGATGTGACCCGTGGACGTCGGTGCCGCGACAGCAATCAGTTCGAGCAGCAAACCGGGGGTGAGGGTCGATTGAAAGCATGCGCGTTGTGGCCAGTGCTCGGGGTTGGGGCCGATCCATTCCTGCCATAGCCTGTCGGAAGTGCCACGATTCTCGATGTTGGAAAGTATTACCTGAAGCGATAAGAGATGAGAGCGCGCTGACCCTGCCTCCATGAGGTGAGAGTCGAGCATTCCGAGGCTCTCGATCGCCTGAGCTTCGAAGCCCGCCGATGTGTCGATTGCGTTTGCCACCGTCCAAACGAGGGCGCCGTACGCGACGCTTCGACTGCGACCCTGGCCACTGCTTGACCAACGCTCAATCTGCATTCGCGACTCCTGCCCAAGAAGGGTTATTGGCTGACGCCCAGCGCCGAAGTAAAGCCACAACACGCTTTGGAGTTGTCGGGCCTGGACGATCAATAAACTTTTTCGCTGGCCGTGGCCTCCGAACCAGCCGGACCTCCAGCTTGCATCCCAGCGCATCCGCATGCTTGGTCAGCATCGCAAGTGACGGCAAGTGCTTGCCGCTGCCGGACTCCCTACGTGCTACGGCCGACTGGGTAGTGCCAATCTTCTCTGCCACTTGAGCCTGGGTTAAACCCTGGGCAGCCCGCGCCTTCAGGTACTCGTCTAAAAGAGAAAACTCATCGGCCAGTTTTTCGTATTCCGCCTTTACCTCAGCATTTGCCAGTGCCTTGATGCGAAGTTGCCTATGGGTCAACATCTTTCCACTTCTTCATTCGCTTTGGCGCAAATGCCACTTCTTGAGGAGGCGTCTTATCGGTCTTTTTCACCAACTGGTGAAGCATGACGATCTTGCGATATACCAAGGTGCAAAACAGCACCCATCCAATTTCTTCAGGGGATTTCAAACGCAATTCGAAGAACCCCAAGGCTTGAGGTTAAGTAAACATCCGGTCGCGGAATACGCCTCCCAACCCCTATTTTCTTTGTGGATGCGGAGCATATCGCAGCGCGAGTAACACGGGATACACCAGCAGCCGTGAAAGAAGTACGAGAACACCAGTTATGAGCATGGGCTGGAATGTTGCATCACTATGCGGAAACATATTCGTGAAGAGATTACCCATAACTGCGGTGTAAACCATTACTGAACCCAAGCAAAAAAATAGAACGCCAATAATTAGCGAAAGCCAGCGTGGCATGGCGATGAATAATGTTCCATATGCCGCGATTATCACGACCACTGCAACTCCTAGTTCATGTGATGACAATGAGTTCCTCTTTTGGTAAATTTAGCTGCGTAACAGTCAGGAAGTCTACCGTTGGAATTCAGACGGTATTGCAGCCATCCGATAGAATGACCAGTTAACTTGAGACCAATTCACGCAAAACTTTCCTGCAAAGCCTGTTGCGCCAAGGCATTGATACTTTGCCCCCTTGCCTGCGCCGCAATAGCAAGTTTTTCGTGCAACTGCGGGGATATTCGCAGGTTGAACTTTCCAGAAAAATGGCGTCTGGGCTCAATTCCCTTCTCAGCACAGACTTCAAGAAAAACATCAAGCGAACGCTTGAACTCAGCGCGGAGCTGCTTCGGATTCTTTCCGTAAAAATCTGCGCCTCCGTTTATGCCGAGAATTTCACCCCGGAACATATCAAGATCGGAGTCAAATTCAATCGTTGCGTGATAGTCGTCAACAGTCATTACGTTCATGGTTCGACTCCGTGTTGTTCCAGCCATTTACGGATAGATGCCACCGCGCCTTTGTCTGTATTGGGTGATGGATGTGGACGGTGAAAAACCCGCACCTCATCAAACAAAAAGACAGAAACCCGGCTACCCGCCCGCTCTTCAATCTCAGCACCCAGCTCCACGAAAAGTCCTTCGACATCGCGCCACTGAACATTGCCGCAAATTGGCCGCGAAAAGATCAATTCAACAGCTCGCTGATGCCTACGCTTCATTGGTATATAGTACCATTTTTAAGTACCGAATGCACCCGGAATTTTCTGGCGGCGGTGTAACAAGTCGACGTTTAGATTAGCGGTGAACACCGGCGCAAAGAACGGCGTCGAAGGGCGCTATTGTCATCGGCCGCAGTTTGTCCGCTGGGTCGACCCGTTGGTCCAATGCGCGAAGGGGTCTGAGTGTGCCTCGCTATAGAAATTTTGTCAGGGGACATACCTCGAGGCTCTTATTTTTTTAAAGCCGCAATCAAATTCACTTCTTGACTCACACTCGACGCGAGAACTACTATTTGCGCACGCAAATCCGGTTAATCGCTCATAGGGTTACGAATGGGTTCACTGGATTTGCCGTTGCCAGCTTCTGATGAACGTCCATCGTGGCGGTTGTCCGATTTGGTCTCCTGATCGAATGACTGCAATGGGTGGTCTCGATGGTCAAGTCCGCTAGATTTGAAGTGCGGATGTCTTGGCAAGCGATCGGCGAAATATTGGCCGTCGTGTAGTCGTTTCATACTTTTCTCTTTTGTAATTGGTGTGAAAGTGGTTTGCCCATCCACGAACATTCATAATGCTTCGAGGCGGGCATGACAGTAACGAAAAAAGATCTGCGGTTCTGTGCGGCATCTAACCGTCATGACTGCATTGGTTACCAATCTACGCGCCGGGTTTTGTGCGCAGTCTCACACTGGACTGTGGTCTACGATAAGGCCAGTTGCTCGTCCGTCGGTTAAAGCGCGACGACCCGCAAACCATGCGACAGAACCTTTGAATGCCCCAACCCTTGGGACGGGGACGTATTGGAGAGTGATGATGAAACAGTCTCAAATTACCGTTGCTCCGCAGGTGGCTAATTGCCGTCCTGATGGAGAGGTTTTGTTCAATGCCCCCGGGCAAAGCTTCGGCGATGCATCACAACCCGACATTCACGATGCCTGGTCGGCGGCTTACGTTGTTTGGGCCGACATCATGGGTCGGCGGCGTGCAGCGTTAGCGGGTTTCTTGGCGGGAAGCATTGCAGCACTGAGCGTGACTGCCTGCGGCGGCGGGGGTGGCACAGCCAACAACCCAACAATAGCAATAGCAGTACCTGTCATAGCCTCCCCTACACCTGTTGCGATCCCACAGCCGCTGGCCATGGGTCAGGGACCGATGATTGGTGGTTGCGAAGTGTTTCCCGTCACTGCGGTCTTCAATACCCGCATCGATGACCTGGCTCGATTTCCCACGCACGCAAGCAGCGCCATCTGGATCAGCAATATCGGCTCGTCGCGCGCACTGCACATGGATTTTGGAAGCAACGACAATCAGCTCAACGCTTCGACCTACTATGGCATTCCTTACAACGTAGTGGACGGCACAGCGACCACGACTGCTTGGCCATCGGTTTCTTTCGACCTCAATGGCGGGGGATGGCCCGACGAGAGTCACTGTGCCAAGCCTGATGCGACCCATTCGATCGCGCAATGCAGCACGCAGTTGGCCGCTGATCGCCGCTTCCCCTTCCCCAACGCCGACATTATCAAAACAGAGAGTGGGGCGTGTAACGATCCGGCAAGCTGCGGCGACCGTCATGTGCTGGTGGTTGAACAAGGTGCTTGTCGTCTGTGGGAAAGTTATTTCAGCTACAAGACCAATAACCAATGGGCGGCTCTGGCCACTGCGGCGTGGGACATGAAAACGAACATGATGCGCCCTGCCAGCTGGACCTCGTCCGACGCGGCGGGGCTGCCGGTGCTGCCCCTGCTGATGCGCGCCGACGAAGCGACGGCGGGCGAAATACGGCATGCGTTTCGGGTCACGTTCAGGGATAACGTACTGGCCAAGAGTTATGTTTGGCCCGCGCGCCACGCGGCCGGCGGCGAAACTGCGGGCGGCATTCCATTCGGCGCCCTGCTGCGCCTGAAAAGCGATTTCGACATTCCTGCCACCTGGAGTGTGCAATCGAAGGCGGTGGCGCGGGCCATGCAGCGCCACGGCGCGTATGTGGCCGACATCGGCAGCGATGCCTATTTCACCGGCGATCCGAACGCCAAGTGGAGCGCAGCGACCCTCTCGGAACTTCAGCGCATCACCATGGGTTCGTTCGAATTCGTCAATATCGGTGCCATCACGACCAGTCCAAACTTCAAGGCCAACTCGTTCCAGGCCGCCTGGTAGGTCAGCGCGGACATCGACAACGCCTTGCGCATCTGCGCATCTGCGCAGCGGGCGGCATCGCAGAATTCGGCATGGCACTGACAAGGCCTTGCATGACGGCCACGGTCATGGCGGTCAAGAAGGTCATTAGGGTGTGTTGAATGAGCCAAGCGGTTTTGGACAGCCGCGAGTAGCATGGCGACAACGGGTAGCGCCGCACCTGACTTGTTCGCGTTACAACAATTTCTTTGCGATGATGGTTTTTGCGGGGTACATGAAAGGTTTTGGCGTCTGCCACGACCAACCTTGCATAGACACTCAATCTTTCACCCTGGAGCATCCCCATGAGCTTACGCCGCATCCTCACCCTTTCCAGCGCCCTGGGCCTGTTCGCAGGCGGCCTGCTGGCCCAAACTCCGGCACCGAAACCGGCCCCAACGCCGACAACCGCCAGTGCGCCCATGGCCAGCACCGCCAAGGCCACCTTTGCGGGTGGCTGCTTTTGGTGTGTGGAGTCTGACTTCGACAAGATCCCGGGCGTGATTTCCACCACGTCGGGCTACACCGGCGGCAAGACCGTCAACCCCACCTACGAACAGGTTTCTGGTCACACCACGGGCCACGCCGAGGCGGTAGAGGTGGTGTATGACCCGTCCAAGGTCAGCTATGAGCGGCTGGTAGCCTACTACTGGCACACCATTGACCCCACCGTCAAGGACCAGCAGTTCTGCGACCACGGTTCGCCCTACCGCACGGTGATCTTTGCCCATGGCGAAGAGCAGCTGAAGCAGGCCCAAGCCGCGCGCGCAGCACTCGAAAAGTCCAAGCCGTTCAAAGAGGCTATCGTCACCGACATCGTGCTGGCCGGCCCGTTTTACCCAGCCGAGGACTACCACCAGGACTATTACAAGAAGAATCCGATTCGCTACAAGTACTACCGCACCAGCTGCGGACGAGACGCGCGTCTGCAGCAACTGTGGGGCGACCAGGCCGGGCACTAGCCCGTCGTCCGTCCATTCCCCGGATTCTGCAATCCCTTCCTTCCGTGCGGGTCGGACGATCGGTCAGGCCGTATGCTCAGACGTAACAGCCATTGGTATCACACTCTGTCCCGCATGCGCCCGCCATCGGTTGTTGCACGGCCCGGATTGCATTAAGGTAGCACCATGAACACTGCCAACACTACCACCGAGTTTCTGGTCCGCAAGGACCATCTGGCCACCACCACGGTACAAACCACACCGACACCCGCATTGGCGGATGGTCAGGTGCGCGTGGGCATAGAGCGCTTTGCGCTGACCTCCAACAACATCACCTACGCCGCGATGGGCGACGCGATGCAATACTGGCAGTTTTTCCCTGTTGCGCCCGTTGAGGACGCAGTGCAGTGGGGCCGCATCCCCGTGTGGGGCTTTGGTAGAGTGGTGGAGTCGCGTCACCCCGATGTGCCGGTGGGTGAGCGGCTGTATGGCTATTTCCCGATGTCCAGCTCTGTGGATTTGACGCCGACCAAAGTCACCGCAGCGTCGTTCATGGATGGCGCACCGCACCGCGCTCAATTACACGTGGTCTACAACCAGTACATGCGCTGTGCGGTCGACCCTTTTTACACAGCCGACACCGAAGATGTGCAAGCGCTGCTGCGGCCGCTGTTCATCACCTCTTGGTTGATCGACGACTTCTTGGCCGACAACGATTTCTTTGGTGCCATCGCAAACCCAGCGCAACCCGCCCTGCTGCTGTTGTCCAGCGCATCCAGCAAGACCGCCTACGGCACGGCGTTTCAACTGGCGCAGCGCAGCGGCTTGCAAGTGGTGGGGCTCACATCCCCCGGCAACGTGGCATTTTGCGAAAGCCTTGGCTGTTACCACCGCGTATTGACGTACGACCAACTGGACCAGATCGCGCCCGACGCACCCAGCATCTATGTGGACTTTGCGGGCAATGCCCCCTTTCGCAAGGCGCTGCACACGCATTGCAAGGGCTTGAAGTACAGCAGCTCCATCGGTGCCACGCATGTGTCCGACATGGGTGGCGCAAAAGATGTTCCCGGCCCCAAAGCGACGCTGTTTTTTGCACCTGCCCAAATCAAGAAACGCAGCGCCGACTGGGGTCCGCAGGGTCTGGGTCTGCGCCTGGTTCAGTCTTGGCAGGCCTTCATAGGGCAGGCCGCGGACCCCAGCCACCCATGGCTGCGCGTGGAGCGGCACACCGGCCCGGCCGCAGTGCAGGCGGCCTACCAGCAGGTTCTGGGTGGCAAGGGTGACGCCAGGGTGGGCCACATGCTGTCCCTGGAGTTGCAAACTTAGCGTCAGTCAACTGAGGCATGATCGCGCAAAGCCCCGCCTCCTCGGGGCTCATGAACAGGGAAAACTGTGCGCCTCGCCTTGCTGTCTGATCTCCACGCCAATATGCAGGCACTAGACGCCTGCCTGGACCATGCGCGCGCGCAACGGGCGGAACGTTTTGTATTTTTGGGCGACCTGGTCGGCTATGGTGCGGACCCCGGGGCCGTGGTCGACCGGATCATGCAGCTCGCTGACGACGGCGCATTGGTTTTGCAGGGAAACCATGACGCCATGGCGGTGACACCGCCTCTGGTGGTCAAAACCGTGGGCGACAGCACCGCTGCCTGGACCCACCGCCAACTGATGCCCGACCAACGCGATTGGCTCAGCCGCCTGCCGCTGACCCTGCAGCTTGAGCAGACCCTGTTTGTGCACGCCAGCGCCAACGAGCCGCAGTTGTGGCACTACGTCTACGACTCGCGCGCGGCCCAGGCGAGCATGGACGGCGCAGCCGCCTGGCCCGGCGTGCAATACGTGTTCGGTGGTCATGTACATTTTCAGACCCTGTACTACCAGGGTGCGGGCAACCAGTTGATGCCCTTCACGCCGCAACCCGGGGTCGCCATACCCGTGCCACCGCATCGGCAATGGCTGGCAACTATCGGCTCTGTCGGCCAACCGCGGGATGGCAACCCGGACGCCATGTACTGCCTGTTCGACACCGAACGCGCGCAACTCACCTTTCACCGCGTGCCTTACGACCACCTGGCCGCTGCAGCCGCCATCCGCAAGATCGGCCTGCATGAATTCTTTGCGGACCGTCTGGAGCGCGGGCGATGAAACTGCTGGAGCCTGGCTCGGTCGTCGATGGCTTCATGGTCGGCGAGTGCATCCATGCCGGTGGCATGGCCCACATTTACCGCGTGTCCTACGCGCAAGGTCAGGCCGACCCCGGTTTTGCGATGGCCATGAAGGTGCCTCGCATGACGACAGGCGACGGGGCAGAAAACATTGTCAGCTTCGAGATCGAGTGCCAAATCATGCAGGTGCTGCAAGGCAGCCATGTGCCGCGCTTTGTCGCAGCCGGTGATTTGGCGCGCTTGCCCTACTTGGTGATGGAATACGTCAGTGGTCGCACGCTGGAGCAGCAAATGGCGCTGGACCCCACACCCGATGTGGAGCACATCGCCAGTCTGGGCACGGCCATGGCACGTGCGGTGCACGCCCTGCACCAGCAGAACACGGTGCACCTCGACCTCAAACCCGCCAATGTGCTGCTCCGCGACGACGGCAGCGCAGTGTTGCTGGACTTTGGCCTGTCGTGCCATGCGCACTACCCCGACCTGCTGGCCGAGCAATTGCGCAAGGCCGTGGGCTCACCCGCGTGGATCGCGCCGGAGCAGGTAGTAGGCGTGCGGGGTGACCCGCGCAGCGATATTTTTGCCATCGGCGTCATGCTCTACCAGCTGTGCACGGGTGAGCTGCCCTTTGGCACACCACAAACCGCAGGCGGGCTGCGCCAACGCCTGTGGGTAGACCCGGTGCCGCCTCGCAAGCTCACGGCTTTGCTGCCCGAGTGGCTGCAAGAGGTGGTCATGCGCTGCCTGGAGCCTGAGGCAGCGCGGCGCTACCCGTCTGCTGCCCATCTGGCATTTGATTTGTCCCACCCTACGCAGGTGACCATCACCGCCCGCGGGCGCAACATCCATGGCACAGGGTTTGGCACCCACCTCAAGCGCTGGCTCAAGGCCGCCGGCATGCAATACAAGGCGAGCCCCTTGCCCGCGCAGCAGGTGGAAGAAGTTCCCATCGTGATGGTGGCTGTGCCGCACCAGGACGCAAGCGATGTCACCCTCTATTCGCTGCGCATGGCGGTGGCCCGATCGCTGGGGACGCGCCCTGGGGCACGCCTGGCCTGCCTGACCGTCATCTCGCCGTCACTGACAAGCAACACCGACGATGACAAGAGCGAGACCAAGGTCCACCGCCAATACCTCAACCGGCTGCGCCAATGGGCACAACCGCTGGACCACCCCGGCCACCAGACCTCGTACCACGTGCTCGAGTCCGGCGATGTGGCGCAGGCTTTGCTGGACTATGCCAAGGGCAACACCGTCAGCGTCATCGTCATGGGCGCGGCCACGCACGGCCTCAAGACCCAACGCTTTGTTGCGACCGTACCCATCAAGGTTGCGATGGATGCGCCTTGCACGGTGATCCTGGTCAAGCAGACCTTGCCATTTGAACTGCTGGTCTGAAAACGACCGCGCTTACTTCGGCGCCGGGGGCCTGGCCGCCATCCAACGTTCTATGTCATCCGCCTCGCGCGGAAGGCCGTCTGACAGATAGCGTGCCCCCGTTTCAGTGATGACCACCTCGTCTTCAATGCGCACGCCCAGTTTTCTTTCGGGAATGTAAATGCCGGGCTCTAGCGTGATCACCATGCCCACTTGCAGGGGTTCGTGGTAGGCACCCGCATCATGCACATCCAGGCCCACAAAATGTCCCAATCCGTGGATAAAGTAGTCGCCGTAACCGGCATCGTCAATCACCTTGCGCGCGGCTTTGTCCAGGTCCTCGTAGATGGCACCCGGCTTGACCAGGGCGAAGGCGGCTTGCTGCGCCCTGAGCACCACGTCATAGACCTTGCGTTGCTCAGCCGTAAACGTGCCGCTGACGGGCAGCGTACGCGTGATGTCACTGGCGTAATGGGCATATTCGGCGGCCATGTCCATCAGCACCAACTCACCGTCTTGCATGATGCGTTCGCTGCGCGGGTAGTGCAGGATGGTGGAATTCTCGCCAGACCCCACAATGCTGTCGTACGCGTTGCGACGGCTGCCACTGCGCCGCCACACGCGCTCGGCCTCGGCCCGCACTGCCGCTTCAGACACGCCGGGCCTCACCATTTGCCAGGCGGCCAGGTGTCCCTCTTCACTGATGCGGATACCCCGCTGCATCAGCGCCAACTCGGCGACATCGTGTTTGGCGCGCATTTGTGCCAGCGTCCATCCCAGAGTTTTGGTCGACACACCGGCAAGCTTGCCTTGCACCTTTCCATAGACTTCAAGATCCTTGGGCTTGCCTTCGCCGGCGGAGGGGCGCGTGACTTGCCAGAGGGTTGGTGAACGGCTGACCAAGCCGATCAACGTACCCATGAAGGAGCCAGTGCGCATGACCTTTTCAAAACCGTACTTGGTGCGCAACGCAGCGGCGATCGGTTCGCGTTCACCCGTCCAGCGCTCGGCCTCGGTATCGCGGCTGGGCAAAAACAAAAACTCTTTGTAGGTTCTTTCCTTAGGTGCCAGAACCAGCACCGCGCCCTTTTCTTGTACACCGGTGAGGTAAAAGAAATCGCCCGATTGGCGGTAGCCCGCGTAATCCTCTCCCCCTTCGGCATAGACCACTGCGACACCCTCGCCCATCGCCTTCATCAGCGCGGCACGGCGTGCCGCATACACGCTGGTGGCCTGTGACTGTTGGGGTTCGCTCAAAGCGGGGATAGCAAGGTCTGCCGCCTGGGTGGCAGCCGTCATCAGGCCGCATGCACACGCGCACAGGGCCGCGAGCAGGGGTTTGCGCAGGAGTTTCATGCGCTCATTCTAGAAGCGCCCGCCTTCGCCCAAACCTTGCGACAATGCCTCTTCCATATTTTTGCGAAGAGGGAGTTCACCATGCGAGGTAATGTTGCTGCCATCACACTGGTTCTGTTCGGCGTATTTTTTCTGCTCAAGAATCTGGGGCTTATCAATTTCAGCCTGGCCGAGTTGTTCTCGACCTGGTGGCCCGTGATCCTGATCGCCGTGGGCCTGTCGATGTTCTTGATGCCCCGCGATGGCAAAAAGGACTGAATGCGCCATCCGTTTGAGGCGTTAACGCCGGATGTCGTGCTGGACGCACTGGACAGCGTGGGCCTGCGAGGCGACGGCCGACTGACCGCCCTGTCGTCGTATGAGAATCGTGTCTACCAGGTGCAACTGGAAGACGGCAGCGCCGTGGTCGCCAAGTTCTACCGGCCCGAGCGCTGGACCGACGAACAGATCCAGGAGGAGCACGACTTTGCCGCCGAGCTGATGGCAGCCGAGGTGCCGGTGATTGGGCCGTTGAAGCTGATGGGCGAAACCTTGCACCACTTCGGAGGGTTCAGCTTCAGCGCCAGTCCACGCCGCGGCGGCCGCCCGCCCGAACTGGACGACGGCGAAGTGCTGGAGTGGATAGGCCGCTTCCTGGCCCGCATCCACACCGTGGGCGCGGCCAAGCCCTTCGCCAGCCGCCCGGCCCTGGACGTGCAAAGCTTTGGCGTCGAGCCCATGCAGTGGCTGCTGGGGCACGACAAGGTGCCGCTGGACGTGCAATCCGCCTGGACCAAGGTTTGCCAAGACGCTATTGATTTGGTAGCTACCCACGCAACGTTGGCGAGGGCTAGCGGCGAGAATGGCTCTAACGATACCGGGATTTCCGTACTCCGCCTGCATGGCGACTGCCACCCGGGCAATATTCTGTGGACGCCCACCAGCGCTGCCGCCACAGCCGGCCCCGGCCCGCATTTCGTCGACCTGGACGATGCCCGCACCGGCCCGGCCGTGCAAGACTTCTGGATGCTGCTCAGCGGCGACCGCAGCCAGCGCACGCGCCAGCTCGGCGCGCTGGTGGATGGCTACGAGCAGTTCCGCGATTTCAACCGCGCCGAGCTGGTGCTGATCGAACCGCTGCGCACGCTGCG
>JANXVI010000192.1 GCA_025351745.1 Rhodoferax sp.
TGCGCCACAGGCGCTTTGGGTGCAAGTGCTGCGGCAGTTGTCCGCCGATTCACCAGGCTGTTGGCAACGGCGTAGCTTTTACGCTTGTTCAGGTCGTTCATTGTTCACATAGACAGTTGTATGGAATATCGCTGGGCCGCCTTCTGACCACTGCGCATTTTGCGCGATACTGCGCCGATGAACAAAGCAGGCAAGGCGATTGTGACGGTGGGGCTGCTGGCGGTATTTGGCGCGGCGGCCTACTTCTCTGTGTACCAGACTGGGCGGCTACCCGCGCCTGACGCCAGCCCGGGCATTTTGACAGGCCTGGCCGGCAAACTGACCGGTGCGGTAGAGAGGCAAGAGGTCTCGGGCCTGATAGCCGTCGATGTGGAGCCCTATTTTCAGGATCCTCGCGTGCAAAAGGCACTGCGCGATAACGGCTTCACGCTGAAAGTTCAACGCATAGGATCACGCGACATGGCCGCCCGAGTCATACCCGGGCAAACACCGGACTTCTTCTTTTCCTCCGGCGTGGTGGCAGCCAACCAGATTGGTGACGCAGCCAAAAAGGCGAACATTCCCGCCACGGCTTACTCCCCCATTTACACGCCCATGGTGATTGCTTCCTGGACACCCATCGCACAGATCCTGGGCGCCAACGGCATGGCGACCGAGGCCAGCCCTGGTGTGTGGCATGTGGACCTGGCCAAATTGACGCAACTGATGCTGGACAAGAAGCGCTGGAAGGACCTTAAGGGTGCGCAAGCTTATGAGGTGAACAAGAGCGTGCTGGTCTCCACCACCGATGTTCGCAAGAGCAATTCGGCCGCCATGTACTTGGCGCTGACCAGCTACGCCTTCAACGGTGGCGAATTGGTCACCGACCGCGAAGCCGCGAGGAAAGCCGCCCTCGGTGTGGTGGGCCTGTTCAAGCGCCAAGGCTACCAAGAGAACTATGTCAACGGCAACTTCGATGATTACCTGTCGATAGGCATTGGCAAGACGCCAATGGCCTTCATCTACGAAAACCAGGTCGTCAGCTACGCGTTGGGGAAAAAGGGCCTTAGCCCCGGCATGGTGCTGCTTTACCCCCAACCCACGCTGTTCAATAAGGTAGTTTTCGTAGCCACCAATGACCGCGCCAAAAAGCTGGGTGATCTGCTGACCAGCAACCCCGAGCTGCAACGCCTGGCGGTGGACTTCGGCTTTCGCATTGCCGACAGCGCCTACTTTGTACAGGCCACCAAGGCAGCCAACCTGGCCGTGGAAGAACGCCTGACGCAGGTGATAGACCCACCCAGCTTCGACATGATGGCCGAGATGATTGACACCATCACGCGCGAGATGGCGCAGTAGCAAACACGAAAAAGGGGAATGGCAATGCGGCAACACATGACACGTTTTGGCTGGGCAGTGTTACTGGTTTTGGGCCTCGTTGCCTGCAACAAAAAGACGCCAGAACCCACTCAGCCCAGCGCCGCTCCGGTCACCGCGGTAGACACATTCACCGTGCTGGCCACTACCGATTTGAAAGACGCGCAACCGCTTGAGAAGATGGTGGAAGACTCCACTGGCGTCAAACTGCGCTTCAAATTTGGCGGCACTATGGAGAGCACCGAGGCCGTGCAGACCGGCAAAGCCAATGTCGATGCCGCATGGTTTGCCAATGCCAAATATTTGCTGTCTGACCCGCAGGGCCAAGCCCGCGTGAAGCTGCAAGAAAAAATCATGCTGTCTCCCGTGGTGGTGGGTGTCAGCGAAAGCCAGGCCAAGTTATTGGGCTGGGACAAGCCGGAAGTCGCCGGCAAGGTCACATGGAATGCAATAGCCAAGGCGGCGCAAAGTGGCCAGCTTAAATACGCACTATCCAACCCGGCCACCAGCAACCAGGGCTTCATGGCGTTGATGGGCGTGGTGGCCTCGGCCGCGCAAAAGTCTGAGGCATTGACCGCAGCCGATGTAGACCGGGCGGCTATCAGCGGCTTCATCAAAGGCTACAAGCTGGTGGGCGATAACAGCACTTACCTCACCGAAAAATTCATCGAGCAGCAGAATACGCGCGTCAATGCCTTCATCAACTACGAGAGCTGGCTGCTGTCGCTCAATCAGTCAGGCAAGCTCAAGGAACCGTTGACGCTGATCTACCCGTTTGAAGGTGTGGCAACGGCCGACTACCCGTTGATGCTGCTCAACGACGCCAAGCGCGAGCAATACCTCAAAGTGGTGGCCTATCTCAAAGGCGATACCGCCCAAACCTGGCTGGCCAAGACGACTCTGCGCCGCCCGGTCAATGGCGAAGTGGCCAAGGCCCAAGCCGGCCTGTTCCCACAGAACAGCATGCTGGTGGAGCTCCCCTTTTCTACCGACCGTACATTGGCAGACGGCCTCATCAATGCCTACCTCAACGAATTCCGCACGCCCATCGCGTCCACTTTTGTACTGGACGTCAGCGGCAGCATGAACCAAAACGGTCGTCGCCAGCAATTGGTAGAAGCGCTGCAATACATCGCCGGTGACGACGCGTCCCTGACCGGCCGCATTGCCCGCCTGACCAGCCGCGAGAAAGTGTGGATGCTGCCGTTCTCCGAGCAGGTCTATGCGCCCGTGTTCTTCCAATTGCCCGGCGTACCCAAGGCAGACGCCGCACGCAAGGGACTGGCAGTGCAAGCCGACACTGAGGGCAAGCAAAAGGTGCTGGGCCAAGTGCGCGACTATGTTGATAGTCTGCAGATGAACGGAGGCACCGCGCTGTACGACGCGATATTGCAAGCGCTGGTCAATATGAACGAGGAGCGCCAAAAGAACCCCGGCTACCAATACTCCGTGGTGGCGTTCACCGACGGCGAAGTCAACAAGGGCCGTGACATGGCCCAGTTCAAAGCCGCCTATGCGGCCCTGCCCGAAGATGTGCGCGCCATACCGGTCTTCATGGTACTGTTTGGCGAGGCCAACGAGGTGGCTTTGAAAGACCTGGTCGCGACCACCGGTGGGCGCACATTCGACGCGCGCAAGGCCTCGCTGTACAGCGTTTTCAAGGACATTCGGGCCTACCAGTGATCCTAAGCCAATGAACAAGGTCAGCGACTTCCTGCAATCCCCCGCCAACTGGGGCGGCATAGGCTTGTCTACGCTGGCGCTGGTGCTCGGCAGTCTGGGCCTGACGCAGGTTGGTATCGGTGCACTAGCGGTGCTGGGCTACGCAGCAGGTTTTGGCGTGGGCGGCATGTGGTTCGGATTTCCCAAGTGGTCAGGCAACCCTTGGGATGCGTTGGAATTTGAAGACCAGGGCGATGCCCGCACCAGTATGCTCAATGCGCTGAGCGCCGTGCGCCAGTTGGTGGACTACAACCCCCAGGGCCGCCTAACCGCCAGCCTGCAAAGCAAGGTGCTGGACCTGTGCAAACAGTTGAACCTCTTGCTAGACCAATGGGAGCGCAGCAAGGGCCAACTGTCGCTGGAAGAAAGTTTCCACGCCCGCCACATCGCGCTGACGTATCTGCCCGATGCGCTAAAGACTTATTTGTCTATCCCGCAGCAGTTCGCAATGACCAAGCGGCTGACCAATGGGCACACCGCGCAAGAGACTTTCACCGCCACGCTGGACGACCTTAACGCCAAGGTGCTTGAGCTTAGCGAAGACTTGGCGACGCAAGATGCACAGGCGTTCCTCAACCATTCGCAGTTTTTGCAAGAGAAGTTCAATCCGCCGCGCATAGAGTGAGACACTATTAATTTAGTAGCAGGGTGTCTATATTCCGCGAGGGCTAGAGGCCATTTCTTCACATGAAGAGCTGCTGCAAATCAATTGACGACCGCTGCCCCAGGCTGGCCCCAAGGTCAGCCAGCCATTGCCCAGCACGCTGTCGGCCGTGCTCCCTCAGCAATTCTAAAAACGGTCCATGCGCCAGCAGCTTGGTCTCGGTGCGCTGCAAGAGCGCCAGTTGGCTGGAGTCGACCATGTGGAAGCGCATGCTGCGCAGCCGTCGGTCCAAGCGGCCCCAGTTGAGCCATGCGTGGCCCGCAAACGCCGTGGCCTGGGCTAGCATGCGCATCTCGCGCATGAAGTGCGCAGTGAAGGTCAACTCCGATACGCGGGCTTCAATCTCTTGCACGCTGTGCGGCGTGTTGTCGTGCTGCAGCGGGCTCAACAGCACCAGCAAAATGTTACGCGACTGGCACTCATAAAAGAGCGGGAACACTGCAGGGTTGGCGCTGTAGCCGCCGTCCCAATAGGGCTCGCCGTCAATCTCTACCGGATGGTGAATCTTGGGCAGGCAGGCCGAGGCCAGCAGCATGCCCACCGTCAACTCGGTTTCTCTGAAGATACGCAGCTTTCCCGTATTGGCCTGGGTGGCGCCAATGAAGAGTTTGAAGGGGCTGCTGCTGCGCAAGCGCGCAAAGTCAATCTGGCGTTCCAGCAAAGTGCGCAACGGGTTCAAGGCAAACGGGTTGAGTTGCGATGGTGAGAAGTGACTTGCCCAACTGGCAAACAAACGCGTGGTAGGCGACAGGCCCATGGCATCGCCCTCGCCATGGGCCGCCCCTTGCCATGGCATCTGGCGACCCACTTCGTTCCAAAAGTCTGCCAGACCCTGGCGCGCACCGTCTGCGCCACCCTTCATCCAGCCATGGGCGAACACCACGGCGTTCATGGCCCCGGCGCTGCTACCGCTGATGCCTTCAAACTCCAAGTCCGGCTGGTCCAACAAGGCATCCAGCACGCCCCAGGTGAAGGCCCCATGCGCGCCACCACCCTGCAGGGCAAGATTCAGTTTGGGTTTCGGTTTGGGGTGGCGGGTCAGCCGCGTCAGCCAAGATGAGCGCGCAGGCGCACTGCGCTGTGGTGCCGCGGGAACTGCAGAACTATCTGGCATACAAACTCCTTTTCAGCGCTGGGTGTCACTCTCCAGGTCACATTGAACTACGCTGTGTGACAAACTAAAGCGCCAAGGAAGGGATTACGACACCTCGGCCGACGATTTTTCAGGGGGCGGCGGGAGTTGCGCGTTCATCTCCCTCCACCGAGACAAGGGTGTCAGCCAGTAGCGCTGGTGGCGTCCATCTTGCCATATATGTAGCGGACCAGCGACAACCGGGAGGTGTGGATCCTTCGGTGTTCAAGGGCATGGCGCAAGTTATGTGCGGCGACCCTGCTGCGTTTTGGCCACGCTTTTTTCAAGCCTTCTCTGGCTTGGGATTTTTATTCCATCCAGTGAGTGCGCAGGTACAGGCATAAGCCTGCTCGACGTCCATGCAAGCCGGGCTCACGCCCACGCGGGCCTGTGCGAAGGCATTTGCCAGCACTGATTTTCGTAGTGACCTGGTTGCTACAACCGCACCCACCATGGTCACCCATGGAACAGCCTAAAACCCCGCTCCGATTGTTTTTCAGACACAACCATCGCCTCATCGACGATGTGTTGATTTTTTTGAAAACGTGAAGATGAGCGTGCAAGGCGGGTGAAGGGCTTCACGCCAGCAACGAGCGCGACAGGTGTTGAGTTGGGCGAAGAAATTGACGCTCTATAAATCTATAGAGCGTCAATTGGTTTCAATTTCTAATATTGCTCAGACTGATTTGTGTTGGCAAAAATGACCAACCGCCATTGGGACTTTGCCCAAATTCATTTTGGAATCAGGTTAGCTGGAACATTCGCCTTGCAGCCCATTTTGTCCCAGCTTTCTTTGTAATACGAAGCGCCGGAGGCCCATGTTGGCGTTGACTTTGGACAAGCAATATTTGGTTGTGGTGTCGAGTTGCAAGTTAGTGTACCGGTAGCTTTATCAACAGACCCTGTCCAGCCCGCTGGGCAAGTGGGTTCATATTTTTTGCAATAGAACTCGCCCTTACCGCCATCCGAATTGTCTGTGTGATAGAGATATGGCGCTGGGCAGCTTGCTGTAAATGGGACGACAACAGGCGAATTGCCGGGGTTGTCCAGCACGGGCCGTTTCACTTTCATAGTGGTGGTAACTGGCTGACCGCCCGGACTTTTGCAGGTGCCGGTTGCGGTAACTTTTAACGTGTAGATGTGAAAGCTTTCGTTTGTTTTAGTCAGAAACGGAAACCAAGACACAGAAGGTTTAGCAGCTATCCAATTCGGCAGCGTCTGGGTACTGGCTGGTGGCTCCGTGTGGGTATACACGCCCGCATCCAACACGTATTTACATAAACCCGTTCCCTGAATGTGAACGGTAAATTCATCACCGGCAAAAATTTCTGCCGGTGCTGTCACGCCTGTCAGAGTAGGTGCCAGAACAACGGGCTGCAGGTTGCCGTTTGGAGTGACCAACGGAGTGCTGGGTGGAGTTGCCGCAATCACGCTTCCTGTGACTGTGAGACACATGACTGCCAAGAGTTTCTTTAGTTGCATTTTCATTTTGGTTTCCTTGGGTTTGGATTGCTGAGAGCGAGCCGAAAAAAATGTGAGAACGCTGTATTAGCGGGTTTGAGTCGCGGCCCATCACCAAAAGGTTCAATATTTTGAAAGTGCAAGTTGTAGATTGATCGATGGACGTTAGCCAAAGCCTGCAAGCAACGGCTATGCTGGCAGCGCCGGTTCTGATTCGATAATCCAAGGCGCAATAAAAGTAGGGTTTGCTATTTAATCAATAGCGGTTTACTCTTATAAACCGAGGGCTAGCGGCCATCACCAAGACCTTGCAAGAAAGGTTCCGTGTTGCGCGGCAGGCGGTTACTACCAGGTCGCTGGCGCCGCCTTGGCTTTGCTAAAGAACGCATCGAGTGCTGCCAACAGTTCGGTCTGCGCCGCATTCTGTGGGGGCTCAATGGTGATGGCTGCCTTGACAATATTCATCAAGGTTTGCTGGTGGTAGTCGCTAAACTTTTCAGCTGACTTTTCCAACACGGCCGGCACTTCGCGCGCGTCCAACGCCCGGTGGCGTAGCAGGTGGGAGCTGAGTATCCACAGTTTGTTGGCATCGGCTTCGTCCATGCTCAGGTGCTGGCACAGCAAAGCCAGCACGCCTTCCTTCTGTTTGCTGGTCACAATGCCCGAGGTCTGCACCGCCGCCAACGCCAGGACCCCCACCACGTCGATAGGGTGGTCCAGACCGTACAGCGGGGGGACACTGGATTTCTGCTTCCATCGCAGGCGGTGGAAGAACGTAAAAGGGTTGAGCCACCCAATGTCAACTCCGTTGCGCTTGAGCGCACCCAAGGCAATAGCCACTGCAAGCAGCAGCCCCAATAGTTCGATAAGTAGTCCCATGCAACCGCCCTTTTTGAAAAATTTTGGGCGGATTTTACCTTGGCGTTTTTGGTAGCATAAGCGCAGGCGGTCCCCATCGCAGTTGTGTCACGCTTACGCTACAGGCGGTCACACCCGTATCAGAGGATGCCCCTGCCGTGTTAGTGAAGAACCGCCGCCAGCAGGACAAGCACCATGCCACCGGAAACGCAGTCGCTATCTAATTAATAGCTGCTAATCCATATTGCACGAGGGCTAAAGGCCTCAATCTTCAATATTCTCGTGGTGGGCCACTGCCCCTTGCTTCCAGTACGCCGCCGCGCGGATGCCATGGCGGTCGTGGCCTTTCTCGTCAATCAGTATCTTGCGCAGCGCGGCCATCGCAGCGGCCTCGCCAGCGCACCAGGCGTAACCGTCTCCAGTTGGGAGATTCCATGCACGCACGGCGCCTAGCATTGCATTCGCGCTATCGACCCATTGCAGTG